>CAVEWV010000164.1:0-5176 GCA_963619535.1 Acutalibacteraceae bacterium | reverse complement strand
GCCTCAGGCGGCTCGACTCCATGACCGCAGAGGACCTGAAAGGCGCCTCGGCCGGCGCCGACGCCATCGTGAAGGCGGCCTACAGCCAGCTGGGCGTCCCGTACGTGTGGGGCGGCTCGACGCCCGGCAAGGCGCTCGACTGCAGCGGGCTCACGCAGTACTGCTACCGGCAGGCGGGCATATCCATCAGCCACTACACGGGCGACCAGTACAGGGAGCTCACGCCCATACCCCTGTCGCAGGCCCAGCCCGGCGACATCCTCTACAAGACGGGTCATGTGGCCATCTACATAGGCAACGACCAGTACATACACGAGCCGCACTCGGGCGCGGTCTGCTGCATCGCCAGCGGCATATCGCACTTCAGCTGCGCCCTGACGGCCAGGAAGTGAAAGGTGAAGTCAATGGAAAGAAGGAAGCTGGCGGCCATGATCGTCGCCATAGCGGCCGCCACCGTGCTCATCGGCGCGGGCGCCGCGCGCTGCTCGATGAGCCTCGCGGACGGCGCGGCGGGGCAGGGCGCCGCGGAGGCCGGGCAGGCCGAGGACGGCTCCCCGCAGGTCGAAGACGGGACGGCGCAGCCCGCGGAGGGAGACGACCCCTCCCCGACCGGGGCGGAGTCGCTCTGGAACACCTCGTGGGTCGGCAAGGACGATCCAAGCGCCACCCTCAACGTCGCCAACGGCGTGATGGTCGAGCGCGCCGGCGGGTCCGACAAGGCCGTCTTCTTCGCGCCCGGGGCCGAGACGTCGAGGGACGGCACGCTCACGCTCGAGATCCAGGTGACGGGAGAGGGCGGCGGCCTGTCGCTCATACAGGTTGCGGAGGGCGCCGACGGCGGCAAGGTGCTGACGTGCGACAGGCTCGCCCAGGCATACGTGCCGCAGCGGGCCGGCGCCGACGACTTCGAGCTCTCGGGCGCCGACGGGCGCCTGTCGGAGGCGCTGGGCGCGACGACCGAGGACGTCCGGGCCGCGATAGCGGGCAAGGCGAGCAAGGTCTCGCCCTACGCAACCCGGGCCACCTGGGACAAGGAGGTCTGGATCGACTACGGCGAGGGGCGCGCGTCGGCGACCTTCACGCTCAACGACGCCGCCTCGACCGTGGTGACGGTGCTCGTGTCCTCCGACGGCAAGATCGAGGCGATGTAGCGTGGCGCGCGCGACCGCGCCCCTGCGCGCAAGCAGGATGACCACCGCCGCGGCGCTGGCGACCCTCGCGCTCGCCGCGATGCTCGTCCCCGCGCAGCCCGCCTACGCGGACATCGCGGGCGACGTCAACAACTGGCTCTGCGGGGTGCTGCGCGACTGCTGCAACTGGATGTTCAGGGCCCAGACGAGCGTGCTCGGCTCCATCGGGGTCGACGGCATCCTCTCGGCCGACTTCGCGGGGATGCTCGGCGCCTCGGGCGACGTGAGCATGTACGACGTCGCGCGCGGCGCGTGGCAGGCGGCGATACTCCCCATCGGGTGCGGCGTGCTCGGCCTCGTCTTCACCCTCAAGCTCATCGAGATATCCCAGCGCATGGACGGGAGCCAGAGCCTGCCGGGCGTGAAGGAGGTCGCGTTCCTGCTGGTGTTCTTCGCCGTGTTCCTGTTCCTCATCCAGAACAGCTTCGATCTGATGGCGTCCGTCTACGAGGTGTGCGGCCTGGCCATCGACCGGGTGGAGGGCCTGTTCGGCTCGGGCGGCACGCTCAGCCTCGAGGAGGTCTCCATCGTCACCACCGACGACGACGTGGCCTCGCTCGCGGCCATGCTCATCGTGAGCCTCATCAGCTGGGTCGCGGTGCTCGCGGCTTACGTCGTGGCCCTCGTCGTCTGCTGGGCCCGCGCCCTGCAGCTTTACGTCATGGCGGCCTTCGCGCCGATCCCGCTGGCCTTCCTGGGAATGGACGCCACGCGCCAGATCGGCATCGGCTACCTGAAGAGCTTCGGCGCCGTGTGCATCGCGGGCATCGTGATCCTGGTGCTGCTCATAGCCTTCCCGATCGTTCTCGGCGGGCTCGCGTCGGCCAACCCCGGCACGGGCACCCCCGTCGACTCGGTGGCCAGCGGCCTCACCTACGCGCTGCAGTACCTGGCCATGTGCGTGCTGCTGATCCTATCGCTCGTGAAGAGCGGCAGCTGGGCCCGCGACATCGTCGGCGGGGCCTAGGGCGCCGGGGCGGGGAGGCGATGCCTATGGAAGACCCGGGCGCCCGTCCGGGCGGCAATGCAACCGACAGCGAAGAAACGGCAAGGAGGAAGGAATGGAAGAGAAGAAGAACGTGTACCTCTCGCTGCACAAGTCGTTCGTGCGCGAGGGCATCGGGTACACGGACCGCGCCACGGGCGAGGCGCGCACGTTCAACAGCGTGACGCTGCCCAAGGGCACGGTCATCGACGGGCAGGACCTGAGCTACTACGAGTTCAGCCCCATGTTCGTCAACGAGAGCAGGCACAAGGGCGCGGACTTCCGCGACGTGCCGCTGCTTGCCAACCGCGAGGTGTGGCTGAGGCGGACGGTCATGGGCGAGGACGGCAAGCCCGTTATCGACGGGTCGGGAAAGCCCCTCAAGGACACGGTCAAGGTCATGCCGGCGCAGATCCGCGAGGCGCTCGAGTCCCAGCGGAGCCGCTACCTGCAGGAGCGCGCGAGCGACGCGCGCTCGGCCAACAGGGCGCACGGCCAGGGAGAGCCGCGCCGAAACCAGTCAATCGAAAGGCAGGGAGGATTGTGATGGACGCAACGACGAGGACGACCGCGCATGAGAAGCTCCTGCGATGCGCGCTGGCGCTCCTGCTGCTGTGCGCGTCGCTCACGGCGAGCGTCGCGACGGCCCAGGCGCGGCCGGGATCGGTCGAGGTCAGCATCGGCCAGGAGATCCCCTACGCGGGATACAACACCACCTACATGGAGGCCGACGGCGCCATCGCGTACTGCGCCGACCCCACGTCCCCGACGCCGAGCGCCGGGAGCTACGCCGCCTCGGCCGCGAGCGACGACGTGGAGGCCGCGATCTGGGCCAGCTGGCGCGCGCCCGGCTTCGACGAGTCGATGTTCCCGAGCACGTGGTACGACGGCAGCGCCTGGGACGACGACAAGTACCTGGCAGCGAGCCACATCCTGATCTCGTACGCCCACTCGGGCGACAAGTCGCAGGCCACCTACGGCACCAGCGCGGACTTCGCCGGATGGGCAGCCGACGAGCTGCTCGGGGGGACCTGGGACAAGGTCCAGGCGCTCAAGGGCAAGGTGCCGAGCGCCTTCGAGGCCTTCACCGTGGACACCGGATCCGCCAGCCAGACGCTCGTGAGCTTCTCGTACGACGCCGGCGGCCTGAAGGTCGCCAAGGCCGACTCCCAGGCCGGCGACGCGGCCCAGGGCGACGGCTCCCTCGCGGGCGCGAGGTTCGACGTAGTCAACGCCACGGGCGCGTACGCCTACGTGAACGGGAGGTACTACGCCGACGGCGAGACGGTCATGTCCATCGAGAGCGAGTGGGACGCCGGCGCCGGCAAGTTCACGGCGTCGACCGGGGACCGCGACCTTCCCGCGGGCAAGTACGAGGTCAGGGAGTCGAAGGCCCCCGAGGGCTACGGGGCGACCGACGCGGCCAAGACGGCCACCGTCGGCAACGGCGAGGCGGCCGACCTGACGGGAGACGCGTTCCAGGACGACGTGATCCGCGGCGGCGTGCAGGTGACCAAGTCCGACAGGGAGCTAGGGAAATCCGAGGCCCTCGGCGGCGACTCGCACGGAGCCAAGAGCGCGGGGTCCACCCTGAGCGGCATCGAGTTCACCGTCTCCAACGCGTCGGCGGCCAAGGTGCTCGTGGGCGGCGAATGGTTCGAGCCCGGCGAGGCCGTCAAGACGATCGCGACGGCCTGGAACGAGGAGGCCGGCGCCTACACCGCCCAGACCGCCGCGGACGAGCTGCCCTACGGCACCTACACCGTGCAGGAGACGAAGACCAACGGCTCCTACCTGCTCACCGACGGCGAGGCCAAGACCTTCCGGGTCCGCACCGACGGCGAGATCGTCGATGCGACGTCCGACGGGGGCGCGCTGGAGTTTCGCGACCAGGCGGTCCGCAACGACCTGGAGCTCGTGAAGATGGCCGAGGACACCAACGCTTCCCTGCAGGTGGCCTTCAAGCTCACCAACCTCGCCACCGGCGAGGCGCATGTGCTGGCCACCGACGCCAACGGCAACGCCTCCACCGCCAGCTCCTGGAACAGGCACAGCTCGAGCACCAACGCCAACGACGCCCTGCTCGACGCCGACGAGATCAAGGCATCCGACATGGACCCGAGGGCCGGCATCTGGTTCGGCCTCGGCGAGGACGGCGGCGAGGCCGAGGCCGACGACGGCCTGGGCGCGCTGCCGTACGGCACCTACGAGCTCGAGGAGCTGCGCAGCGACACCAACGAGGGCTACGAGCTCGTCAAGAAGACCTTCGTGGTCGAGCGCGACTCCGGCGTTGCCAAGGCGGTGTGGATGAGCCTCGACGACAGGCAGGGCCCCAAGGTCCGGACCGAGGCGACGGACAAGGCCGACGGCGACCACGTCGCCCAGGCCTCCGGGCAGACCACGATCGTCGACGCCGTCTGGTACGAGAACCTCAAGACCGACGGCACCGAGTACTCGCTCACCGGAACCCTCATGGTGAAGTCCACCGGCGAGGCGCTCAAGGACGCCGAGGGCAACGCCGTCACGGCGACCAAGACCTTCAAGCCCAAGGCGGCGAGCGGCCAGGTCGAGCTCGAGTTCACCTTCGACTCCAGCCTGCTCGCCGGGGAGGACGTCGTGGCCTTCGAGTCCCTCATGTCCGGGGGCGTCGAGGTCGCGGCGCACGCCGACATCGACGACGGGGACCAGACCGTGCACTTCCTCGACATCCATACCACCGCGGCCGACAAGTCCGACGGCGACAAGCTGGTGACCGGAACCGAGGCCACCGTCGTCGACGAGGTGACCTACGAGGGGCTGACGCCCGGCGCGGAGTACACTCTCGAGGCCACGCTCATGGACGCCGAGACCGGCGAGGCCGTCGCGGCGGAGGACGGGACCCCCGTCACCGGCGCGGCGACGTTCAAGCCCGAGGTCGAGGACGGCGCGCAGGCCGTCGAGCTCGCACTCGACGCCTCCGGCCTGGGCGGCAAGAAGCTCGTCGTATTCGAGAGGCTGAGCC
>CAVEWV010000163.1:0-5267 GCA_963619535.1 Acutalibacteraceae bacterium | reverse complement strand
CGCCTCTTGGCGGCGCGGGCTTTCGGGTCGTCGACTGGCGGTAACCGCCTGCGTGTTGAATCGTCTGGGATAACCTTCCACGGCGCCTCTTGGCGCCGGGGTTTGCTGTCGGGGCAACCGTCTCCCGCTGCCTCTCGGCAGCGCGGTTGAGCTGCGGCTGGTTCGCCTCGGGACAACCGTCCCCGCCGCCTCTTGGCGGCGGGTGCTCGCCGGGCGCCGGCTTGCCGCCGAGGCGCGAAACGTCGCATATGGCCGCGTAGTGTCCCTTAATGTCGCGTCGCTGCCGTATAATCGCCGAGTATCAAATGTAATGCGCTTTTTATTGCAGGAGCGGCGATGGAAACCTACACGGAGCTGGTCGACGCGCACGCCAGCGTGACCGAGATCAGGCGGCACCTCGTCGAGGGCGAGCGTGCCTCCATGACCATCCGGATACCGGAGACCCTCCGGGACGCGGCCAAGGAAGAGGCGGCGCTTCGGGGCATGAGCTTCAGCGCCTTCGTGCGCAACTGCATGATCGAAGAGCTCGCGAAGAAGGGTGCGTAGCGTGGCCGAGCTGTCCGAAATCGTCAAGGGGGCGCGCGTCCGCGGCATCGCGGGCGACGCTGCCGTCACCGTCAAGGCCGTCGAGTGGCACGGCGACGCTGTCCTGAGCGTCACTTACAAGACCGACCAGGGCGCCCTTGGCGAGGCCATGCTCTACGAGTTCGACAAGGACAACTACATCGTCGAGGAGTCGAGGGCGTGGGGCTTCGGCGCCGACGCCGACGACCTGCGCCTCGTGTCCGAGGCCTACCGCATCGGCCTCGCGCACCTGTTCGACCCCTACCTGGCCATCCGCACATCCGCCATTGAGCCTTTGCCGCACCAGATCTCGGCCGTGTACCAGGAGATGCTGCCGCGCATGCCGCTGCGCTACGTGCTGGCCGACGACCCCGGCGCGGGCAAGACCATCATGACCGGCCTGCTCATCAAGGAGATGATGACGCGCGGCGACCTCAAGCGCTGCCTGATCGTGGCGCCGGGCAACCTCGTGGAGCAGTGGCAGGACGAGCTCTACCAGAAGTTCGGCCTGACCTTCCGCATACTCACGAACGACGTGCTCGAGTCTTCGGCCACGGGCAACGCCTTCGACGACATCGACCTTTGCATCGGGCGGCTCGACAAGCTCGCCCGCAACGAGGCGGTGCAGCAGAAGCTCAGGCAGACCTCCTGGGACCTCGTGGTGTGCGACGAGGCCCACAAGATGAGCGCCACGAACTTCGGCGGCGAGCCCAAGTACACCAAGCGCTACCGCCTGGGTCAGCTGCTCGGCGACACCACCGAGAACCTGCTCCTGCTCACGGCGACGCCGCACAACGGCAAGCCGGCAGACTTCCGCTACTTCATGGCGCTCATCGACAAGGACCGCTTCGCCGGGGCCTCGCGCGTGAGGAACCCCCAGGGCGCCCAGGCCCAGCAGGCGCTCCCTCCCTCGGGCGGCGGCGACCTGGACGTTTCCGACGTTATGCGGCGCCTCGTGAAGGAGGAGCTGCTGAAGTTCGACGGGCGGCCGCTGTTCCCCGAGAGGATCGCCTACACGGTGGAGTACGACCTCTCTGCCGCCGAGCAGGACCTCTACGAGGCCGTGACCCGCTACGTGACCGAGGAGTTCAACCGCGCCGACCGCCTGGACGGCAAGCGCCGCAACAGCGTCGGCTTCGCCCTGACCATCCTGCAGCGCCGCCTGGCGTCGAGCCCGGAGGCCATCTACCAGTCGCTTGCCCGCAGGCGCGGGCGGCTGGAGTCGAAGCTCGCCGAGGCCAAGAGCGCGGCGAGCGGCAGGGTGCGCTACTCCGACGCCTGGGACACCGCGGCCGAGGACTTCGACGAGGACGACTTCTCGGGCGAGGAGTACGAGGAGATGGAGGACGACGTGGTCGACACCGCGTCGGCCGCCAAGGACACCGCCGAGCTCGAGGCCGAGATCGCCACGCTGCGGGCGCTCGAGCGCAAGGCCAACGACGTGCGCATCAGCGGCGAGGACCGCAAGTGGGAGGAGCTCAGCCGCCTTCTGCAGGACGACTCCAACATGTTCGGCGCCGACGGCCGGCGCGAGAAGCTCATCATCTTCACCGAGCACAAGGACACCCTTAACTACCTGCAGGGCAAGATCGCGTCGCTTCTGGGCGACGCCGGGGCGGTGCTGACCATCAAGGGCGGCATGTCGCGCGAGGACCGCCACCGCGCCGAGGAGGCCTTCAAGCAGGACCGCAACGCGCGCATCCTCATCGCCACCGACGCGGCCGGCGAGGGCATCAACCTGCAGCGCGCCCACCTCATGATCAACTACGACCTGCCCTGGAACCCCAACCGGCTGGAGCAGCGCTTCGGTCGCATCCACCGCATCGGGCAGACGGAGGTCTGCCACCTGTGGAACCTCGTCTCGGTGCAGACGCGCGAGGGCGAGGTGTTCCAGCGGCTCTTCGCAAAGCTCGAGATCGAGCGCGGCGCCCTGGGCGGCAAGGTCTTCGACATCCTGGGCCGGCTCACGTTCGAGGGGCGCAGCCTGCGCGACCTTTTGCTGGACGCCGTGCGCTACGGGGACGACCCCGAGGTGAAGGCGCGCCTCGACCAGGTGGTGGACGCGTCGCTGGACACGAGTGCCATAAGGAAGCTCCTGGCCGAGTACGCCCTCACCGCCGAGGTTATGGACGCGGCGAGCGTGAGCGCCATCCGCGAGGACATGGAGCGCATGGAGGCCCGTAAGCTGGAGCCGCATTTCATACAGGCGTTCTTCATGGCCGCGATGAAGAGGTTCGGCGGCCGGGTCGAGTCCCGGGAGGCAGGCCGCTTCGAGGTGCTGGAGGTCCCCTTCGCCGTGAGGACCGTGAACATGGGCGCGGGGTGCGTGCTGGGCTCCTACGAGCGCGTGTGCTTCGACAAGGCCTCGATGCAGGGGCCGGGCCTCGTGCCCGCCGAGCTCGTGTGCCCGGGTAGCCCGCTGCTCGACGCCGTGGTGAAGGTTGTCGTGGGCCAGATGTCCTCGGCCCTCAAGGAGGGCAGCATCCTGGTCGACGACTCGGACGCCGGGACCGACCCGCGCCTGCTGCTGTACATCGAGGACTCGGTGCTGGACGGCTGCGTCCTGGACGACGGCACCAAGCGCACGGTCTCCAAGGAGTTCCGCTTCGTCGAGGTGGACGCCTCCGGGGCCTTCCGCAACGCCGGGTACGCGCCCTACCTCGACTACCGGGGCCCGCGGCCCGCGGAGGCGGGGCCCACGAGGGAGATCGCCCGGGCCCAGAGCTGGCTCGGCGACGACGTCGAGCGCCGGGCCATGGATTTCGCCATACGCGAGATCGTGCCGGCGCACCTCGCGGAGGTTCGCGGGCGGCGCCTGCCGCACATCCGCAAGGTGGAGACCGCGGTGAACGCGCGCCTTCTGGACGAGGCCAACTTCTGGGACGGTCGTGCCTGGGAGCTCGAGGAGAAGGAGCGCCAGGGCAAGAAGACCAAGCTGAGCTCGCTCAACGCCCGCAGGCGCGCCGACGAGCTGCGGCAGCGCAGGGAGGAGCGCCTGGCGCAGCTCGAGCGCGAGAAGGCCATCGTGCCGGCGCCCCCGAGGGTGCTCGGCGGGGCGCTGGTCGTCCCCGCGGGCGCGCTTGCCGGCGCGGGAGACGCCGACGCTCGGCAGAGCGCGGCGGCGAGGCGGGCGGTGGAGCTCGCGGGCATGAGGGCCGTCATGGCCATCGAGCGAGAGCTGGGCTTTGCCCCGCGCGACGTGAGCGCCGACAACTGCGGCTACGACGTGGAGTCGGCGGTGCCCGAGGGGGCGCCGGAGCGCGGATGTGCCCTGCGTATGATCGAGGTGAAGGGGCGCGCCGCGGGCGCCGATACGGTGACCGTCTCGCACAACGAGGTGATGTGCGCCCTCAACCGCCCCGAGGCCTTCATCCTGGCCGTCGTGGAGGTCGACGGCGACACCACGCGGACGACCTATATCCGGCGGCCCTTCACGAGCCCGCCGGACTACGCGGCCGCGAGCACGAACTACGACATCGGGCGCCTCAAGCAGGCGGGCACCGTGATTCTTGAGAAGGAGCACACATGGCAGTGAAGAAGAAGCTCATCGAGGTGGCGCTGCCCCTCGACGCTATAAACGCGGCCTCGGCACGCGAGAAGTCCATCCGCCACGGCCACCCCTCGACCCTGCACCTGTGGTGGGCGCGCCGCCCCCTGGCGGCCGCCCGCGCGGTGATCTGGTCCTCGTTGGTCGACGACCCGTCGGCGCACCCGGAGGAGTTTCCCACCGAGGATGATCAGGCCGCCGAGCGCGAGCGCCTCTTCCGCATCCTGGAGGACCTCGTGGTGTGGGAGAACTCCAACGATAAGCGTGTGCTTGACGCCGCCAAGGCCGAGATCCGTAAAAGCATGGGGGACGACCTGCCGCCGCTGCTCGACCCGTTTGCGGGGGGGGGTGCCATCCCTCTTGAGGCTCAGCGCTTAGGGCTTGAGGCATACGCGCAGGACCTGAACCCCGTGGCCGTGACCATCAACAAGGCCATGATTGAGATACCGCCGCTCTTTGCTGGTAGGCCCGCCGTGAACCCGGACGCCTGCCGGCGCGAGGGCATGGAGAGCTGGGAAGGCAACAACGGTCTGGCCGCCGACGTGGAGTACTACGGCGGTTGGATGAAGGAGGAGGCGCAGCGCCGTATTGGGTGGCTGTATCCCAAGGTACGCGTGCCGGCCGAACAAGGCGGAGGCGAGGCCATCGTCATCGCCTGGCTGTGGGCGCGCACGGTGAAGTGCCCCAACCCCGCCTGTGGCCACGAGGCCATCCTCGTGCGTTCGTTTGACCTTTCCACGAAGAAGGGCAAGGAGTGGCACGTCGAGCCCTGCTGCGAGGGCGGCGAGGTGCGCTTCGAGGTCGCGGCAGGCAAGGCGACGCGCGAGGGCACCGTCAACCGCAAGGGCGCGACGTGCGTGCGCTGCGGGGCGCCCTTCGACCTTAAATATGTCAAGGAGGAGTCCAAGGCTGGCCGCATGGGGGCTCAACTGATGGCCGTCGTGGCTGAAGGCCAACGTGGCAGGATTTATATCGCCCCAGACGACGAACAGAAAGACGCTGCCGTTGTAGAGAAGCCCGAAGACTATCCCACCGGTCAACTTGCCAAGCATTTTACCGGCGGCTCGTGCGTTCCCTATGGGCTGGACGAGTTCGATAAGCTCTTCACCAACCGGCAGCTGACGGCGCTGACGACGTTCTCGCAACTCGTCGGCGA
>CAVEWV010000162.1:1410-5293 GCA_963619535.1 Acutalibacteraceae bacterium | reverse complement strand
CGAGTAGAGCGACTGCATGAGCGCCTGGCCGTTGGGGATGAGCACCTTGCGGTCGTAGGGCAGCGGTCCCTTGAGGCTCTGGATCTTGGAGGCGATGCCGCCGACGAAGCTGTAGACCTCGCCGATCTTCTGCTTGATTCCGTTGAGCAGGCCGCGGATGATCGACTTGCCCGCGCTGAGCAGGAGGTTGCCAACGTTGCCGAGGGCGCCCTTTATCTTGCCGGGGATGCCGCCGACGAAGCTCACGGCCTCGCCGAGCTTGGTCTGGATGCCGGACAGGAAGTCCCTGCCCGCCGAGAGTCCCTTGGTCCCCAGCTCGCTCGCGAAGCTGGCCGCGCTGAGCAGCATCTCGGAGACCCACCCGGCGAGCCTGCCGGGTGCCTGCGAGACGTTGGCGGCGAGGTTGAGCAGGAAGTCGGAGCCGGCCTGCAGGCCCTTGCCCGCGAGGTCGCTCGCGAACTGCGTCGCCTTGGTCACGCCCTCCTCGAAGAAGCCCTGCAGCTTGGTCGGGATGGTGGAGCCGATGGAGGCGATACCCTCGGCGATGCTCGTCACGAGCGTCTGGCCGAGGTTCAGCCACTGGAACGCAACGAAGGCGTCCCATGCCGCCTGGGCTATCTGCGGGATGTTCGCCACGAACGTGGGGATGGCGTTGATGAGGCCCTCGCCGATGGCGACGATTATCTGCAGCCCGATGCCGAGCAGCGTCTCCGCCGCCGCGCTGATGCCGTTGGCGAAGTCGGAGATTATCTGCGGCCCCTTCTCGATGAGGGTCGGCAGGCTCGCCATGAGGCCCTGCACGACGCCGAGGAGAAGCTCCCCGCCCATCTCGACGATCTGTGGGAAGTTGGTCTTGAACCCGCTCGCGAACTGGCCGAGCGCGTCCAGGCCCGAGCTCACGAGCTGCGGGATGGACGCGCTGAGGCCGCCCGCCACGTTGGACACGATCTCCTGCCCGCGCTCCATGAACGCCGCAGGGTCGGTGAGGGCGAGCTTCGCCATGTCCACCGCGCCGTCGATGGACGAGAGGATCTCGGACGAGTCGACGCCGGGCAGGCTGATGCCGATGCCGGCGAGAGCCGCCTGCGCGATGCCCCACGCGGTCGCGAGCGCCTCGGACACGATCGGCGCCAGCACGTCCCCGAGGCCCGCCAGGACGGCGGGGAAGGCGTCGATGATGCCCTGGCCGATCTGCGCCACGCGCGGGGCGACGTTCGTCGCCACGGCGCCGATCGATTCGAGCAGCTGCGTCGTGATCTGGGTGAAGTCCACGTCGTCGCGCCCGAGCGCCGTGAGGAAGTTCTCCCACGATGCCTTGGCCATGCCGATGGAGCCAGAGATGGTGGTCGCGGCCTCCTGGGCGGTGGTGCCCGTGACGCCCAGGTTCTCCTGCACCGTGTGGATTGCCTCCACCACGTCGGCGTAGCTGTCGATGGTGAGGTCGGCGTTCTTGCCCTGCTCGGCGCGCAGGGTGTTCGCGTCCTCGATGAGGCGCTGCATCTCGGCCTGCGTGCCGCCGTACCCGAGCTTGAGGTTGTCGAGCATGGTGTAGTTCTGCTTGGCGAAGCCCTGGTAGGCGTTCTGCACGTCCACCATGTTGGAGCCCATCTTGTTCACGTTGTCGGACATGTCGCCCATGGCCATGTTCGCGTAGTCGGCGGCCTTCGCCACGTCGCCGCCGCACGAGCTCACGAGTGAGGCCGCGAAGCTCGTGGCCTGCGTCATGTACTGGTTCGCGGAGAGGCCGCAGGTCTTGTAGGCCTCCGCTGCATAGCTCTGCAAAGTGCCCGAGGCGCTGCCGAACAGCGTGTCCACGCCGCCCACCAGCTGCTCGTAGTCGGCGTAGGCCGTAAGGGCAGCGCCGCCGATGGCGGAGACGGCGGTGGCCAGAGCGCCGAAGCCCACGGCCGCGGCCGTGCCCACGGCAGATGCCACGCCGCCGAGCTTGGAGAGCATCCCCTCGCTCTTGGTCGCGCCCTCGCCCACGCCGCCGGAGAGGCCGTCCCCGAACTGCTTGCCCGCCTTGGCGCCGGTGCTGCCGAACTCGGAGCAGATCTTTCCCGCGAACCCGTCCATGGACGGCATGAGGGTGATGTTCGCCGAGCCGACGCTAGTCGCCATCGTATGCCTCCATCCCTAGGATCCTGTCTATCCGCGCCCTGTTCGCCAGGGCGCTCGCCTGCCTGCGCGCGGCCTCCGCCAGCTGCCCGGGGGTCTTGAGCGGCTCCGGTGCGGGGCCGCGCTTCTTCTGGTCGGCCATGCCCCACGCGAGTGCACGGAGCTGGTACTCGACCCGCCAGAGCAGGTAGTCGGTCTGCGACCACTGCAGGTCGGGCGCGTGCCTGCGCATCGTGCGGCTCTCCGCCGGGAGCGCCTCCCAGAGGGCCGCCATGCGAGGCAGGTCGTCGGGCTCGCCCGCGACGGGAAGAGCCACGCCGTAGTACTGCTGGAAGTCCGCTACCGTTTCGCCCCTGTGGCCCTCGAGGTCTGAGACGAAGCCTGCGAGTTTTTTGCCTTCGCCGCCTCGAAGGCAGCTTCCATGAGCTTGTAGACGTCGTTGACCGAGCCGCCGACGCGCTCCACGTACTCCTCGTCATGGCCGGCGAAGACGCGCTCGAAGGCGTCGAACATGCCCGCCGTGTCGCGAGCGCCGTTGGCGAACTGCTTGTTCGTCCTGTAGGAGGTCAGCTCGGCGTAGTCGGCGGTGAACTCGCCCTCAACGCCCTCGACGGTGAACCTGATCTCGTCCATTAGGCGGCCTCGGTCTCGGTCGACTCGATGTAGTCGTAGCAGGTGTTGCCCGACTCGTCGGTGAGGTACTTGATGCCCAGCTCGCGGGCGGCGAGCTCGGCCACGGCGAGGGTCAGGTCGCCCAGCTCGTCGAGCTTGGCGAGCGGCACCACCTTGCGCCAGCGGCGGCCGTTCTTGAGCACGAGGTCGAGCACGACGCTCCACTCGTCGGAGCTGTTGCCGTTGTGCTTGACGGTGATGGTGCCGGAGGCGTCGGTCACGTTGCCGTCGCCGTACATGACCTTGAGGGTCATGGCCTTGATCTCGGCGAGGGTCAGCTTGGCCGACTCCACGCGCGAGGTCACCTCGGTGTGGATGAGGTCGCCGTTCATGTCCTTCATGTCCTCGGAGTCGGTCTCGAGCGACTCCACGTAGCCGTCCTCGGAGATGTAGCCGAGCACCTTGAAGGCGCTGTCCAGCTTGTCCTTGATGGACGTGGGCAGGGCGGCTCCGGCGGGTGCCACGAAGATGTAGCCGCCCTGGACGCCCTTTGTGCCGGAGACGTTCTCGGCGTTGTTGGTCGTTGCTTCTGCCATGTCTGCTCCTTACTCGCAGATGCGCATGTTGATGTTGGTCTGGTAGCGGGGCGCGCCCGTCTCCGGGTCGTCCCAGCGGTAGGTGCCGTCGGGCAGGCACGAGAGCACGCTTGGGTGCGCCTCGATGTCGGCGCAGGCGGCCTCCACCGCCTCCGCGATCTCCTGCGCGCGGCGGCGCGTCTTGGCCCACGACTGGGCCGTGAGGCGCGCCGTGCGCACGAAGCGGTCGGCCGAGGTGGCCGACAGCGTCACGGTGACGAGCTCTTCGGGGCGCTCGGCCGGCACCTCGAGTCTGCACGGGACGCCGACGGCGCTCTGTATGGCGGATGCCGCCACGCGCTCGGCGTCCATCACGCGCCCCCGAAGATGCCCTGCAGGCGGTTGTGCCTGCGCTCGCTGGCGGCGGCGTGCGCCGTATGCGTGGAGATGACGCGGCCGCGCGCGAGCGTGCCCTGCATCTCCTCGACGCCGTAGCCCGCGCCCTCGCCCGCGCGGGGCGAGAACGCGGCGTTGGCCGAGGCCACGGCGGCGTCCGCCTTCTGGTCGAGCAGCGCCTG
>CAVEWV010000162.1:0-1400 GCA_963619535.1 Acutalibacteraceae bacterium | reverse complement strand
CGGCGTAGCCGGCGCGGTTCCAGCCGCGCCACTTGAACTTGACCTTGCAGCCTGCCTTAGCCATCGGTGCGGGTCACCTCCACGGTCATGTTCCAGTCTCCGGGCGTGTCGCGCTCGGCGTATCGCTGCGGGTCTCCCGCGACCTTACAGGCGGTGCCCCGCACGCCCACGACGGCGTCCTTGAGGTCGCCGGCATAGGTCTTGGGGAAGTGCAGCGTGAAGGCCACGGTGACGCCGTTGGGGCGCGTCGAGTCGAGGTCTGAGGTCGCGCCGGGGGACACCACCACGTTCTCTACCGTCTCGGTGACGGCCTCGGTCGCGGTCGGCTCGCCCAGCTCGTCGTAGGTGACGGTTTCGCGCGTGACGGTCACGGCCTCGCCGTGTATGAGCGCCGTCACGGTCGCGCCACCTCCCTGTCCCTCCACGTCATCGCCTCGCGGGACCCCATGCGCGTGCCCGTGAGGCCCAGCGACTTGAGGTCGGTCTTGGTGAGGTAGATGTCGCCCGTGGGGTTCGCGTAGCTCGCGCTCGCGCTGTACGAGCCGGCCGTCTGGGAGTACTGCGTCACGCCCGCCAGCATGTCGGGCACGCTGAGGGCGCGGGCGGCGAGCGCCACGCATACGGCCTTGGCGTTGTCGTCGAACGACTCGTTGACGCCCTTCTCGTAGCCCCGGCCGTGGAAGGCGCGGAAGCGCGACCGCATGGCCGCGCTCGCGTCCTCCAGCAGCGCGGAGCAGCGGGCGCGGTCGGCCTCCGACAGCTCCCCCTGGCGCGCCTCGTAGTCGGCCACGTCGGCGAAGGCGCCCACTACAGGCTCCCCAGGATCTCGGCGAGCTGCGCCTTGGTGGCCTTCTTGGGGGCGAAGCCGCCCTTGGCCTCGATGGCCGCGCGCAGCTCGGCCGCGCTCATGGCGCCGGCCTGCGGGGCGTCCTCGCGGGGCGCCTCGCTCTCGACGGCGGGTTCGGGCGCCGCCCTCTCGGCGACGGGGGCGCGGGCCTCGTCCACGTGGCCCTTGAGGGCCAGCTCGCGGAAACGGTCGGCGGAAAGCTCCACCGTTTCGCCCGCGTAGCGCACCTCGCCCGTCTCGCGGTCACGGTAGGGGTAGGTCACCAAAGCTTGCATGTCTCGCTCCTTAATCTGTCAGAACTAGGCGCTCGGGGCGATGGTGCCCTTGACCACGAAGTCGGTGTACTCGGCGATGAACTGGACGCCGACCACGGCGACGGTGTCGTAGGTGACGCTCTTGAGCGTGGGGGCGTGCTGGATGGAGATGTAGCCGGACTCGTCGGTGTAGAAGCCGAAGACGTCGTCGCCGTCGTTGGAGGCGACGTAGACCTTCACGTTGTTCTTCACCGTGGCGTAGACGGTACCCGCAGGCACCGAGGTTGTGGAGATGAGAG
>CAVEWV010000161.1:0-5320 GCA_963619535.1 Acutalibacteraceae bacterium | reverse complement strand
CCGCAATAGCTTGGGATGTCCTCCACGTCGATCCCCGCAACGCATGCGATTTGGCCCTCGGGCAGGCCCATCTCTACCATGCGGCGCACAATCTCGCCTTTTGCGGCTCGGCTACCCTGCTCGATACCTTGGTCGATGCCCTGCTTGATGCCCTGCTCCAGCCCGCGCTCCATGCCCTGCTGGATGCCCTGCTCAATACCTTGCTGGAGCCCCTGCTCCATGCCTTGCTGGATGCCCTGCTCCAGCCCGCGCTCCATGCCTTGCTGGTAGCCCTCCTCCACGCCGTGCTCGAAGCCCACGTGGCTGGCCTGCTCGAACAAGCTCTCCATTTCCTGGTACCTCCCGCTGTCCTTTATCTGACGGGCCCTTGAGGCATATTCGGGCACCATCATAGCATCGGGGTCGTTGCAGATGAAATCGTGCATGAGATCGGCCAGCCTTCCCTCGTGGTGTGCCAGGGCGTTTATGTACAGGATACGATTCCCGTCCTTCATGCGGCGGTGGGTCCGCGTGTCCTGCCGCACAAAATCGTAGACAGGCTGCCCGTCGCCGAAGACGTCGCCCGGCGTGATGAAGATGACCGTAGAGTCCTTCATCTGGGCGAAGTCGAACTCCTTGCCCGGCTCCGCCATGCGCGCGTCGATGACGGCGGAGTAGAACCTCGCCCTGCGCGGGCTGGCCTTCGCCTTGTTTATCTGCACCTCGATGTCGTGCCGACCGCCGCACGAATCCACGGCGTAGATGTCGAGCTCGGCGGTGCGCCCTGCCGGGTTGGAGAGGCGGTCGATGACGTTGAGCTCGACCACGGTGAGCTCGTCGTCATGCAGGACGGCCCTGAGCAGGAGCTGGACGAGTTCGGGCTGATCCTTGAAGAACAGCGTCATGTACTCGTCGTACATGAGCGACAGCCCGCCAAGATGGGCCGCGCGGCTCACATCGATATCGCGCACACTGCCTGAATTGCCGTCGAGCTTTGGTTTTGTGACTGACATGGGGCGAATCCTTTCGCTCATCTCCGGCGGGGGCGCAGACACAGCCGGCAGGCGGCCCGCAGAAGCGAGCCGCGCGCAGTTTGACCTGCGCGCCCACCTAAATCCAACAGCTGTGTGCAGAAACACGCCCTCGCGGAAATGAAAGCGTCACGAACGTGTGCCCGAACGCCCCGTATAGCCGCGCCTAACCGCGTTAATGGCCTTCGGGGCCCGAGTGCCTTCGGTAACGCGAGCCACCAGCCAACCCCAATGCCAGCACGAGCCGATTATAGCGCGGCGGAGGCGCCGTTCAAGCCGCTCGATAGGCAAGCAAGTTGCAAGGGCCCGAACGAGCGGGGCCGCAGGGGTGCACGTCGGCGACACGCGTCTGCCGCGCGCGGCTATACCCCCAGGAAGAATGCCTCGTCCATCTCCCGGGCTGCGAGGGCCAGGGTTGCGGCGCTCACCTCGAACGTGGGCTTGGGCGCGACGGGCTCGTCGAGCGCTTCGAAAAGCTCGGCCGGCACCCAGCGGGCGAGCTCGGCGGTGAAGGCGCGCGCGTCGTCGTCACAGCGCGAGGTCTTCCAGTAGTTCGCCGACGACTGAGAGACGGCCCCGGCAAAGAAGTCCACCTGGAAGGCAAGCCTACCCGTGCACGGCGCGCCTTTCACCTGTTCCAACGTGTCGGCCAGGCACGCCCGCCGCAGGCGGCCTCACTTCGCGGCCGGGTGCACGTATTGGCCGTGACGCTTGGTATTGCGGCCGTATTGGATCGCGAACTTGGGGCAGCGGTGCAGGCAGCCCAGGCACATGGCGCAGCGCTGCTCGACCCAGGCCGGCCGCCCGTCCCTCATCTCGATGGCGCCGATAGGGCAGTTTCGCACGCACAGACCGCAACCAACGCAGGAGTCCTCCACCGTGAGGCGTCTCGTCTGGCGCATGGAGTCGTATTCCAAACGATGGATCGTCCGCACGAGCGGCAGCGAAATCTCACGTTGCATGAAGTCGCCCGTGGTTTGATTTCGTATCAAGTCAATAACCTGGTCTATCTGTACCTCGGCAGCCTCGTTGATACGCCGCACCTTGTCCTTGTCGCTGAGGTCAAACAAGGGCGTCCAGGTGTCCGGCATGCGGACACTGAACTTCGCCGCGAGTGAGAAACCCTTGCCGGCGAGGATGTCCTGCGCAAAGCGTCCGGTCTGGCCCGGGGTCGTGCCGTAGGTGGCCGCGAACCACAGGTAGGCCGGCTTCTCGCCCAGGGCAAGCTGCCGCAGAAACTCCCGGACGACCGTCGGCAGGCCCCAGGCGTACGTGGGACTGACGATGCCGACCGACTGGCCGGGATGCTCGAAAGCGAAGGTGCGGCTCTTGCCGCACTCGGCGACGGAGACGGCCACATCCCCCGTCGCCGCGGCGATGCGTTCGGCAACGTGCCTGCTGTTCCCCGTTGCTGAGAAGTAGAAGATCATGCTAGCGCCCCCTGATCCGCGCATGACGAGTCCATATCCTCAAACTGCCCGACACATCGGTCATGGCGGCGATGCCCATAGCGCTCCCCCCACAATCATTCATACGTCCTAATTTAGACACTTGCAAAAGCTTGACGTGTATGATGTGATTGCATCGCGCCCGATTCAAGTGACAGAAACGCCCGCGCGCCCAGCCTTGGACAAGTACGGCGAAATTGCAAAAGGGGGACGCCTGTGAAGTACGACCTCTCAAAGCCCATGACGCGCGGGGCAAGCCGCACGCTGGGCGCGTTCAGCTCCACGATGTTTGGGCTGCTTGCAGAGAAGCCCTTCGAGGCGATCACCGTGGGTGAGCTGTGCGAACAGGCCCAATACCCGCGAGCCACCTTCTACAACTATTTCGATGACAAGTACGACCTGCTGGGCTACTGCTGGATAACGCTAGCAGAGAGAATCGGCCTGTCCGAGTACCACCATGCGCCGGAAAATGAGATGCTCTACCTCTATTTCGACCGGATATATGCCTTTACGAGGGAAAACGCCGAGGCCATCGGCCAGGTGCTAGCCAGCAATCCCGAGGCCGGCTACATGTTCTCGAACCTGCGCGCCTATCTGGGCAGCCAGATGCGCCGGATATTCAAGGACTGCCCGGACGCGGCGCGCAGGGACATCCCCAACGAGCTGCTCGCCGACCACTACAGCAACACGCTCGTGCTCGTATGGCAATGGACCACGACGAACGGTGCCTCCTGCAGCAAGGAGCAGGCGATTCGATACCTGCAGGTGTTGCTGTCGATTGCCTAAGCGCCCACTCCACTGGCCGCCTCACCTGCCCATGCGCTTGAGGGCGGCGTTGAGGACGAGCCGCTGGATGGCGTTTGGTCGCTGGGCGGCGGCGATGTGCAGGGCGTTGTTGAACTCCACGAGCAGGTGCCAGATGTGGCCCTCGAGCATCTCCTTGGGAGCTGCCTGAGGCAGGAACACGCCCAGCTTCACCTTGATGCCGTCATCGCAGGGCTTGAACTGGTGGAATCCCACCAGCTTAGTGTCCACCCTGCCATGGGCCAGGTAGGTGTTGCCCATCATGCACATGACGGTGTCGGGGTCGGGCTGAATCGGCCGCCAGTCGTCCTTGCCCGGCTCCAGATACAGGTAGCTCGGCTCGCCGTACATGCCGAACGTCTCGACGATGGTCTGGGAGCCGCCGCCGCTCGCCTCGAACGAGTAGTGCTCGGGGTGGACGCGCGAGGGGCCGTCGAGGCTGTTGGCCTTCATCATGGCCCGGTTGAACAGCATGAACATGGGCAGCGTGACACCCCGGGCATGCACCTCGACGATGCCCTGCTGCAGGCTCTCGCGGCGCGGCGAGTTGCGGGCGATGTCTGTCCACATGGCGTCGCTCGCCTCGATGCTGTCGTGCAGAAACTCGATCATGGCCGGCCGGCCGATAGCCGTCTTGGTCTGGGCGAGGGCGTCTTTTGCCTGGTCGAGAGGCAGCTGGCACGCCTGCTCCAAGCTGATTTTGCCGCCGTGATGCACCAGGTCGGCCCCGGTGTCGGCGAGCTTTTTGAACGCGATCCGGTAGCGCTGCTCCTCTACGACCCGATAGCGCTGCTCCTCCACGGCGCGAATCTGCCGCTCATCCACGGCTTTGCCGTCCACAATGAAACTGATCTCGTAGCCGTCGCGGTTGTTGCCCATGGCGCTCCCCTTTCCTAAAATGCAACTATGAGTTGTATTACTGCGATTATGGGAAGCGGCCTCGCAGTTGTTAATGCGTCAATCCGCGGCGTTTGTCGCATTGGGAGGGAGAGGCGGATGGCCAGGCCGAGACGAGACGCGGGCGCACCCGCCATGGACAGGCGCATCTTGGGCGAGTTCGACGCCATGGCCCGCGAGATGCCCGCAAGCGAGATAACCGTGGCCGCGCTGTGCCGGCGGGCCGGGTGCAACAAGACGACGTTCTACTACCACTTCGCTACCTTCGCTGACCTGGTGGAACGCTACCTGGAGAAGGTCGGCACCGAGGAGCTCGCGGCACAGGCGGTCGGCGAGCTTTTGGGTTGTGAGGAGCGCGGGGCCGTACGTGATAGCACCCCCGAGCTGGCCGAGCGATACGACCTGCTGTGCACCCTGGCCGCGCTCAACCCGCAGGGCATCATGGCCGAGCACATACGCGCGGCCCTGCGCAGGCATGCGGCCCTGGCGCTGGGCGTAGGCGAACATCCCTCGCCGCGCCAGGAGATGCTGGTGGAGTTCGCAACGGGCGGCTTCGCGGCACTTCTGGCCTTCCGGGGACGCGCGGGCAACGCCATCGGCTTCGACGAGACGGTGGGCGCCTTCTACCCCGACGTCGTCCCCGCACTGGTGCGGGCAGCAAGGGAGGCGTGAGGGGAAGGGGAAGGCCAGGCGGGCAACGCCAGCGAGAGCTCGGCCGCGGTACTAGAACGGCAGACAAGGTGGCCCGTCATTTTTCCCTCAGCTGCGCTCCGGGACAAGCACGGCAGCGGCGATGCGCCCGACTATCCGAGCCGCATGTACAGCAGAGGGTAGGGGTCACCCTGCTCGTCGAGGTCGCTGCGCTTGTAGGCAGCAAAACCCATGTGCTCGTAGAAGCCGACGGCCTGGGGGTTCTGCTCGTTGACCGTGAGCTCGCGCACGCCGTAGTCGCGAATCGCGAGTTGGAGCATCCACCTTCCAAGGCCGCGACCCCTCTGCTCGGGGGCAACGAACAGCATCTCCAGCCGTCCCGCCTGCGCCCCCATGAACGCCACAGGCACGTCCGCCTCGGCCACCACCAGGTGCTCCACACCCTCCAAGGCCTGGGGGACATACGACTTGATGGCCCGGACCTGCTCGTCTTGCAAAAACAGGTGCGTC
>CAVEWV010000160.1:0-5421 GCA_963619535.1 Acutalibacteraceae bacterium | reverse complement strand
ACCTCATCGGCATACGCGTACCCGCGCATGCCGCCGCCGGTGAGGACGAGCACCCAGCTCATGAGCAGGGCGACGAACAGGTTGGCGCAACGGCGCAGCTCGGCGGCGTTACTTCGTGTCATCGGAGGCCTCCTTGCTCGATGCGTCGGCGTCCGCGACCACGGTGATGGTCTTCTCGGTCTGCTCGCCTGTGTACTTGTTCTTCACCGTGAAGTGGTAGACGCCCGGGGTCGTGAACTCCTCGCCGTCTTTGGCCGCCGTGTTGAAGCGCACGTCCTCCGTGTCGCCGTCGTCGCCCTCCTTGAGGTTGGCGCGCTTGATGTCGATGTCGAGGTAGCGCGAGCGCGCCAGGTCGAGCTTGAAGCCGGCGGCGGTGGAGTCGCCGTCTGCGAGCTCAGAGCCCGTCTCGACGTCGAACGGGTACACCATGCAGTTGGAGTTGCGTACCTTGAACTTGAAGGAGATGCGGTAGTTGTTGTAGGAGGGCGCCACGGCGAAGTCGCCGACGCGGGTCGTGGTCTTGCTGAGCTCGTAGAGCAGCGTGACCTCGTAGTCGCCCTCCTCGAAGAGCTGCACCTTCGTGTCGGCGCCCACGGTCTTTGCGGCCAGGTAGTCGGTAAAGATCTGGGTTTCCTCGACGTGGCCCTGGTAGTCGGTCTTGCGGATAAGCAGCGTGCCCCTGCCCATGTCTGTCTGCTCGACTTCCATGTCGTTGCAGTAGCCGTTGGAGTCGTCGGCCACGGTGAGGTTGGCGTCGCCGTTGAGGTGGCTGATGTTCTGCTCCAGGGTGAACCACAACGTCACGGTGTCGCCGACGTTCTTGAGTATGACGGTCGAGCCGTCGTCGGGGTCGGTGGTGTCGCGCGTGAAGCCGGTCACGGAGAACTCGCCGAGCGTCCAGCCGAAGTGCGGGTCGTCCTTGACGATCTCGTTGCTCTCGGAGTAGCCGTTGTCAAGGCCCGTGTTCACGGCTTTGCCCAGGTAGATGCGCTCGTCGTCGGCAGAGGCCTCCTCGGAGGTGCCTGTCGCGAAGTCGCCGTTGTCGATGCGGCTCTGAAACGTGCGGAACGAGATGACGATGGGCGTGTCGGCCACGTAGCGCGCCTCGGCGGTAAAGGCGTCTTGGTCGCCGGCGGCCACGGCCGTCACCTTGCAGTCGGTGTCGCCGGTGATGCCGATCTTCATGTCGCCGATGGGGTTGAGCGTGACGTTGGTGAAGCCGGCGTTGACGAGGGCCTCCTGTACCTCCCAGTACTTCTTGCCCACCAGGTCATCCGAGGAGGCGGGCACGGTGATGAGCTGGGCGTTGGGGTCCGAGGAGGTGGTCTGCTCGGCGCTCAGCTCCTCCTGGGCGCGCAGGGTCATCTCCTTGGAGTCGGAGTAGTCGCCCAGGGCCGCGAAGGCCTGCGCGGCCTGCGCGTACTCGCCGGCGTCGTAGAGCGCCTTGGCGGCGTCGTAGTTGATCTGGTTGGCCGTGTCGGGGAAGGTGTGGTAGGTGATGACGACCTTCGCGTCTGCGGGGAAGGTCGCCTCGCGGGTGAAGCCCGTGGACTCGCCC
Source organism: Acutalibacteraceae bacterium (assembly GCA_963619535.1). GTDB lineage: Bacteria > Actinomycetota > Coriobacteriia > Coriobacteriales > UMGS124 > UMGS124. The sequence continues at coordinate 3,863 of CAVEWV010000160.1, read as the reverse complement.
ACGACCACGCTCTCGATGGTGCCGTCGTGCGTGACGAGCTGGGTGGCCACGTTGAGGTCGCCGACGGGCACGAGCTCGATGTTGGTGAAGCCTGCCTGCGTGAACTCGTCCACCACGTCTTGGTAGCTCCAGCCAGAATACTCCTCGCTGGGCCGTGCTACCTGGATCTGCGCGGCGTCTGCCGAGCTTGCGGCCTCAGCGGCAAAAACCAGGGATGGGGATATCAAAGTGGCCGCGACCATCGCTGCGCACAGCAGTTGCTTTCTCATCGTGTGTCTCCTTTCGGTCTCAGGCACTCGCATGTGTTCGTGCGCGCTAAGTATATGCTTGGCGCGGACAATGCAATTCAGTCCGTTCCTCAATTATGGGCAAATGGGGCGCAACTCCTCGGCATGCGCCCCGGGCGGCACGTGCGATTGTCGCGCCGGCGCGTTTCCCCCAAGTGAACATTCGCGGCAGGGCGGGCGTGTGGCGGCGCACGGGGCCGCCCGTCTACTAGAATGGCCCCTTATAACTGCCCGTCTGACTTTCGACAATCGAGGAAGCTCATGACACTAAGCCAGAAAGACGTGCGCGGCATAGCCGACTATGCGCGCATCGCCCTCACCGACGAGGAGCTCGTCGAGATGACCGACTACATGAACGACGCGGTCACCAACGTGCTCGACACCATCAGGTCCTACGACCTGGAGGGCGTCGAGCCCATCTTCCACCCCATCGGCGACCTGTCCAACGTGATGCGCGACGACGTGCCCGCGCAGGGCCTGCCGCTTGAGGTGGCCCTTGAGAACGCCGGTCAGACCGAGGGGCGCTTCTTCCGCGTGCCCTCCATCCTGGGAGACGGGGGTGCCGCATAATGGCTCTCGACATCGATTCTCTGAGCGCCGTCCAGATCGCCGCCGGCGTGGCGGCGGGCGACTTCAGCGCGCGCGAGGTGGCCGAGGCCTCCCTGGCCAACGTCGAGGCCCGCGAGGACAGCGTGCACGCCTTCCTCGAGGTCTCCAACGAGCTCGCCATCGAGGCGGCCGACGCCATCGACGCCAAGCGCGCCCGCGGCGAGGCCCTGCCCCCCATGGCGGGCGTGCCCTGCGCCTTCAAGGACAACATGCACCTCGTGGGCACGCGCTGCACCTGCGCCTCCCGCATGCTGGAGAACTACCAGTCCACCTTCACCGCCACGGCCGTGCAGCGCATGCTCGACGCCGGCTGCATCCCCGTGGGCAAGACCAACATGGACGAGTTCGCCTTCGGCTCCTCCACCGAGTCGAGCGCCTTCGGCCCCACGTACAACCCCCGCGACCTGGCCTGCGTGCCCGGCGGCTCCTCGGGCGGCTCGGCCGCTGCCGTCGCCGCGGGCATGACCAGCGTCACCCTGGGCTCCGACACCGGCGGCTCCATCCGCCAGCCCGCCGCCTTCTGCGGCGTCGTGGGCATGAAGCCCACCTACGGCATGGTGAGCCGCTACGGCGTCGTGGCCTTCGGCTCCTCGCTCGACCAGGTGGGGCCCTTCGGCCGCAGCGTCGAGGACGTGGCCCTGTCCATGAACGCCCTGGCCGGCCGCGACCTGCGCGACTGCACCTCCCAGCCTTGGAGCACCGACTTCCTGGCGCACCTGCACGACGGCGTGGAGGGCAAGCGCATCGGCGTGATCCCGGCCCTCACGCACGCCGAGGGCGTCTCGGCCGAGGTGAGCGAGGCCATCGACGCGGCCGCCGCCAACCTGGCCAGCGCCGGCGCCGAGCTCGTGGAGGTGGAGCTGCCCAACGCCGCCGCCGCCATCAGCGCCTACTACGTGCTCGCCCCCTGCGAGGCCTTCTCCAACCTGGCCCGCTTCGACGGCGTGCGCTACGGGCATCAGTGCGCCGACCCGCGCGACCTGGCCGACATGAGCTCGCGCTCGCGCGCCGAGGGCTTCGGCCCGGAGGTCAAGCGCCGCATCATGCTCGGCGCCTACCTGCTGTCCGCCGGCGTGTACGACAAGTACTACTACCCCGCCCAGCAGGTGCGTGCCCTCATCACGCAGGACTACAAGAACGCCTTCCAGAAGGTCGACGCGGTGCTCATGCCCTCCGCCCCCTTCACGGCGTTCGAGTTCGGCGCCATGTCGAGCCCCACGCAGATGTACATGGCCGACATGTTCACCGTGCCGCTCAACATCTCGGGCAACTGCGGCGTGAGCGTGCCCGTGGGCATGGGCGCCCAGACCGGCAGGCCCGTGGGCGCCCAGCTCATCGGCCCGGCCTTTGCCGACCATGAGCTTTTGCGCGTCGCCGCCACGCTGCAGGGCTTCTACCCGGCCGTCGAGGTTTCGAAGGACTTTGCCAAGGAGGCGCAGCGCTAATGAGGGACATCGCCGACATCCTCAAGGATTGGGAGCCGGTCATCGGCCTGGAGATCCACACCGAGCTCACCGTGCTCAACACCAAGATGTTCTGCGGCTGCCGCCTGTCGCACGCCGACGAGCCCAACACCAACGTGTGCCCCGTGTGCCTGGGCATGCCGGGCGCCCTCCCCGTGCCCAACCGCGCCGCCATCCAGTCCATCGTTCTGGCGGGTCTGTCCACCAACTGCCAGATCATGAAGCACTCCATGTTCTACCGTAAGAACTACTTCTATCCCGACATGGCCAAGAACTTCCAGACCACGCAGGGCCCCGTGGCCTTCTGCATGGGCGGCTGGCTCGACGTTGAGGTGGGCGCCAACGGTGCCAAGGAGCGCCTCGACGACGGCGAGGTGGACCGTGCCAAGGACGGCTCCTACACCGCGCACATCGGCATCACGCGCATCCATATGGAGGAGGACGCCGCCAAGATGGTGCACGTGGGCGGGGCTGAGGGCCGCATCGGCGGCGCCGACCACTCCCTCATCGACTACAACCGTTGCGGCACCCCGCTCATCGAGCTCGTCACCGAGCCCGACCTGCGCAGCCCCGAGGAGGCGCGCCTCTTCATGGAGAAGCTGCGCCAGATCTTCCTCACCATCGGCATCTCCGACTGCTCCATGGAGTCGGGCTCCATGCGCTGCGACGGCAACATCTCGCTGCGCCGCCGTGGCACCGAGAAGTTCGGCACCCGCTGCGAGATGAAGAACCTCAACTCCTTCAAGAACCTCCACGACGCCCTGGAGTACGAGATCCGCCGCCAGGCCGAGGTGCTCGAGGAGGGCGGCGTGGTGTACCAGGAGACGCGCCACTGGGACGTCAACGCCCGCCGCACCATCGTCATGCGCACCAAGGAGACGGCCGACGACTACCGTCTCTTCCCCGAGCCCGACATGGTGCCCTTCGACCTCACCGACGAGTTCATCGACGAGGTGCGCACACGCCTGCCCGAGCTGCCCGACCAGCGCCGCGACCGCTACATGGAGACGTACGGCCTCAAGCGCGCCGACGCGGCGCAGCTCTGCGGCGACCCCGCGCTGGCGGCGTTCTTCGACCAGGCCGTGGCGGGCACGCAGGGCAAGCTCTCCCAGGCGGTGGCCAACGTCATCCTCAACGAGCTCATGGGCTACCTCAACGGCCAGGGCCACGGCATCGCCGACACCACCATCACGCCCGCCCAGATCAGGAGCCTGGCCGAGCTGCTCTCCAGCGACGCCATCTCGTCCAACCAGGGCCGCGAGGTCTTCGCGCTCATGGCTGAGTCGGGCGACGACCCCGCGCACATCGTCGATGAGCGCGGCATGCGCCAGGTGAGCGACACCTCCGCCCTGGAGCCCGTGGTGGACGAGGTCATCGCCAACTGCCCCGACCAGGTGGCCCAGTACAAGGCCGGCAACGCCAAGGTCGTGGGCTACCTTGTGGGCCAGTGCATGAAGGCCAGCAAGGGGAAGGGCAACCCCAAGCTCTTCAACCAGCTCCTCTG
>CAVEWV010000159.1:0-5476 GCA_963619535.1 Acutalibacteraceae bacterium | reverse complement strand
ACCGCTGGAGCGACGACCTGGCCGACGTGTCCGCCAAGGTCTACACGCGCGACCTTTTCAGGCGCGACTAGCGCCCGCACCCTGCCCTGTTCCCCGCGATTGGAGTTCCCCGATGGCCCGCAGCCCCAAGATGACCATCCTGCTGCCCTCCCTCAACGTGGTGTCCTACATCCGCGAATGCGTGGAGAGCGTGCTCGCGCAGAAGCTGCGCGACATCGAGGTGCTCTGCATCGACTCGGGCTCCACCGACGGCACGCTCGAGGTGCTGCGCGAGTTCGAGGCCAAGGACAGGCGCGTGCGCGTGCTCGTGGCCGACCGCAAGAGCTACGGCCTGCAGATGAACATGGGGCTCGACGCGGCCCGGGGCGAGTACGTCGGTATCGTGGAGACGGACGACTGGGTGCCCGCCGACATGTTCTCCGACCTCTACAAGCTCGCCAAGGCCGACGACCTCGACTTCGTGAAGGCCGACTTCTACCGCTTCAAGGTGCGCCCCGACGGCAGCCTCGACAAGACGTACAACCGCCTCTCGCCCGACCCCTCCTTCTACGGGCGCGTCCTCACCCCCACCGATGAGCCGCGCTGCTTCAAGTTCGTCATGAACACCTGGAGCGGCATCTACAAGACGGACTTCCTGCGCCGCTGGAACATCCGCCACAACGAGACCCTGGGGGCGTCCTTCCAGGACAACGGCTTCTGGTTCATGACCTTCGCCCGTGCCGAGCGCGCGATGTTCGTGGACAAGCCCTACTACATGAACCGCCGCGACAACCCCAACTCCTCGGTCTACAGCACCTCCAAGGTATGGGCCATGCGCGACGAGTACGATTACATCCGCTCGCTCATCGCCGCCGACCCCGAGCGCCTGGGGCGGCTCATCCCGCTGTGCAGCTACTTCCGCTTCTGCGGCTACTACTACAACACCGTCAAGCGCGTGGCCCCCGAGTACCGTCGCGAGTTCGTGGCCCACTTCAGCGAGGAGTTCCGCGCCCTGGCCCGGGCAAACGAGCTGGACATGTCCGTCTTCTCCAAGCGCGAGGCCGAGGTGCTCTACCAGGTGATGTACTCGCCGGAGCGCTTCTGCGCCGCGCAGGTGCGCGAGGAGTCGAGGTTCGTGCTGCGCGAGTCGGCCCTGGAGTACCGGCCCGCCTGCGAGCCCGCCCCCGTCAAGGTGAGCGTCGTGGTCCCGGTGTACAACGTCGAGGCCTACGTGGCCCAGTGCCTGGACAGCGTGCTTGCGCAGTCCATGCCCGACTTCGAGGTCATCTGCGTCAACGACGGCTCCACCGACGGCTCGGCCGCCGTCCTGGCCGCCTACGCCGCCAAGGACGCCCGCGTGCGCGTGCTCGACGGCCCCAACGCAGGCCCCTCCCGCGCGCGCAACCTGGGCCTGGCGCAGGCCCGCGGCGAGTACGTGCTGTGCGTCGATGCCGACGACGGCCTGGCCCCCGACGCCCTCAAGACCCTGTGCGCCACGGCCGCCCGCGCCCAGGCCGACGTCACGGTGTTCGGCTTCGACCCGGCGCATTACCCCGTCGACGGGCAGGTGCCCGCCTGGCTCGCCTCCAAGAACCCCGTGCGCAACCACACGTTCGAGTCCTTCGAGCCGGCGGTCCTCTTCGACGAGCCGGGCGCCAAGCCCTTTCCCTGGCGCTACTTCATGCGCCGCGCCTTCCTGGCCGAGCAGGGACTTTGGTTCTGGGAGGGCTGCAACCTGGGCGAGGACACGGCGTTTCCCTTCGAGATGTTCCCGCTCGCGCACAACATCACCTTCACCACCGAGCGCCTCTACTGGTACCGCTGCGTCCGCGCCGGCTCGCTTATGGCGCAGAACAACGCCGATGTGACCGAGAAGCTCCTCACCCACGTGCGCGTCGTGTCGCACGTGGACCGTGTGTGGCAGGCCCTGGGCATCCTGGGGCCGGCCCGCATGCGCTTCGCCCAGTGGGCGGTCGACTTCGTCTACGACGCCTTCGAGTCGTGCCCTGAGGAGGGCCGCACCCGGGTGGCCGACGCCTTCATCCCCGTGCTGCGCCAGTTCTTGAGTGCGCGCGACCAGGCCGGCCTGGGCCCGGGCCGCCAGGAGAGCATCGCGCGGATGGAGGCGTGCCGTACGGCTGAGCCGCAGGTCCTGGGCGACTCGGTGCCCTACGACCCCGCCGCGTTCGTCGCAACCGACGTGGCTGCCGAGCCCCTGGTGAGCATCGTGGTGCCCGTGCACGATAACGCCGCCACGCTGGCCCTCACGCTGAACTCCCTGCTGGGGCAGACGCTGCGCCAGGTGGAGGTCATCGCCATCGACGACGCCTCCGCCGACGACACCCCGGCCATCCTGGCCGAGTACGCCCGACGCGACACGCGCCTGCGCGTCATCACCTACGAGCAGAACAAGACGGCCAACCAGGCGCGCAAGGACGGCGTGCTCGCCGCCCGCGGGTCCTACGTCCTCTTCTGCGACGGCGACGACACCCTGGAGCCCACCGCCTGCGCCGAGCTTCTCGCGCAGATGCAGGCGGCGCCCGTGGACATCCTGCAGTTCGGCGTGAACGTGGTGTGCGAGGGCGCCTTCGAGGAGGACCGCGTCTGGATGGAGGCGCACTGCGTGCCCTTCTTCGGCAACCTCTGGGGGTCCGACGTCTTCGAGGGGTGCTTCCGCGGCGAGCTCTACGGCTTCAACCTCTGGAACAAGATGTACTCCGCCGCGCTTGCCCGTGAGGCGTTCTCGCACGTGCAGGACGGCGCCTTTCCGCGCGGCCAGGACGTCTACGCCTACGCCCTCTTGTCCTTCTTCGCCCGCAGCTACCGCTCGGTGGAGGCGCGCTACTACAACTACCACCTGGGCCTGGGCCTGGACGGCACCGTGTCCCTTGCGCCCGAGAAGTTCGCCTCGTTCTGCGCCTTGTCGCGTGTGATCGAGGCGCTCAGGCAGTTCTTCTGCGAGCAGGGGGTCTCCGAGCGCTACTGCGACGTGGTGGATGCCCTGGAGTCGCGCCTTGCGGGCGACTGCATCAACAAGTGGCACAAGAAGGTGGCCGACGCCGACAAGCCCGCGTGCTTCCGGATGATGCTTGAGCACTGGCCCGTCTGGCGCGTGGTGGAGGGCGTGGCGCGGCGCTACTGGGGCGCGCCCGACGTGCTCGCCAAGGCCTTCATGGCGCACGACGCGGGCTCTACCTGCGATGACGTGCGTTGTGTCGCCATGTACTACCACAAGCGCGTGGGCGGCGGCGTGGAGAAGGTCATGGAGTACCTCTGCGACCTGTACCTGCAGATGGGCGTCAGGGTCGTCCTCATCACCGACATCCAGGGTCCCGACGACGCGCTTGCGCTGCCGCAGGGCGTGAGCCTGCACATGGTGCCCAACGCCGGTGCCGGCAACCCCGGCTCCTACATCGAGCGCGCCCGCGCCCTAGAGGAGGTCCTGCGCCAGGAGGGTGTGGACGTGCTGCTCCACCACGCGTGGAACACGGCCCTTCTGCCCTGGGACATGCTGGTGGCGCAGGGCATGGGCATCCCCGTGTTCGTGCACTGCCACAACGTCTTCTCCATCCGCGCCCTGCTCGGTCAGGCGTACTTCGCAAGCGTCCCCTGGGTGTTCGGCATGGCCGACGGCGTGGTGTGCCTGGACGAGGCCGACAAGGCCTTCTGGTCCACCTTCAACCCCAACGTGCACTGCGTGATGAACCCGCTCGCCACGGGGATGCTCGAGCAGCCCGCCGCCAAGCTCGACTCCGGGCGCGTGCTGTGGGTGGGCAGGCTCGAGGCCGAGAAGCGCCCCTACGACGCGCTGAAGATCTTCGCCCAGGTGCATGCGGCCTGCCCCGGCACGCGCCTGCAGATGCTCGGGGCCGCCCCCACGGAGCAGGCCCAGCTCGAGCTTGAGGCCTACGCCGAGACGCTCGGCATCCGCGAGCAGGTGGAGTTCTGCGGGTTCCAGACGCAGACCGCCCCGTACTACCTGGGGGCCTCCGCGATGCTCATCACCTCCGAGTACGAGGGGTTCTCGCTCGCGCTCGGCGAGGCCTGCATGGCAGGGCTTCCCGTGGTGATGTACGAGCTGCCCTACCTCGCGCTCGTGGCCGGCAACGACGGCATCGCCTCGGTGCCCATGTACGACGCCGGCCGCGCCGCCCAGGCCCTCACGGCGCTTCTGCGCGACGACGCGCGGCGGGTGCGCATGGGCGCGGCGGGCCGCGCCTTCATGGGCGAGCTCGTGCGCTTCGACTACCGCGGCGCTTGGGAGGGCATCTTCGCCTCGCTGGCGCAGCCCCGCGCGACCCGCGACCTCTCTACGCCCGACATGGTGATGTGGCAGACGCTCATGTCGCACTACCGGGTGGGAGCGGAGACCCTCGCCCGGCGTGCCAAGGGCGCCGGTGCCGCAGGCGAGGCCGAGCGCTACCGCCGCGAGGTGGAGCTCATCCACGCCTCGGCCACCTACAAGATAGGCCGCGCCCTCACCTGGCCCGCCCGCAAGCTGCGCGGCCTGCTCGCCTGCGTCAAGGAGCACGGCCCCGCCCAGACCCTGCGCATCTACCTGCGCCGGGGGTAGTCTCGCGGGGTTGGGCGGGCTGCGGGGGCGTATGGCAAGAACCCTGCCCGACGTGCGGGCATGCTGGGGTTCGAGAAACCCTCGGCATGCCCTTCCGATGCGTCTTTTGGGATATTCACCAAGATGGCCCCAACTGTTCCGGGCGCACTGTTGCATGTAGCGGTATCATTGAAAGTCGCATGAAACGCTACCAGCCATTTTGACTGGGATTTCGAGCTGATGGGAGCGCGCTGATGAAGATAGCCGTCGCCGGCACGGGGTACGTGGGCCTTTCGCTGGCCTGCCTTTTGGCCCAGCACAACGAGGTGTGCGCGCTGGACATCGTCCCGGAGAAGGTCGAGAAGCTGAACAACTTCGTCAGCCCCATCCAGGACGCCGAGATTGAGCGGTTCCTCGCCGAGGCGAAGGCGGGGCAGCGCGCGCTCGACCTGCACGTGACGATCGACGCGGCGCAGGCCTATGCCGGGGCGGACTACGCCATCGTCGCTACGCCGACGAACTACGACAGCGAGCGCGACTTTTTCGACACCTCCAGCGTCGAGGCCGCCATCGCCGCCGTTCGCTCGGTGAACCCGACGGCTTGGATCGTCATCAAGTCGACCGTCCCGGTGGGCTACACGGCCGACCTGCGCGAGCGGCTGGGCGACGGCCGTATCTTCTTCAGCCCCGAGTTCCTGCGCGAGGGCAAGGCGCTCTACGACAACCTGCACCCCTCCCGCATCGTGGTGGGCGCGCCCGGCGACGACGCCGAGGCCGTGACCGCCGCCGAGTGCTTCGCCGACCTGCTTGCCCAGGGCGCCGACCCCGCCGAGCTGGGGCGCACCAACGCCGACGGCACCACCGGGATCTCGCGCCTGGTGCTGGGCACGACCGAGGCCGAGGCCGTCAAGCTCTTCGCCAACACCTACCTGGCGCTGCGCGTGG
>CAVEWV010000158.1:4484-5479 GCA_963619535.1 Acutalibacteraceae bacterium | reverse complement strand
CCTGCGTGTCTGCGGGGGAAGTGTACCATCCAGGCGGCGCCCGTCGCCTGCGCCACGCGATAAACGCCACGTATTCGGCGCGGCGAAGACGCCATCACCGTATCATACGTTTCACGTATCCCCAGGTAGACACCCTTAAACAACAACTATGCTGCGCCGGGCAGCCCGCAGGGCCGTGCTGCGCCCGCGCACCCAAATTGGGGGCGGCGGCCCGCCTCGAAGCGTTTTATATGACTTGAGGGCAAGCCATGCCAAGCCTACCGTGATGCTGTCGCCGGTGCCGCATGCGCCGGCGTCTGCATATCTGTGAGCTGGAACCTGCCGGAAGGGGGCATGACCTTGCAAGACAGCTCGTCGCAAACACAGCCGCAGGAGGCCCTCGCGCCGCGCCCGCACGCCAGCGCCGCCGAGATCGAGGCACTCATCCCCCAGGAGGTGGGCGGGGAGGGCTCGAGAAAGGGTCTCGTGCGTGGGCGCGGCATGGCCTGGGCTATCGTCGCCCTGCTGTTCGTCCTGCTCATCGTGTGCTTCTTCGGGTCGTTCGCCTTCGGCAAGTACGCCCTATCGCTCGACGAGACGTTCCAGATCATCAACCACTGCCTGCTCGGCGCGCCGGCGACCTACCCCAAGTCCAGCGAGACGGTCTTCCTCCAGATTCGCCTGCCGCGCCTGGTGACCTGCATCCTGGCTGGCGCCGCCCTGGCCGTCTCCGGCGCCGTCTACCAGGGCATCTTCAAGAACCCCATGGTCTCGCCCGACCTGCTCGGCGCAAGCTCGGGCAGCGCCCTGGGCGCCTGCGTGGGCATCCTCATGGGGCTCTCGTTCGCCCAGACGCACCTCATCGCCTTCGCCATGGGCCTCATCGCCGTGGGCCTCACCATGTCCATCTCCTCGGCGGTGTCGCGCAAGCAAAGCGGCATCATCACCATCATCCTCACCGGCATGGTGGTGGGAGCCCTGTTCGAGGCGGGCGTGTCCATCGCGCAGACCGTCGC
>CAVEWV010000158.1:0-4474 GCA_963619535.1 Acutalibacteraceae bacterium | reverse complement strand
TCCTGCTTCTGCGCTATCGCCTGAACGTGCTGTCGTTCGGCGACGAGGAGGCCAAGGCGCTCGGCCTCAACGTGCGGGCGCTGCGCCTCGTGTTCATCCTGAGCTCGACGCTCATCACCTCGGCCACCGTGGCGTGCTGCGGCATGGTGGGCTGGATCGGCCTGGTCATCCCGCACCTGCTGCGCATCGTGCTCGGGCCCGACTACCGCCTGCTCGTGCCGGCCTCCATCGCCGGCGGCGCCCTGTTCCTGCTGCTCGTGGACAACATCACGCGCGTGCTGTGCCAGGTCGAGATCTCCATCGGCATTCTCACGGCACTCGTGGGCGCCCCCTTCTTTCTGGTGCTGCTCCTGCGCGGAAGGAAGGGCTGGATATGACCTTCGAGCTGCGCGACATGGCCTGCGGCTACGCGGGCAAGCCGGTCCTCACCGACGTCTCCTTTTCCGTGGGCGCGGGCGACATCCTGTGCATCCTGGGGCCCAACGGCGTGGGCAAGACGACGCTCTTCAAGTCGATGCTGGGGCTGCTGCCTGCAATTCGCGGCGAGGTGCTCGTGGACGGCGAGAGCATCGCCCACTGGGACAACAAGAGAAAAGCCCAGGTCATCGGTTATATCCCGCAGTCGCATGTACCGCCTTTCCCTTACACGGTGCTGCAGGTCGTCACCATGGGCACGGTCGCCAACCTGGGCATGTTCGCCTCTCCCGGCCGCGACGACTACCGCCGGGCCCTCACGGCGCTCGACGAGCTGGGCGTGCTGCACCTGCGCGACCGCGTGTACACCGAGATCTCCGGCGGCGAGCGACAGATGGTGCTCATCGCGCGCGCCCTGGCCCAGAAGCCGCAGGTCCTGCTCATGGACGAGCCCACGGCCAACCTGGACTACGGCAACCAGGCCCGCGTGCTCGAGCAGATCAACCGTCTGGCCGGGCAGGGCATGACCGTCGTCATGACCACCCACGCGCCCGACCACGCGTTTCTATGCTCCTCCAAGGTTGTGCTCATCGAGCGCGGCAACCGCATCACGTTCGGCGACGCCACCGACATCGTGACGGAGGAGAACCTGCGGCGCGCTTACGGCATCGACGTGGCGATCCTACGCGGACGCCGCCGCGACAAGGCAATTCAGGGCTGCGTGCCCTTGATTGAGACCAACTAGCACCAACGGAAAGGAAGCACCATGGCACTCGACAGCAAGCTTTCCCGCCGCACCCTCGTCAAGGCCGCGGGCCTGATCGCCGGCGCCGCCCTCTTCGGCTCCAGCTTCGCCCTGGCCGACGAGAAGAAGGACGCCGCCCAGTCCGACGACCGCGAGATGATCACCGTCACCGACATGGCCGGCCGCGAGGTCACGTTCCCCAAGAACCCCAGCCGCGTCTTCTCCACCAGCCCCACCTGCGAGGCATGGCTGGCCGCCGTCTGCCCCGAGGCCATCATCGGCTGGGCCAACGACATGAGCGCCGAGCAGCTCTCCTACTATCCTGAGGCTTGCCGCGACAAGCAGACCATCGGCGGCTGGTATGGCGGCAAGGAGGGCAACGCCGAGGGCATCGTGGCCGAGGCGCCCGACGTGGTCGTGGCCTCCTACAACCTCAAGAGCGGCAAGAGCTACGGCACCGACGTGGCCGAGCTCGAGACGAAGCTCGGCGTGCCCGTGCTGTGCGTGAGCTGGGCCATCGAGGACACCCCCGAGGTCTACCGCAAGCTCGGTGAGTGGTTCGGAAGGGAGGAGCAGGGCAAGAAGCTGGGCGACTACGTGCAGAGCGTGCTCGACAAGGTTGACGCGACCGTCGCCAAGGTCCCCGAGGACCAGGTCGCCCGCTACTACTACGCCGAGGACACCTCCGGCCTGGAGACCGAGGGCACAGGCTCCTTCCACATCGCCGTGTTCGACTACTGCAAGATGACCAACGCCGCCGACATCGACATGACGAGCGGCATGGGCATGGAGCAGGTCTCCATGGAGCAGGTCATCAACTGGAATCCGGAGAACATCTTCGTGTACAGCACCACGGCCTTCGAGACCATCACGACCGACCCTGTGTGGGCCGACATCGAGGCCGTCAAGAACGGCCATGTGTTCATGAACCCCTCCATGCCGCAGAACTGGTTCGACCGCTCGCCCAACCCCCTGCGCGTTCTGGGCTGCCTCTATACCGTGTCGTGCGTGTATCCCGACTACTGCGACTTCGACCTTGAGACCGAGGTCAAGGACTACTTCAAGACCCTCTACGGCGTGGACGTCACCGACGAGATGTACGACGCCCTGCTGACCACCGGCACCGCCGACTAGCCCAACCGAATCGCCCGGCGCACCGCGCCTGCCGAATGACGCGTGGCACCTCGCCGACGGGGATGCCTTCCCATTGCATTGGCAACGGAAAGGCACCCCCGTTTTACCTACAGTGAAGCGTCCATCCAAAGACGCGGCACGGGCGAGACGGGGGGTTCGAGGCGTGACGAAGCAGGCAGAGGCGGTGTCGGGGAGTCAAGACCGGGGCGGGCGAGGGGGTATCGAGGGCTTTGCCGTGCGCGCCATGGGGCTGGGCTGCCTGCTTGCCTGGACCTACGTCACCTTCTTCAGCAAGCTCGTCCACTACTCGACGCGCAACGATATCGCGCACCTGAACAGCACGTATACGTTCGCCTGCTGCGGCATCATATGCGCCACGCTCCTCGGTGCCCTGGTGGGCAGCCGCCTGCACGCGTCGGGGGCGGACGTTGGGGCGGGGCGGGATGTGCCCGCGCGCATACGCGCGTCTCAGGTAGCCGCGACGCTGGGCCTCGTCGGCTGCACCGTCGTGCTCGCCATGGTGGAGCGCAACGTCTTCAGGCAGCCCTGGTGCAACATCGCCTCCACGCTCGCCGGGATGTGCCTGGGCGTGATCTATCTGAGCTGGGCGCGCGTCTCCTCCAACGACCGCGCGCGTTCCACCTTGCGCCTGGGCTGCGCGTTCGTCTTCGCGGCATGCGTGTTCGCGGCGGTCCTCTGCCTGCCCGAGATGGCCGGGATCGCCCTCACCGCGCTGCTTCCTGCTGCCAGCCTCGCCTGCCTGCGCTTGGCGCAGCGCGACCTCGTGCAGGGGTGCGGGCAAGCGGCGGCCCACGTTCCCGAGAGCCACGTCTCCACGTTTCGGCGCGCCGTTGCCGTGGTGTGTGTCCTGGGGTTTGCCGAGAGCCTCATGCGGGCCATCTACCTGGAGGTCAACCCCATCGCCGACACCGTGGTCTACCGCTGGATGATGCTGCTGGCCGCCCTGCTGGGCGTGGGCCTTGTGCTTGGGGCCAGCCGCAAGCGCCAGGGATGGGCGGCCGGCGCGGGCCTCACCAAGGTGAGCATGTACGTGATGGCGCTGCTGTTCGGCCTGGCCCCGGTGGTGAGGGGCTTCGGCATCGCGTCCGACTTGGCGGTGAGCGTGTGCTACGTCATCGTGAACCTCGTGTTGTGGACGGCCATGGCGCAGGTCTGCTCGGCCTACAGGCTGCCATCCACGCGCGTCTTCGGCATAGGGCTGGGACTTGTGTACGTGGGGTTTCTGGCCGGCACGCTCACCGGCGACGTGCTCACCTCGTATTTCACGCTCGACATGCGTGCCCAGGCGGCTCTGGCCCTGCTCTGCATGGCCCTTGTGCTGGCGGCGCTGCTCTTTGTGGTGGACGAGCGCGCCATCGTGCGCCTCATGAATGCCGACGACGACAACCCTGCCGCGCCTGAGAGCTTCATGCACCGTTGCGAGGAGCTCGCGAACACCTATGGACTGTCGCCCAAGGAGACCGAGGTCATGGCCCTCGCCGCCCGGGGTCGCACCAACCAGCGCATCCAAGAGGCGCTGGGGCTGTCCGCCGGTACCGTCAACACGCACCTGACCCGCATCTACAAAAAGCTCGGCATCCACTCCCGCCAGGAGATGCTCGACCTGGTTGAGGGCGAGGGCGAGGGCGCGTAGCGGGAAAGCCGCGCCGCCGGCGTGTCCGAGGCAAGGGCCTGCGGGCCGTGGACAGGACACGCGCGGGGGAGGGCGACGGAAGATGACCCTTCGGCGATGCCCGTCTCCTCGCCGCCGCGCCAATCGCGACGCTTATGCAGGGTCGGTTCCAAACTGTGGGCACAAGGCGGGGTGCGGACGCCCTGTTGTAAAATCGCGGGACTGATAGCGTGTGGGGAAGGAAGGTGCGTCATGGAGCTCGAGCGAATCGCGACGAACACGTATGACTTCGAGACCATTCGCAAGACGCGAATCACCTATGTGGACAAGACGGGCCTCATCTACCCGCTGGTCAATGGGTCCATGGGCAACCAGTTCTTCCTGTCGCGCCCGCGCCGGTTCGGCAAGTCGCTGCTCATCTCCACCCTGCAGAAGCTCTTCGAGGGCAGGCGCGACCTGTTCGAGGGGCTGGCCATCGACTCCCTTCCCTGGGACTGGTCGCGCACGTGGCCGGTGCTGCGCCTGGACATGAGCCTGTGCTCGGGGGA
>CAVEWV010000157.1:0-5501 GCA_963619535.1 Acutalibacteraceae bacterium | reverse complement strand
TTCCGGGTTCGGGATGGGACCGGGTGTACCCCCACTGCAAGAATCGCCAGCTCACAAGATGCATTGGCTCTCGTAAGCGTACTTTGCGCATAAGCGCTAAGCACAGGAAAGAATTATGCACGCGCGCTTACGATGAGGCAAGGGCCAATCTGTAAGAACGCGCGTGCATCACGAGTTACACATATGTGGTAGCCGAACCTACAGGATGCCGACCATGGGCGCGGCCATGAGGGCCAGGCCGCATGCCGTGGTGAAGGCGTAGGTGGCGCGCCCGGAGGCCTCGCTGCGGTTGCGGTCGAGCAGGATGGCGCCGGCGAGCGTGAGGATGAGGCCGATTCCGACGGCGAGGATGACATACAGCAGCATAGGTGGTGCTCCTTTCGGTGTGGCACGCTCAATCTTGGTGGGGGCGGCCCTTCCGTCCCGCGTGCCTCTATCTTTGACGTCGCCGTGCACTATACCCACATTGCTCAACAATTTCCGTTGTAGAACCAACGGTTTTCTGTCAAGATTGTGCCGTTCGCGTCAAAACATCTACCGTTCACGTCGCTGAAGCTCAAGTGAAGGAGACCCCTATGGCGACAGGCGCCTATACGTTCGACTTCTACTACGTCATGCGCTCCCTTCTGTTCGAGGGGCTTGCGCGCGCCGATGTCGAGGAACTGTTCGCATGCCTTGAGCCGGAGCTTCGCCACTACCAGCGCGGCGAGGCGATCTTCAGGGCGGGGGAGGCCGTCACGCACATGGGCATGGTGCTTGAGGGCGCGGTGCGCGTGGAGTGCGGCAACGTCTGGGGCGAGAACACCCTGCTCGTGATGGTGGAGCCCGGCAAGACCTTCGGCGAGGCCTATGCGTGCGGCACTCCGGGCAAGCCCCTGCTCATCGACATCGTGGCCGACAAGGACAGCCAGATCCTCATGTTCGACGTCGAGCGCCTGATCGCGCCGTGCCTCATGGGCTGCGAGCGCCACCGGCGCGTGGCGACCAACTTCACGCGCCTGCTGGCCCTGCGCAACACCGAGCTCTCGCGGCGCGCCTTCATCACCGCGCCGCGCACCATCCGCGAGAAGGTGCAGTCGTACCTGTCGTTCCAGGCCGCCGAGCATGCGAGCCAAAGCTTCGACATCCCGCTCAACCGCGAGCAGATGGCGGCCTACTTGGGCGTGGACCGCAGCGCCCTGTCGGCCGAGCTCTCCCGCATGAAGGCCGAGGGCCTCATCGACTTCCACATGCGCCACTTCGAGATATCCGATCGCGCACAGGTGTCAGAATGACGAAAAGGGACGGGGACTTTTCGTCATTTGCCTGGTAGATGGCTTGCCGCTGTATCGCCTGGACGCCATTCTTCGTGGGTCTGTCTGTTCGCGTCGCGCCGCCTGCGTCCGTATCGGCCCGCTTGCCGCCTTGCCGTCTGCGCCCTGGCGGGCGGCGGCGGTCCTTCTCGTGATAGAATCCCTGCGTTTGCCCCAAGCATTCATGCGCGCCTCGGCGCGCCAATCTCTAAAGGACGGAAACTCTTATGGGTAAGTACTTCGGCACGGACGGTTTTCGCGGCGAGGCCGGCGTGGGCCTGACGGCCGAGCATGCCTTCAAGATCGGCCGGTTCCTCGGCTGGTACTACGGCAGGCTCAAGAGCCTCACCAAGCAGCTGCGTTCCTCCGACGAGTCGGGATGCGCGCGCATCGTCATCGGCAAGGACACGCGCCGCTCCTCCTACATGCTCGAATACGCCCTGGCCAGCGGCATTGCGGCCAGCGGCGGCGACGCCTACACCATGCACGTCACCACCACGCCCAGTGTGGCCTACGTGGCCCGCACCGAGGACTTCGACTGCGGCGTCATGGTGAGCGCCTCGCACAACCCCTACGCCGACAACGGCATCAAGCTCATGGACGGCAACGGCGAGAAGGCCGGCGACGACCTCATCGCGCTCGTGGAGTCCTATCTGGACGGCGAGGTTGACTGCCTGGGCTACAAGGGAAGCGAGCTTCCTTGGGCCACGGGCGCCGAGGTGGGCGCCGTCGAGGACCACTTCGCCGGCCGCAACCGCTATGTGGGCTTCCTCATCTCCCAGGGTATGTACTCGCTGCGCGGCAAGCGCATCGGCCTTGACTGCGCCAACGGCGCCTCGTGGTCCATCGCGCGCAACGTGTTCGAGTCGCTGGGTGCGCGCGTGCACACCATCGGCTGCAACCCCGACGGCACCAACATCAACGCCGGCGTGGGCTCCACCCACATCGAGGCCCTGCAGGAGCTCGTGCGCGCCGAGGGCCTGGACTGCGGCTTTGCCTACGACGGCGACGCCGACCGCTGCCTTGCGGTGGACGAGCACGGCGAGGTGGTGGACGGCGACAAGATCATGTACATCTGCGCCAGCTACATGAAGGCCAAGGGGCATCTCGTGCCCAACGAGGTCACCACCACCGTCATGAGCAACCTGGGCCTGTACAAGGCCCTCGACGAGGCGGGCATCGAGTACGCCAAGACGCAGGTGGGCGACCGCTACGTGTGGGAGCATATGCGCGAGTCGGGCTGCCGCATCGGCGGCGAGCAGTCGGGCCACATCATCTTCGGCAAGCTTGCCACCACCGGCGACGGCATCCTCACCTCCATCAAGCTCATGGAGGCCGTCATGGGCCGCAAGGCGACGCTCTCCGAGCTTGCCGCGCCCGTGCACACCTACCCGCAGGTGCTCGTCAACGTGCGCGTGACCGACAAGAAGGCCGCCATGGCCGATCCCGACGTCGTCGCGGCGGCGGCGGCCGTGGAGGGCGACCTTGCCGGCGACGGCCGTGCCCTCGTGCGCGCCTCGGGCACTGAGCCGCTCGTGCGCGTGATGGTGGAGGCCGCCACCGACGACATCGCCCGCACCTACGCCCAGCGCGTGGTGGACGTCGTGCGTGCCAAGGGCTGGGCTGCCGAGTAGGACAGGCGCCGGGCGGCACGCGTCAAGCGATACGCGACGGGCGCAATTCGTCATGAGGCTGCAAGACGGCCTGAAATGACGGGTTGCGCCCGTTTTTTTGTATCTTGCGATGCTTGTTTGGGACGTGCGCCTATCCCAGGTCCACCTTGCGCAGCAGGTTCAGCATGCAGCGCGTGTGGTGGATGAGGGACTCGCGCTCCTGGGGGCTGAGCGGGGAGAGCGAATCGTCGAGCGCGGCCAGGGATGCCATGCGCATGGCGTGCGTCTTCTCTTGGCCGGCGCGCGTGAGCTCGGCCTCCACCACGCGGTAGTTGTCGTGGTTGCGGCGCTTGGCCACGAGCCCTTGGGCCTCGAGCGTCGCCACGGCGCGGGTGATGTGCTCCTTGGACACGGCGAGGTTCTGCGCCAGCGAGCTCATGGACGTGGGGCCGAAGAGCGCGATGTGCATGATGATGTCGGCCTGCGTCTTGCTGAGGCCGCCCCTGCTGTCCACGATCGTGAAGCGCGCCAGGCTGTCGAGGGTGCATGCGGCGTTGAGCAGGGTTTCCTCGGGGGCGAGCTCTGTGCAGACGACGCCCATGAGCATCTTGGGCTCGGGGCGTGCGGGCAGGGCCGCGATGGGGGAGTCCTCGGGCTGGGCGGCTCGCTGGTCGTGGTTTGTCTGCATCCGTATATCACATCTTTCAATTTCAGAAGCTCGCTTCGGCCTTGAGGGCGCAACAGGCCATTTTGTGTTGAAACTTGATAAAAGTCAAATGATAGCGCACATTTTTCCGCGAATGGGGGCATACTGTCTGGCGTCAACGATTGATAAGTATCAATCGAGAAACGGGAGCGCCCCCGCCCAGGGCGCTCTTTTGTCTGTAAGGAGGTTATATGGGTCTAGGTATCTCTAAAGACCAGCTAAGAATGGTGGTGGTCCTGCTCACGGGTACGTTCATCGCGGTGCTCAACGCCACGCTGCTCACCCCGGCACTGCCCACCATCATGGCTGACCTGAACATCTCGTCTACCACGGTGCAGTGGCTGACCTCGGGTTACGCCCTTACCGAGGCAGTCGTCATCCCCTTGGCGGCCTACCTGATGGGCCGCTTCCCCACGCGCAAGCTCTTCATGGGCGGCATGACCCTGTTCGCCCTGGGCAGCCTCGTGGCCGCCGTCTCGCCCTTCTTCGGCCTGCTCCTGGTTGGCCGCGTGATGCAGGCCTGTGCCACGGGCTTCGTGATGCCCATGGTGTTCAGCGTCATCCTGCTGGTGATTCCCCGCGAGCGCCGCGGCGCCGCCATGGGCATCATCGGCCTCATCATCGGCTTCGCCCCCGCCATCGGCCCGTCCTTGTCGGGCATCCTGGTGGACTGCGTGGGCTGGCGCGCCATCTTCGTCATCGTGACCTGCATCGCCGTCATCATCGTGCTCGCGGCCGCCAAGTTCCTCAAGTCGTTCGGCGACTTCAAACGCACGAAGTTCGATGCCCTGTCGGTGGTCCTGTCCACGGTGGGCCTGGTCTGCCTGCTGTATGGCCTGTCGAGCATCAGCTCCTCCGACAACATCGCCGTCAACGTCGGCCTCATCGTGGTGGGCCTGGTGCTCGTGGCCCTCTATGCGCACCGCCAGCTGCGCCTCGACGAGCCGATGCTGCGCGTCGACATCCTCAAGACGCGCAACTACCGCACGGTCGTCATCATCATCGCCTTCTTCCAGGCGGCCCTTGTGGGCATGGAGACCATCATGCCCCTCTACATCCAGGGCGTCCTGGGCCAGAGCGCCACGGTGTCGGGCCTCACGCTGCTGCCCGGTGCCCTGATCGGCGCCGTTACCGGCATGTTCGCCGGCCGCCTCTTCGACCGCTTCGGCGTGCGCCTGCCCGTGCTCATCGGTTCGGTCGTCATCCTGTGCGGCGTGGTGGGCTTCACGCAGTTCCACTCCGACTCGTCCAACATCTTCGTCATGGTGGTGTACGCGGTGCTTGCCGTGGGCATGCAGTTCACGATGACCCCCGTCAACACCTGGGGCGTCAACTCCCTGCCCAACAACGCCATCCAGCACGCCCAGTCCACCTCGAACACCATCAACCAGGTGGCCGCCTCCTTCGGCACCACGCTGCTCGTCTCCATCGCCGCGAGCGTCTCGGCCGCCGCGACCGACCTGTCGGGCGTGGAGCAGACCTTCGCCGGCTACCACATGTCCTTCTGCACCACCGCGGGGCTTGCCGCTTGCGCCGTGATCCTCATCGTGTGCTTCGTGCGTGACGGCAAGAAGGCCCAGGCCAGCGCTGCCGCCCAAGGTGCCACTGCCGCGCAGACGGCCGTGCGTCCCGCAGCTGCCGGCACCGTCGTCTCGGGCGACAACCCCGAGCTGGAGCCCGGCTTCATGCAGCTCGCCGACAAGACGCTCGCGGGCTTCTCGCTTGCCGAGGTCATGAACCGCGAGGCCGCCACGGTGCTGAACACGGCCACCATGCGCGACGTCATCACCATCATGGACGCCACGAACACCGCCGGCGTCTCGATCATCGACGTGTCGGGCAAGCTCGTGGGCTACGTGACCGACGGCGACGTCATGCGCTACCTGGCAC
>CAVEWV010000156.1:0-5574 GCA_963619535.1 Acutalibacteraceae bacterium | reverse complement strand
TCCAGACCGTGCACCAGCTGGGCTACAGGGTGATCGCGCGATAGGGGAGCGGGCGCGTCCGGGGTCGCCCGCGACACGCCCGCTCCCTACGCCCCAGTCTTCCCAGTCTTCTTGCCTACTTGATCTCGGTCTTCTCGGCCGGGAACGCGCCGGTGGCGGCGATGGTGCCGGTCAGCCAGCCGAAGGTCATGGCCGTGGCGTGGCTCACGCCGCCGATGGCCACGGGGTAGTCCTGCAGGATGCGGCCGCCCATGTTGTTGCCGGCGGCGTAGAGGCCTGCAATGGGCTGGTAGTCGTAGTCCACAACCTGGAGCGTCTCGGGGTCCATGGACAGGCCGCCCAGGCACACGAGCATGGAGCCGGCGCTGATCTTGGTGGCGTAGAACGGCGGCTGCGTGATGGGGAACATGCGCTCGGACGTCTTGCCGAAGTCGGAGTCCACGCCCGCCTCGCACAGCTCGTTGTAACGCTCAACGCTGGCGACGAGGTTGGCCTTCGCGGTGTCGTCGAGGCCCAGCTTGTCGGCCAGCTCCTCGATGGTGTCGGCGATGGCGTCGCAGTTCTCCTCCACCATCTCGCGGGTGGCCACGGAGTACTTGCCGATGGTCACGCCGAAGCCGTCAAGCGTGGGGTCGTCCTCCACGATGTGGTTGACCGAGCCGTGGGCGCAGTTCATCTTGCCCACCTGGTCGGCGTAGTTGTCGTCGAAGATCTGGATGCCGTACTCGCCGGGCTGGCGGTAGAGCTGCGTGGAGAGCTGCTGGCCGGCCACATCCTCGTTGACGAAGCGCTGGCCGCGGGAGTTGGCCAGGAAGAAGGCGTCGCAGCCCAGCGCGCCGCCCAGCGTGTGCGTCATGGGCGCATGGGGGCCGTCCTCCATCTTGGCGCCGACCCACATGCCCATCTGCTGGCCCTCGCCCACGTTGGTGGGGTTGCCCTCGGCGTCCATGTTCATCCACATGGCCGGGTAGGTGCGCCCGCCGCAGTAGTACTTGACCATGTTGGCGTTGCTGCCGTAGTCGCCGGCGCACATGATGACGCCCTTGGTTGCGCACACCTTGAAGTAGTCGCCGTCGATGGTCTGGGCGATGACGCCGTCAACGCGGCCCGTCGTGCCGTTGGCCACGCCGTCGCGAGTAAGCTGGCGCGCCCAGCAGCTGAAGCGGAACTCCGCGCCGGCGGTCAGGGCCGCCTGGTAGTTCTCCTCGAGGATGCCGCCCTGGTCGGGCACGAAGCAGCAGGTGGCCTCGGGGAACGTGGGCGAGAACTCCTTCGTGGCGTCGAACTCCTCAGGCACGGGGAAGTGGCTGCCCTGGATGGTGATGTCGTCGGGGTTGTAGCTGGTAGCCGTGTTGTCGATGAAGTCAACGGGCTTGGTGGAGGCGCTGAGCAGCCAGTCGAACGCCGGGCCGGAGTACTCGGCCCACTGGTTCCACAGGCGCTCGTCGGGACGGTAGCCCATCTCCTTCATCATGGCGTTGATGGCCGCACGCGGGTCAAAGTCCATGCCGTTTTCCTGCTGGATCTGGCTGTTGTAGATGCCGTACTGGCCCGAGCGATACTGGTAGGTCTCGCCCTTCTCGATGACGACCACCTTGGCGCCCGCCTCAGCCGCGGCACGGGCGGCGCACAGGCCGGCGACGCCGCAGCCCACCACGACCACGTCGGCCTCGACCGTCTCGGAAATCTCGGAGTCGGCGATACCCTCGGGGGCGGTCAGCCAGCTCGTGTCGCTGGGCGCGGTGCGCATCTCGTCCGTGGAGGCCGAGGAGAAGCCGCTCCTGCCAGGCTGCTCGGACGCGGTCTCGGAAGACTCGGCGGACGCGTCCGCGAGCGCCGTGCCGGCCATGCCCGCGACGGCGGCGGCGCCCGCCAGACCGGCCGCGCCTGCAACGAAGCTACGACGAGAAACAGTGCTCATAAGGTCCTCTTTTCCATCATGTCGGGCGCTACCCCAAGCGCCCGGCCCCTTGTGCCGCGGACCCCGCGGCGATGCCTTTATCATCAGCCGTGCAGGCGCAACATTCAAATCGCATTCGCTTATCACTCTATTAGTCGCGCCTTATAACCCGCGACAGCATGACGTATACTGTCCAGCCACACGACCGAACAGCACCGAGAGGGGCCAGCGTGGACAGACGCGTCGAGACGTTCTTGCAGGCGGCACAAACCGGCAGCTTCTCCGAGACGGCGCGGCGGCTGTTCATCACCCAACCGGCGGTGACCCAGCAGATCGCGTCGCTGGGAGACGAGCTGGGCGTGCGGCTGTTCGAGCGCGAGGGCAACCGCATGGTGCTCACCACGCCCGGCCGCATCGCGCAGCGCCGCTACCAGCGCATGTGCGACGAGGAGCGGGCGCTTCGGCAGGAGCTCTCACCGTGGTCGGCGCGGCGCAGCTTCACCGTGGGCTGCCCGGGAGGGATGATCAGATACGACAGGGAGCGCTACTCCCAGGTGCTGCAAATCGCCATGAAGCACTTTCCCGGCGCCGAGGTGCGCTCCCTGGAGCTTGACAACCCCGAGCAGCATTTCCGCATCCTGGCCGACCACGAGGCAGACGCCATCGTCTCGGGCGTGGAGCCCGCCCGGGACGCCCACGGCGACGCGGTCAGCTGGCACGTCCTGCGCTCCATCCACCACTACGTCGTCTGCCGCCACGACGACCCTCTCGCGAAGAAGGACGTCGTCGAGCTGCGCGACCTCGCCGGGAAGGTCGTCTACACCTTCGAGAGCGAGGCGTTTTCCGGCAATCTGCTGCGCGCGCTGGACGGCGCCGAGGAGCCCAAGCCCGTCTTGCGCCGTCAGCAGTCGCTGGCGGGAAGCCTCCCCCTCATCCAGGCGGGCAAGGGCGTCACGATATGCGCCCAGAACATCCCGCTGCCCGACGACCTGCTCCTTGTGCCCCTCGACTTTGCGCCCAACATACACATCGGACTCGTCTGGCTCAAGGATGTCTGGCCGCAGACGCGGGCGTTCGAGAGCTTCGTGGAGGAGGTGGCCCAGCTCTATCTGCCCGAGCGCACGCAGGAGAAGGCCCTGCGCCGCACGCAGATGCGCCAAGCACGGGCGGCCCTTCCGGCCGAGGGGCGTGCGCGGCAGGGCGCGGACGCGTGCGCGCGGCTGCTGGCCCTGCCCGAGGTGCGGGCGGCGCGCGTCGTGGCCGGCTACCTAGCGTTTGGCGACGAGCTCGACGTGGGCGGGTTCCTGCGAGGGGCGCTTGCGGACGGGCACGCCGTCGCGCTGCCGGTGACCCTGTGCGGCCCCAAGCTTGCGTTCGTGCGCGTGAGCCGGACCGAGCTCGACGACCCCGCGCTGCTTCCCCGCTGCCTGCGCGAGCCGCAACGCCCGCTTGACGCCCTGCCCACCGAGCTCGAAGGGCGCCTCGTCGCGCCGTCGGACATCGACGTCGCCGTACTGCCTGGCCTTGCCTTCGACGTGCACGGGACGCGCCTGGGCTACGGCGGGGGCTACTACGACGCCTGGCTGGGCGAGGCGTTCGGGGAACCGAGCGGGCGGCGGGCAGACGGCGCCGCCGAGAGCACCGCGCATGGGAAGGCGCAGGCACAGGCCCGGAAGCGCCCGCTGCTCGTCGGCGTCGGCTTTGACTGCCAGCTCCTGCCGCCCGAGGCAAGCCTGCCCCGCGAGCCCCACGACATCCCCCTGGACGTTGTCGTGACGCCGGGCGCGACCCTCGTGGTCGGAGAGCAGGCGGCAGGCGAGCGCTAAGCGCAGGGGGCGGCGAGAGGGCGCGGGCAGGTCGGGTGACAAATCGGGCGACCCGCTCGCAGGAAACTCGCCGCCCAGGACCTGCGCCGCGCGAAAGCCCGCGTCCTCATGGCCGGCTTTTCCGCGCGGGCCTCGCCGCGGTACTCGGTGCGGCAGTCGGTCCGGACGAAGTCCCACGCGCCGCCCCTCACGGCGAGCACATCCGCGCCGTCGGCCAAACTGCGCACTGTGGAGGTCCACTCCCGCGCGTTGCTCCCAGAAATCCGACGCACCGTGAGCGCCTCGTGTGACGTCGGCGTAGACTTCGGCAGGCCAAACCCCGACAGGATTGAGATCTCTTTTTGGGGCATTGGCTGCAAAATCAGTTTCGGAGTAGTGCGGGCGCCCCCGTTGGCACCAAAGTGAGTTTCGGAGTAGCGCGGGCACCTCCGATGGCAGGGAAATGAGTTTCGGAGTAGCGGAAGGCCCTTGTGAACGCTTTTTGCGCCATAAATCAAGGGTCGCGAGAGTCCATGAGCAGAGAATTTCAACAAATCCGTTGTATATACAACGGATTTTGCCATTTTGCAGGGCGCTGCGGGAAGCTAGGCACGACCTGACTACTCCGAAACTCGTTTTGCTGCCAACGGGGACCCCGGACGTTTTTCCGGACGCTCAGGCTACGCGGTGTAGCCCAGCTCCTCCCTGCGCTGCCTGAGCGTCTTCCATCCCAGCGCCTTCTTGACCTTCGCGCCCCTGTACCACTCGATGTGGGCGTCCAGCCTGCGCGAGAACTCCTCGAACGTGACGCCCGTCCAGTCCCGCCCCTCGAAGAAGTCGCACTTGAGCGTCCCGAAGAAGCCCTCGGCGCGGGCGTTGTCGGGGCTCCTGCCCTTGCGCGACATCGAGCGCGTCACCCCCGAGCGCTCGCAGGCCGCCCTCCACCTCTCGCCCATGTACACGGCGCCGCCGTCGGTGTGGACGGTCAGGCCCTCCCCGCCCACGGCCGCCACCAGGTCGTCGAGCATCCCGCCGACCAGCTCGGAGTCGGGGTGGCGGGACACGCGCCAGCACACCGGCCAGCCGTCGAAGCAGTCGACGGCCGGCGACAGGTAGGCCTTGAAGCCGTCCAGGCGGAACTCGGTGACGTCGGTGACGACGAGCCTGCCGGGGGCGTCGGCCGAGAAGTCGTGGGTGCCGTCCCCGCGCAGCGGCGCGTTGGCCGGGCGCTCGCACAGCTCGCCGGCGTAGCTGCTGTAGGCGGCGCGCCGGCGCGCCTGGGCGGCCTTGCGGGCCACGAGGTCCTCCTCGGCCATGATCTGGCGCACGACCTTCTCCGAGGCCACGACGGGGGTCGTCATGTCGCCCTCGGCCAGGTCGCGCCAGGAGACGGGCTCGCCGTCCCCGCGGCGCAGGTCGGCGGTCACGCTCTCCGAGCCGTACGCCCCGCCGCTGGCCTCGAACGAGGCGCGCACCCTGACCCTGAGCGCCGCCTTCGGGTCGGGGCGGGAGAGCCTGGCGGCCTGGTCCCAGTAGGTGCTCCTCGGTATGGACAGCGTCGCGCAGACGTCAGCGAGCCTGGCCGCCGGGGCCGCCCGCCTGGCCGCCTGGCCCGCGAGGTACTTCTCCTCGTTGGTCAAACAGCCAGGGCCTGGTGCTTTTAGGACGTCCAACACCGCCGCCGCCTCGGCAAGCTTGACCTCGGCCATCCTCGCGCGCTCGGCGGGGTCGTCCGGCAGGTCGGCCCCCCAGTCGCGCCAGTCCGTCTGCTGCGCCCCGCCCATGTCCGCTCTCCTCTCCGCCGCGCGGGCGGCCCGCGCCGCGCGGGCGGGTCCGCCCCGCCCGTGCGTGCAGTGCATGCGCCGGGCC
>CAVEWV010000155.1:0-5614 GCA_963619535.1 Acutalibacteraceae bacterium | reverse complement strand
ACGAGGAAGAAGGCTAAGGAGGACGGCGTACCCTTCGTAGCCACCCATGTGACGGAGGCGTTCCGCCTCGGCGAGACCTACGGGAGGGTCAAGGAGGGCGAGCACGGGCGGGAGCTCCACCAGAGGAAGTGCGAAGCCGAGGGAAAGCTCGGCGCCCTGTACAGGAGCCTCCTCGTCGAGCGAAGCAAGCGTCTCCCCATGGCATGCCTGCTCACGTTCCACCCGGACCTGCCCGTCCTCATGGTCATGGACGAGGACGACGAGCCGGCGACGACGATGCTCACCGGGTACGGCTGCATCGGGACGGCGACCACGTGGGCCGACCGCATCTGGGACGACCCGGAGGAAGTTCTCGACGCGATGCTGGACGAAGGCATCGCAGACGAGGATGCAAGGCAGGCAATAAACGATTCGAGCCGCCCGTGCATCTGGGCTGAGTGGACGTACTTCGACGCGAGGAGGTTCGATTAGATGGGAACCAGGGGTAAGACGCGCTCCACGATTGCGAGCGAATCTGGGCTCAGGACCGGCAGCGCCAGGCAGGGCATGCTCGGCAGCATCGGCGAGACCGCCCGCATCGACTGGGCGAGCCTGCTGGACATGGGCGAGTCGGAGCCCAACGAGAAGTCCCGCAGGGGCAGGAAGAAGCAGGTCGACCAGAAGACCCTGGAGAACATAGCCGCCGCGCACCGCATTGGCACGACGACGCAGGAGCTCGCTGAGGCATACGGGGTCGACGAGAGGACGATCACCCGCTGGTGCTCCGAGGTCGAGGCAAAGCGATCGGCAGACGCGGCGAAGCGCCGCAAGGCGGCACGCAGGGAGCACCACCTCGGCATGGTCGGCAGCACGCCCACGTGCCTCGACTGCCAGGCGGAGCTCACATGGGTCCACGAGCACGGCTTCGCGCGCCTGGAGTGCCCCGTGTGCGGCGCCAGGACGCCCCTGCACCGCACGGACGCGGAGTGCCTGTCCGACGCGAGGACGGGGACCGTGGCATGACCAAGAAGAGGGACTGGGCGTCCGAGAAGCCGGACGACGACCACATGAGGTTCCTCCGGACTAGGAACGCGGCCCAATACTACGAGGCCCTGTGCAGGATGGGAGAGGCAGCCTTACGAGCGCCGGCTCGAGCGCATGAGGGCGAGCGAGGCGTCCAGGCGGGAGCGCGGGCGGAAGACCCGTCGCTCAGGCAGAGGCGATATGCCCGAGACAAGCTCCGAAAGTTCCACCGCGACGTCGAAGCTGCCAAGAAAGAGACTGTCTAGCGGGGAGGATGTGAACATGGCAAGACATGGCAACACGTTGCCATCCACAAAAGGACGACAAAAGCGGGACTACCGGCCGTGGACCGACTACGAGCTCAAGGTCGTGCTGGACAACCCCCTCGAGACCGCCGAGAGCCTGGGAGACCGACTCGGCAGGACGCCGGCTGCCGTGGCCCACGTCCGCAGCCGGCACGGGAGGATGAACGTCCGCCGCGGCATCTGCTGGTGCTGCGACGCCCGCCCGGTCTGGGAGGAGTCCCGGGAGGCTCTGAGGATGGGCCTGTGCAAGGGCTGCTACTTCGACGAGCTCGAGTGCCGGGAGAAGGAGGAGCAGAGGGACAACGCCTACCGGCAGCGTAAGTTCAAGAGCAAGCGGAAGAAGAATAAGTAGCATGCAGTTACTCTGAGGGGGGGCCTTCGGGCTCCCCTTTTTGGTGCGTTATCCGAGGCGGACACTCGAAGCATGGATGACTATATCTCGGCACCTTTATCAAATCCCAGGTGGGAGACATACTGCCAGCAGCGCATCGCCGGCAAGAGCCAGCGGCAGGCCATGCTCGCGGCATTCCCAAGCAGGGCGAGCTGGAAGCCTGAGACGGTAGATGTGAAGGCTGCGGAGCTCGAGGCAAATGGTAAGGTCAAGGCAAGGATTGAAGCCCTCAAGAAGGCAGCGGCGAAGCGTGCGACCATCACTCGCGCCGAGGTGCTCCAGGGCCTCGCGGACTCCTACCGCAAGCTCCAGGGCGTCATGGTGCTCGACGGCGTAGGGCTCTCCGTGGACGAATCCGGCGACGTGGTGCGCTTCAACCAGAGCAAGGCGAGCCAGGCCGCGGTCACGGGGCTCTCGAGCATCGGCAAGACGCTGCTGGACGCCCTGCCGGAGGAGACGGACGAGGACGAGGCACGTCCATTCGTCGCAGACTTCGGCATGCTCCTCGCCGAGCCCTTCCTCAAGATGCACCGACGCCTGGCAACCGGCGCCGGTCTCGACGCCTGGATCAAGGGCGGTCGTGCCTCCACAAAGTCGAGCGCCGTCTCGCTGGAGGTCGTGCGCCTGCTCATGGAGTCCCCCGAGCGCTGCGCCCTGGTAATGGTCAAGCGCGCCAACGCCATCAGGGAGAGCGTATACCAACAGATCATCTGGGCTCTGAGCATGCTCGGCGTCGCGGACGAGTGGGAGTGCCCGGCATCCACGCTCAAGATGACCAACAAAAGGACAGGCCAGATAATCCTCTTCCGAGGCGGCGACGACACGGCCAAGACCAAGGCAATCGTGGCGCCAGTGGGCATGTATTTCGCGGTCTTCTGGGCCGACGAGGTCGACCAGTTCGGCGGCATGGCCGAGCTTCGCCGCGTCTACCAGTCCGTCACCAGAGGCGCCCCGCAGGGCAAGCCCTTCTACCGCTTCCACACCTTCAACCCACCTCGGGCCAAGAACTCGTGGGCCAACCGCGAGGCGGAGCGGCGCCAGGCCGCAGGCGAGTTCGTTATGCACGTCAACTTCGAGGACGTGCCTCCAGAGTGGCTCACCGACCAGTTCCGCCAGGACGCCCAGGCACTAAAGGACGCCGACGAGGAGGCATACAGGCACGAGTACCTGGGCGAGCCCGTCGGATACGGCGCGGAGGTCTTCCCGAGGGCCGTGGTGCGCCCGGTCACGGACGATGAGCGGCGCGCGCTCAAGTACGTCACGTTCGGCGTCGACTGGGGATTCAGCCAGGACCCGTGGGTGTGGCTGGAGGTCGGATACGACGCCAAGAACCGCACGCTCTACATCCTCGACGAGCTAACCGGCAAGGGCCTGCGCAACGAGGAGACTGCAGAGCTCGTGCTGCCCAAGGTCAACGGCGCGCCAAAGGGCGCGGACGGAAAGCCGTTGCGCGACGCCGTGCCATACGCAACGGTCTGGTGCGACGG
Organism: Acutalibacteraceae bacterium; assembly: GCA_963619535.1. Lineage (GTDB taxonomy): Bacteria > Actinomycetota > Coriobacteriia > Coriobacteriales > UMGS124 > UMGS124. Next base: position 2,429 of record CAVEWV010000155.1, on the reverse strand, counting down.
CGCCGAGCCCAAGAGCATCGAGGACTACCGGAGCCTGGGCATCAAGGCCGCCGCGGCGCCCAAGCAGGGGGCCCACAGCATAAAGAGCGGCGTCAGGTGGCTGCAGGACCGCAAGGCCATCGTCATCGACCCGAGGTGCAGGGTCGCAGCCGCAGAGTTCCCCGTGTATTCATACGAGCTGACGGCGGACCAGGAGCCGACCGGACTCCTGCCTGACCGCGACAACCACGCCATCGACGCCTGCCGATACGCATGCTGCCAGCTCATCGCTGACAGGGCCATGGTGTAGGCACCCCACGTTACCGCAGACAGACAATCCTCCCAGCTAAACCTGCAAAATAGGGAGGTTGCCATGATAGCGACGAGGGGTGCCGTCCCCGCATGGGCGGTCGAGCAGCTGAAGAGGCTCGGGCATGTGCCCGGCAACGTCATGGACGCGCAGATCGCGCGCTGGTGGGGGCTCTTCACAGCGCGAAACTCCTTCTACGACGGCGACAAGAATGCCGACGGCGACAGGCACAAGACCCTCTTCCCGGCACAGCTGGTCGCGGAGGAGTGGTCGAGCCTGCTGCTCAACGAGAAGACTGAGCTCGAGATAGATGACGAGTATCTGGCCGACTGGGTGGAAGAGCGCCTGCCCGGGTTCCCATGCGCCGCCTCCGACTTCGTCTCGCGCGTCTTCGCGCTGGGCAGCGGCGCATGGTCGGCCGACCTCGACGCCGACGGCACGGTCTCCGTGCGGACCCACGACGCCGGCTTCATCATCCCGCTCGAGAACGGAGGCGCGGCCTTCGTCGACAGGGTGGAGATAGGCGGCCGCAAGTACGACCAGCTCCAGGTCGACACGTTCGGAGGCACCGTCGAGACCGACGAGGGGACCGAGACCGTCAATGGGGTATGGATTATCACGACCGTCCTCTTCGGGCTCGAGAACCACGACGTCCCGGTCTACGTTGACGGCATCATGCCGGTCTATGTGACGGGCTCGGAGCTTTCGCCGTTCGCCTTCGTCGCTCCCGCGATCGCCAACACATACGAGGACTTCACGCCGCTGGGCGTGAGCGTCTACGACCTCGCGGTCGACGCCATCGAGGACGTGGACGAGGCCTTCGACCTGAGCTTCTGGAACAAGCGCCTCGGCAAGACCCGCCTGCTGGTCGATGAGGACGCACTCGTGAGGGACCAGAAGACCGGCGCCGTAAAGGGCCTCGACACCGTGGACAAGCGCCTTTACCGCAACCTCGCCGGCAAGGTCGGGCAGCTGATGCCGGTCACGGTCTTCAACCCTGACCTGCGCACGGAGCAGACCGAGAAGGCCATGAACGACTCCCTGAGCCTGCTCTCCTGGCGGTGCGGCCTGGGTCAGGGGTACTTCTCATTCGACCGGGCGACCGGGCTCAAGACGGCGACCGAGGTCGTCTCCAACAACTCCCAGCTCGCACGCAACATCAGGCGCCACCAGGGCAAGTTCGGAGCCGCAATCGAGGCCATCGTCCGCGGCGCATACGCCCTGGAGCTCGCGTCGACGACCGACGCCGTGGTGACCGACGAGATGGTGCCTCATGTCTCCATCGCATGGGACGACTCCGTCATCGTGGACCAGGAGACCGAGCGCGCGACCATGAAGGACGACATCGCCCGCGGCCTGTGTCCCGCCTGGTACTACCCGGTGCGCTACTACGGCATGAGCGAGGACGAGGCCAAGGCCATGACAGGCGAGAGCCTGGCGTCCATGGGCATCCCCGAGGAGGAGTAGCCCATGTCTGACGCCTTCGACGCCCTGGCCGCAAAGGCGCTCGGAGGGGCACAGCAGCAGTTCGTGGCGCGCCTCACGGACAAGCTGGTCGAGATGCTGGTCGAGGGAGTCGACGAGCCGGACAGGTACGCCGCCCTGGTCGCGACTGCCCCGTCCGAGTGCATGGGAGTCTGGGCACAGTTCGCAGGCAAGGTGACCGACGACGTGAGAGACGCCTTCATGGAGGCGCTCGCACAGGAGGACGACGCCATCTGCGCCCCGCTGGTCGCCGCATACGGCCGCATAGGCGATACGTCGACCGCGACCAACGCGATGAACGAGGCCGCCAGAGGGATGGGCGAGATATTCCGCAGGCAGAACGTCGCGCTCGCTGGGACGGCTGCGGACGCCTACTTCGACGCGGTGTCCGACGCTGTCGAGTCGGTCAACCGCGGCGAAGGTCGCGACGAGATACTGGAGCGCACGGTCCCGAAGCTGGCAGCATCGATGGTCGAGACGGTCGACTACAAGAGCGGGGTGCACACTGCCATCGACGCCGCCATGAGGCGCCACATCGTCACGCAGTTCAACCAGGCCCGCAACGACCTCCTGATGAACCGCTGCGACGAGTACGGCTGCGACCTCGTGATGGTGTCGGCGCACTTCGGCGCGAGGCCGACGCACGCCGTCTGGC
>CAVEWV010000154.1:2767-5628 GCA_963619535.1 Acutalibacteraceae bacterium | reverse complement strand
GCTCAGCTGCGCCCGGCAAGACGATGCCTTGGCCATCCTCAACGCCGGCGGCATCGACCTGGCGCTTGTGGACATCGCCCTTGAGCAGGGCAACGGCTTCGCGGTGTGCGCGGCGGCCAAAGCCCCGGGGTGCGCGTCGCGGGCCAGCGTCATCTTCCTCACTGCCTCCGACGACGAGTACAGCTGCGTGGCGGGCCTGGACATGGGCGCCGACGACTACATCGCCAAGCCCTTCCGCCCCCGCGAGCTGTCCTCGCGCATCCGCAGCGTCCTGCGCCGCGCCACCTCAGACAAGCAGTCCCTCACGCTGGGCGACGTGGTGGTGGACGTGGCGAGCGCCTCGGTGCGCAAGGCGGGCGTGCCCGTGGCCCTGTCGGCCCTGGAATACCGGCTGCTCCTCGTGTTCGCCCAGGCGCCCGGCAAGCTCGTCACGCGCGAGACGCTGGCCGAGGTGGTGTGGGAGAACGCCGGGGAGTACGTGAGCGACAACACCCTCAACGTCTACATCAAGCGCCTGCGCGAGAAGATCGAGGACGACCCGGCCAAGCCGAAGATCATCGAGACGGTGCGCGGCCTGGGCTATCGGGCGCAGGGCTAGCGCTTCCATGTCAGGTGCGCGATTGTCCCGGCATGGCGCGGCGCGCGAAGGCTATGCGCCTGGGCGCACGTCTCAGGCGTGCCGCGTGTAGGGGCCTTCGGGCGCCGTCGCTCATCAATCCACGCTTCGCTCTTACGAAAGGCGGGCCTCATGCAGGCGTTTCACAACCCCTCGTTTCGCCGGGCGCTTTTGGGCGAGGCTTTCGTGCTGGCCGTCGTCGTGCTTGCGGCCTGGGGGCTGAGCGGGATTGCGGCGGCGCTGTGGGCCCTGTTGGCCGGGGCGCTGGGCCTGGTGGCCTTCGTGTGGGCCGGGGAGCGGCGCTACCGCGAGATGGCACGCCTGGCCTGCGACATCGACGACGTGCTGCGCGACGGGCGCGCTATCGACCTGGCCGATTACTCCGAGGGCGACCTGTCCATCCTCAAAAACCAGCTCTCCAAGATGATCGACTGCCTGCGGGTGAATTCCAAGCGCCTCGAGGCCGAGAAGTGCGCCCTGGCCAGCGCCCTTGCCGACGTGTCGCACCAGATCCGCACGCCGCTCACCGCCATCGGCCTCAAGATAGCCGTGGCCCAGGAGGCCGACGACCCCGCCGTGCGCAAGCGGGCGCTTCGCGACGTGGAGACGCTTGTGGCACGTGTGGGCTGGCTCGTGAGCTCGCTGCTCAAGGCCGCCAAGGCCGACGCCGGCGCCATCCGGGTGCAATCCGAGCAGGTAGACGCCCTGGCCATGGTGCGCAAGGCGTTGGAGCCGCTCGAGGTGTCGTTCGACCTGCACGGCGTGGCCTGCGAGGTGCAGGGGGCCGAGGGGACCAGCTACACGGGCGACGTCGCCTGGTCGGCCGAGGCCCTGGAGAACGTCCTCAAGAACTGCCTGGAGCACACCCCCGAGGGCGGGCGCGTCACGGTGGCCGTGTCGCAGGACGTCCTTGCGTGCCGCATCCGCGTGACCGACACGGGTCCGGGCATCGTGCCCGAGGACCTGCCGCACGTCTTCGAGCGCTTCTATCGAGGGCGTGACGCGGCGAGGCAGGCAGACGACGCCAAGGCGCCGGGCTTCGGCATCGGCCTGGCCCTGGCCCACTCGCTCATGGCGGCGCAGGGTGGCTCGCTGCGCGCCTCCAACGCGCCTGGTGGCGGGGCATGCTTCGACTTCACGTTCCCCAACCTCGTGGTGTAGCTGCACCACCGGGGCCGCGTGCGTGCGTCCTGCCCGCACGACCGTTCGATGTTTTCTGAAGGCAGCTTCAGAAAACATGACACATGCGTCACCTGCGCGTCATGGCCCTGCAAGCGGGCGCGCGCACTATGGATGCTGCCGGTATCGCATGCAGGCCTCCGCACGAAAGGACAGGTATGGACATCCTCAACATCCAGCATCTCACCAAGGTCTACGGCAAGGGGGACTGCGCCACCCGCGCCTTGGACGACGTGTGCCTCAACATCGCGGCGGGCGAGTTCGTGGCCATCGTGGGCTCGTCGGGCTCGGGCAAGTCGACCCTGCTGCATCTCATGGGCGGCGTTGACCGCCCCACTTCGGGCAGCGTCTACCTCAACGGCAACGACGTCTATGCCCGCAACGACGACCAGCTCGCCGTGCTGCGCCGTCGCGAGATCGGCATCGTGTACCAGTTCTTCAACCTCATCCCCACCCTCACGGTGACGGAGAACATCACGCTGCCCGTGGCGCTCGACGGTCGGCCCGTCAACGCCGAGCGCCTCGCCTCGCTCGTGAAGACCCTGGGCCTGGAGGGCCGTGAGTCGCACCTGCCCAACCAGCTCTCGGGTGGCCAGCAGCAGCGCGTGGCCATCGGGCGCGCCCTCATGAACTCGCCCGCGGTGCTGCTCGCCGACGAGCCCACCGGCAACCTCGACTCGCGCACCTCGGCCGAGATCATGCAGATTCTGCGCAACGCCAACAAGCAGCTCGGCCAGACCCTCGTCGTCATCACGCACGACGAGAACATCGCCCTCACCGCCGACCGCATCGTGGCCGTGGAAGACGGCCGCATCGTGCGCGACGAGGCGATCCGCTAATGGCGCGCGAGGGCAAAGGGCGGCCCGGCGTGCGGCCGCACGTCATCCTGTCGCTCACGCTGCGCAACCTCTCCAAGAACCGCATGCGCACGGTCGTCACGGCGATCGGCGTGGCCCTGTCGTGCGCGCTGCTGTGTGCCGTGCTCGTGAGCGTGAACAGCTTCGTCACGCTGCTGCGCGACTTCGAGGTGACCGGCTCGGGTGCCTGGCACGCCGGCGTCGAGACC
>CAVEWV010000154.1:0-2622 GCA_963619535.1 Acutalibacteraceae bacterium | reverse complement strand
CGCCCGTGGCCGCCCAGCTCACCGTGCAGGCGCTCGACGCGAGCTTTGAGGATCTGCGTGCGCTGTACCTAAGCGACGGCCGCCTGCCCCAGAACTCGCACGAGATCGTGCTCTCCAACGCATACCAGGGTACCTGTGAGCTTACCGACGAGCCTTGCGAGCTAGGCAGCACCGTGTCGGGCGAGCTCATGGCCCGCGCTCTCAAGGGGGAGTCCACGGTCGGCCTGGCGCCTTCCACGTCCATCGGGCTTGAGGGCGACGAGACCCTGCAGGGCAGCGGTGTCCAGGCAACCTACACCGTGGTGGGCTTCTACGACCCGGCGGCGTTCTACTCCGACCTTTTGAGCTATACGACGGGAGACGTGGCCGTGCTCGACGACGGGGGCCTCACGTACCGCAGCGTCGTCGACACCGGCCAGGCGGATGCCTCCACCCAGACGGGCTCGCAGGCTTCCACCGCCGCTCCCCTCGCGTATGTCACCGCCGAGTCGCGCGCCTTTACCTTTGCCGACGACGACCTCGTGACGGTACGCTCGCAGCTGGGCATGGCCGACTCCCACATGGTGTACCTCTCCACCCAGGGCATCTCCACCCAAGACGACATACTCGCCCTCATGCAGGGGATCTTCGGGCAGGACGCCGCCGCGTTCTTGCACAACAAACTGCTGCGCTACTCCCTCATCACCTCCGACAGCGCCATCTGGAGCACGATCTTTGCCATCTCCGGCGTCATCTGCGGCGTCGTGGTCATCGCCTCGGTCTCGCTTATCTTCAACGCCTTCGCCATCTCCGTGGCCGAGCGCACCCGCCAGTTCGGCCTGCTCTCCTCCATCGGCGCGAGCCGCCGGCAGATTCGCTCCATGGTGTTCTGGGAGGCCGGCGTGATCGCCGCCATCGGCATCCCGTGCGGCCTGGCCTTGGGCGTCGCGGGCTCCGCGCTGGTGCTGGGTGCGCTTTCGGGCAGGATCGAGAGCATGCTCTACTCTGGCCTCGACGTGCAGTTCCATACCTGCGTCAATGCGGCCTCGCTTGTGATCGCCGCCGTCCTGGGCGCGGTCATCGTGGTGCTGAGCGCCTGGGTCCCCGCCCGTCGCGCCGCTGCGGTGAGCGCGGTGGACGCCCTGCGCAACGTCTCCGACCAGCGCCTCTCTGCCCGCCAGCGCCGCCTGGCCGCCCGTCGCGCCTATGACCCGTGGGGTGCCAAGGGCGTCGGCGGCCGTATCCTGGGCGTGCCTGCCGAGCTTGCCACGCGTTCTTCGAGCCGCGGCCGCGCGAAGGCCCGCGTGGCGACCGCCTCGCTGGCCGTGGCCGTGATGCTGTTCGTCTCGGCCGGCGCCCTCGACCAGGCGCTCATGCGCATCGCGGGGGCAACGGGGTCCGGGCAGATCACCTATGACCTGGGCGTCACGGTGCAATCCGGCGACATGGTCGCCCCGGAGCCCGAACAGGCGGCGAGCCTCTATGCCAAGATGAGCGCCCTCGACGGCGTGACGGCCCGCGGCATGCTCTTCGAGACCTCGCTTGCGGCCTCGATGCCTGTCGCCATGGCAGGGGCGGACGCCTATGGCTACGTCGACTCCCAGGGCGCCTACCAGTTCCAGGCCTCCGTGTACCTGCTCGACGACGAGACCTTCAACAAGGTGGCCGCCGCCCAGGGCCTCTCGTCCGACCAGTTCCACGACTCCGACCGCGCCCGCGCCATCGCCTACAACGGCCAGTACTCAGGTGCGTCGGGCAAGTATGCCATCGTGGACTATTACACGCAGGCCGGAACGGTGACCCTGCTGGCCTACGACGCCGAGTCGCGCAGCTCGGGCGAGTATTACTATGAGAACATCGCCGACGACGGGACGTTCGCCCTCATGTTCCCCGGCGTTGGCACGCAGGCGCAGTATCTGCGCTCCGAGCATGCGAGCGCCTTCAACGAGGTGGACGTCGTGGGCGTCATGAAGTCGGGGGAGGAGCCTGCCGACGTCTTCCTGCCCTCGTACGCATGCTTGCTCGTGCCCATGTCCAACGTCTCGGCGCTGCTTGCGGGCAACGACCTGTCCGAGGTGGAGAGCTTCGCGTACGGTGCCTCCATGATTTGCTGCTTCGACGCCGCGAATACCGAGAAGGCAACCAATGCTATGACCGAGATGCTCCGTGAGTACGCCCCGAGCCTGCCCTTCTACATCGTCGATGAGGCCGCGAACAGGCAGTCGGCCGCGAACATGGTGGTGGTGCTCAGCACGTTCTCGTACGCCTTCGCCGCGATTCTGGCGCTGGTGGCCGTGGCCAACGTGTTCAACACCATCGTGAGCGGCCTGCTCCTGCGCCGCCGTGAGTTTGCCGTGCTGCAGTCGCTCGGCATGACGCGTGCGGGCATCAGCCGCATGGTGGCGTGGGAGTGCGTCCGCTTCGGGGTGCGCGGCCTCGTATTCGGGCTGATCGCCTCCGTCGTGGTGACGCAGCTCCTCTTCTACGCGCTCACGTTCTCCTTCGACGGCATCGCCTTCGAGATGCCCTGGCTCTCCGTGGGCATCGCGATGGCCGGCGTGTGCCTGGTCACCGTCCTGGCCAGCGCCTACGGCCTCAAGCACGCCAAGGCCGACAACGTGGTGGAGGCCCTGCGCATGCAGT
>CAVEWV010000153.1:0-5633 GCA_963619535.1 Acutalibacteraceae bacterium | reverse complement strand
GTCAAGACCCTGGTTTGCGGCATGCCCGATGGGACGGCAGGGAAGGGCGGAAGACACAGGGAAGCGAGCGGGAGACTGGCTGACTAATTGCGCAGCAATCAGCACCGCCGCCCTGCGGCGGGTCCATACGTCGGGCATGAAAAACCTCCCATTCCCCGGGCCATACGTGCCGTGCCCGAGGAATGGGAGGTGGTTCGCGTCGCAGCCAGGCCTGCGCCCTGTGCGCCGCCGCTTCGGGGTGTGCGGGCGCGCCCCCTTACGCCTGGGCCTGGGAGAGGGCGTCGACCACGGCGTTCATGATAGCCAGCGAGGTCTCGGTGGCGCCGGAGATGCAGTCGATGCCGTTGACGCCGTTGCCGTCCACGATCATCTGGGGCAGCGCGTCGATCGCCTTGTCGCCGATGCCGGGGGTCTCCTGGTTGTCGCCGACCTCCACCGAGGCGATCTTGCCGCCCGAGACGCTCACGGCGACGGGCACCTCCTCGCCCATGCCGTACGCCAGGCCCTCGTAGGTGCCGTCGGCATAGGTGGCCTGGGCGTCGGCCGCCGCGCCCGCCTCGCGCTCATCGGCGCGGGCCTGCTTGTACTCGTCGGTGTACTGGTTGAGCACGCCCTGCTTGCCGCCGGCGGCCAGGAAAGCGTCCTCCACCTCGTTGGTCGCCTCGAACTGGGAGGGGTCGGCCTCCACGCCCAGGCAGCTGCGCGCGGCCAGGCGACCCCAGGCCAGGCACTCGCCCAGGTTGCCGCCGCCCTGGTAGTCGTGGCACCACACGCTGCCGAACTCGCCGGCCTCGTAGAGGTTGGGGATGGGGTTGCCGTCGATGTCGAGGACCTGGGCATGCTCGTCGCGACGCGGGCCGCCGTCGGTGTTGAGCAGCTCGGGCTCGCATTTCACGGCGTAGAAGGGCGCCGTCTCGATGGCCGTGAGGGTGTGGTCGGGGCGGAAGTAGTACGTGTCCTTGCCCGCCTTCACGCACTCGTTCCACTGCTCGACCGTGGCCACAAGCTCCTCTGCCGGCACGCCCATCTTCTCGGCCAGTTCCTCCAGGGTGTCGGCCACGTAGCCGTAGCCGTCGGCCACCGGGTCGCCCGTGAGGTTGTGGTAGGCGGGGGTGGACTCGTCCTTGGCGGCCGCGTCGTCGTACACGAACCAGCTCACCGCGGGCATGGGCAGCACGTGAAACTCGCCGCCGAACTGCTGGTGGCCGTGGCGACACCCCACGTGCACGCTGATGTCGGAGCCGGGTCCGAAGTCGTAGTCGTAGGTGGTGCAGCCGTCCCAATCCATATAGAAGCGGCGGCCGTTCACGCCCACGGTGATGCCCATCTGCTTCTCAAGGCAGCGGTACGTGCCGTGCGAGGAGCCGTCGAGCGCCACGCAGTTGGTCCAGCCGCCGGCCAGAGAGTTCATGTGCCACATGTCGGCGCCGAGCTTGGCGCAGATGCGGTGGCCGTCGCCGGTGTTGAAGGGGGCGGCCACGGTGTGGTACACGGGCAGCGACAGGTAGTCCTGGCACATCACCGGGTCGCTCTCAAAGCCGCCGCAGCACATGATGACGCCGCTCTCGGCCTTGACGTAGACGCTCTTGCCCTCCTCGGAGGTGTACACGCCGCCCAGGACGGCCTTGGTGTCGGGGTCCTGCACCAGGGCGGTCAGGGGCGAGTTGACCTTGGTCTGGATGGAGTCGGCGAACTCCTCGCGGATCTTGTCCACGAGGAAGAACTGCACGTGGCGGTAGGTGCCGGGCTTGTTCTGCGGCTGGAAGCAGATGCAAGCGTTCCACTGCGAGCCCTCGTGCTCGTTGTACTCGCCGTAGTCGGAGGACGGCTCGGGCGTGGCGGAGTAGCCCATGTTGTTCTCGGGCGGGTTGAGGGCGAGCACCCAGTCGTCGGTCTCGGCGAGGTTGGCGGCGAAGGCGTCGTAGACGGCGTCGGGCGTGGCGTCGAAGTCGCCGCGGCAGTTCTTGAGGTAGGTGGCCGTGCCCTCGATGTTGTAGGTGAAGAGCGCCCAGCCCGAGCTGTACTTGGAGTTGCCGCCGCCGTTCACCCAGGGGCTCTTCTCGAGCAGGACGACCTGGGCGCCGTTCTGGGCGGCGGTGATGGCCGCGGCGGTGCCGGCCAGGCCCGCGCCCACCACGAGCACGTCGCAGGTCTCGTCCCAGTCGATGGAGGCGACGTCGGCGGCCGCGTCGTTGGCGGGCGTGGCCGAGTCGGCCAGGGCGCTGCCCGCACCCGCCGCCATGGCAGCGGCGGCGCTCGTGAACATGGCGGCCCCTGCGGTCTTGATGAACTGACGACGCGTGCGCTCAAGCTTGTCGATCATAGTGGTGCATCCCCTTCGAGTCGGTGTGTCTGCGAGCGGGCGACGAAGCCGTCGGCGTGGCGGCGCCTGCATGCGGCGCGCCCTGCGTCGGGCGGAACGTCCGCTCGCTTGGAACGGCTCGAACGATAGGCCGCAGCGCACGGGCGGCGCGGCCCCGGAAATCCATGATTCGCACCGCAAGCAGCGGGGTCACATGAAATCGTGTACGGGGGCACTACGGGGTCACACGTCCGGGGTTGACATCTCCGCAGTGCCATCTACCAGGTCGATAAGCTCCTGGCGGGCATGGACGCCCATCTTGCGGTACAGGCGCGCCGAATGGGTGGACACCGTGTTTGCCGAGATGCACAGGATGTCGGCGATGCGCTTCACCGAGAAGCCCAGGCTGAGGTAGTAGGCGATGTCGCACTCGCGCTCGGTGAGGCCGCACGACGCCCCGAGCGCCCGGCAACGCTCGGCGCGACCGGGCTCGCGGCCTGCAAGGCCAGCCGAGGAGGGAGCCGCGGGGCAGGCGGTGACGTCATGGAGGCCTGCGGCGGGGCGAGCGACGGCAGGGTCGCTGGGCGCGGCGACGCCGGCGAGGTCGGCAGTCCCGCAAGACCCGCCCTCCACCGCACGACCTTCAGCGAGCCCCTCGCCAAGGCCCGGCTCGTCGATGCCCGCGAAGGCCTCGGCGCGCCCGCCCTTCACCACCACACCGCCCTCCCCCGCCACATGCATGGCGAGGAACGCCGCGAGCACCACGGCGAGCAGCCCCGAGGTCGCCGACATCACCGGGATGCGCACGGCCACGGGGTCGATGCCCGCCACAGAGAACGCCCAGGGCGCCACCTCGTAGCACAGCACGGCGCCCACGACCTCAACCAGCAGGAAGAGCAGGCCGAACGTGGAGACGGGGCTTGCCGCGTCGCGGTAGCACATCGTCATGAGCACGAGGAAGATGAAGACGCGCAGCGTGCGCAGCACCACGGTGAGCGCGCTGAGGTAGCCCGTCGAGGTCAGCGTGCTGGGGGCTGCGGCCATGAGCAGAAGGCCGATGTAGAACGAGACGGTGATGGCGACGAGCAGGGTGAACGCCGCCTGTGAGGACACGCCCCGCACCCGGCCCAGCACGAGCATGCCCGCGAACAGCGCGAGCAGCACCGCAAAGCCCGCATGGAGCAGCCAGGTGGGGTCGTCGGACTGCTCGGTGCCCTGGCCGCCGCCCGCAAACGTCACGGCATGCAGCAGCGTCACGAGCGCGAAGGCCACCAGCAGAAGCGACCACTCGCGCAGGGTCTTGCCGCTGGGCAGAAACGCGAGGCTCCCCTCGTTGCCCACGGCCTCGAACCCGCACGCCTGCCAGCACGCCCCCGACACGGCAAGGCTCACGATGGCGGCCCCGCGATAGACAGGCGTACCGTACGAGGCGTTCACCAGCAAGAACATCGCGGCGATCCCCAGACCGATGGAGCCCACCACCGCCACGATGGGCACCTGGAACATGGCGTCGGCCATGCGCCCGGTCCAGGCGAAGAAGAGCAGCACGAGCGTGGCCGCGTAGAGGACGACCGCGCCCATGCGCAGGGCCGAGGCGACCGCAGGCGCAAGGGGCAGATACGGCAGCGCGGCGAGCAAGCCGTTGCCCGCCAAAGTGAGAAGCGACGCCCCCAGCACGAGCACCGGCTTGCGCGCGAGCCAGGCGGAAAGGCGCGTGCGGCAGGCGATGCCAGCCACGCAGCATGCAAGCATGATCGCGAGCGCGAGCGCATACGACGCCCCCTCGCCCACGATGCTGTAGCGATAGAACGAATAGTGGATGGGCAGCCACATCGTCGCTATGCCGACGGACATGACCGCCAGCCCCTTGACGTCGGCTCGGCTCATGCGGACCTCCCTGCACGCGCCCGGGCACCCCCTGCGCCCGGTTTTGCGCCGACGAGTATAGGGCACTCGAGGGCAACGGGCGCACATTGCCCTCAGGCTCTGGGGTATCATGGGGCCGTTCGCGTTTGTGGGAGGTTGCATGGCAAAGATGACGGTGTTTCACGGCAGCTACACGGCGGTCGAGAACCCTCGGGTTATCGTGGGGCGCAATACCAAGGACTTCGGCCCGGGGTTTTACTGCACGCTTATTCGTGAACAAGCCGAGCGATGGGCTCGTCGCAACGACGTCGGCGTCGTCAACACGTACACGGTGCGCCTGGACACCAGGCTCGACATCTTGGAGTTTTCTGAGATGAGCGAGGCGTGGCTCGACTTCATTATCGCCTGCCGCCATGGCGACCCCCATGCGCATGACATCGTAATCGGCGCAATGGCGGACGACCAGATTTACAACTACATCGCCGACTATATCGACGGCGCCATCACGCGCGAGCAGTTCTGGGCCTTGGCAAAGTTCAAGTACCCCACGCATCAGATCAATTTCTGCACCCCCGCCGCCCTGCGCTGCCTCGAGTTCGTTTCGGCCGAGGAGGTGTCGCGCTGATGGACGCGCAGACGCGCGGCGCCATGGGTGCCGGCAGGGAATCACGCGAGGAGAACGACGCCTTCTTTGTCTGCAGCCTCATAGAGCAAATCGCCCGCATGACAAAAAACACCAGGTCAGATGTTGTGCGAGCCCTCGGGGCGAACTATATCGCGCACCTGTACGAGTTTGCTGACACATACCACTGCGAGCCCATCGAGGACATCGCCCGTCGCTGCATCGAGAAGAAGTCCATCGAGCCCGGCACTTTCGACAATGTCGCCGCAGCCCGTTACGCAGTGCCGAGCGTCTGGGACATCGGCAAGGTGTTCAAACGCCTTGCGCTTGGAATCGCCGCCCATGACGGCGTAAATGTGCCCGAGGCCATCATCCGCGCGTTCACGTCGTTCGTCGCGGACAAAATCGAGGACTACAACAGCGCGTTCTACTACGATGCCCCCCAGAACATTTTGAACGCGTATATCTACGGGGTTGTTGAGTAGCGGCGACGGGCGCTTTTTAGAGCAAGCGACACGCGCGATGAGGTCGAGGCCGCCTCGCCGCTTCACGCAATCATTGCCGAGGCCGCTAGCACCCCGTTCCTTGCTGCTGCGCGAATCTGTCGCAGAGATGAGCGCCAGCCAGCGATCTTGGCAATGCGAACCCCAGCGTCCGAATCCTGGCGCCACAACCAGCCCAGGTCTATACTGTGTGCCCGTAAACATAGCCGTGTCTAACTTCTGGAGGCACCGATGCGCTTTGAGCCCCTGGGGTCGCCGGGCTCCCCTGCGATACTCTTCTTCCACGCGATGGGGGTCACGGGGGCCAGCAGCGAGCGCGTGGCGCGGCACCTCGCAAGCA
>CAVEWV010000152.1:0-5673 GCA_963619535.1 Acutalibacteraceae bacterium | reverse complement strand
ACCGAGGCCGAGGCCGTCAAGCTCTTCGCCAACACCTACCTGGCGCTGCGCGTGGCCTACTTCAACGAGCTCGACACCTATTGCGCGGTGCGCGGCCTCTCCACGGCCGACGTGGTGCGCGGCGTGTGCCTGGAGCCCAGGATCGGCGACTTCTACAACAACCCCTCCTTCGGCTACGGCGGCTACTGCCTGCCCAAGGACACCAAGCAGCTCCTGGCCAACTACAAGGACGTGCCCCAGAACCTCATCGAGGCCATCGTTGAAGCCAACCGCACCCGCAAGGACTTCGTGGCCTCCCAGGTGCTCGAGCGCGTGGGGGCCCTGCGGGAGCGCGGCGTCGAGGCCCCCGTCGTGGGCGTCTACCGCCTCACGATGAAGTCGGGCTCGGACAACTTCCGCGCCTCCTCCGTCCAGGGCATCATGCGCAGGCTTGCCGAGGCGGGCGCGTCCATGCTCGTCTATGAGCCCACGCTGGACGCCCCCGACTTCTTCGGCTCCGAGGTCACCCACGACCTGGGGGCCTTCAAGGCCCGCGCCGACGTGATCGTCGCCAACCGCTGGAGCGACGACCTGGCCGACGTGTCCGCCAAGGTCTACACGCGCGACCTCTTCAAGAGGGACTAACGAACTTTCGCTTGGTGTTTTTCACAGGAGGAGACCAGAGTGCCAGAACGCTCATGCACAAAAGAGGCGCTTAAACACATCGTGCCTCCGCCTATCAAGTCCTTTATGCGCGAGGTTACCAACATTATCAGCTCCATATGGAGTGCCAAGGCGGACCTTTCTCGTCAGCTGGAGGGTCAGGCCGAGGCTGTGAAGACTCAGAGCGACGAGCTTCTCAAGAGAATGGCGGTGCTCGAGAAACGAACCGAGACGCTATGTCGTCTCTTCGATGCGGCCAATGAGGAAAACCGACGGCTCTACGCGCTCCTGGAAGAATACCAGGTGGTGCTGAAGGAGCAGCAGCAAGCCTATCTTCAGTTCGCGTCCGAACTTGCCTCGTGTCGCTCTCTATGCGAGAAGGGCGCGCAGTTCGACGAGAGGTTGCTTGCTGGCCTTGGCACAATTGCCGAGGGGCGGGATCGGGATTCCGAGCGCCTTGATGAGGCGTTTGCGGGTCTGCGCGATGACATCCATGCCGAGATCTCTAGCACCAGGGCCGACGTCCAAGGCGTGAGGGGCTCTGTCGCAAAGGTCATGCGTCGCCAGGATGAGCTTCTCGATCCAGCGCTGTACCCCCATGCGTTGACCAACTGGTATCAGAACGAGACGGGCGAGATTCTTAACCTTGAGGACCCTCAAACGTATAACGAGAAGATCCAGTGGCTCAAGCTGTATGACCGCACCGAACTCAAATCGAGGCTGATGGATAAGGTCAGGGTGCGCGACTGGGTTGCCGAGAAAATCGGCCCCGAGTACCTCATTGACCTGTATGGGGTGTATCGCAGCGCCGATGAGATTGATTTCGAGGCGCTTCCGAACGCGTTTGCGCTCAAGGCCAACCATGGCAGTGGATGGAACGCAATCGTCAAGGACAAGAGCGCCGTCGACCTCAATGCCCTGAAGGCGAAGGCGAACCTTTGGCTTAAGGCCGACTATGCGTTCTCGAACGGCTTTGAGCTCGCCTATTCAGACATTCCGCGCCGGCTGCTCGCGGAAGAGCTGTTGACGAACTCCGATGGCGATCTTCCTGACTACAAGGTGTGGTGCTTTGCCGGCCGCGCCCACTACATCGAGTACATCTCGGGAAGAGGTACCAACCCGACCGCCGCGTTTTTCACGCGTGACTGGAGCCCGGCGGGCTTTTGCACGGAGTACCGTGAGAACACGCAGCCAGTTCCTGCTCCGGACAATCTCGACGAGATGATTCGCCTGGCAGAGGTGCTTGCCGAGGGCTTTGCCCATGTGCGCGTCGATCTGTACCGTCTCGATGACGGAAGCATAAAGTTTGGCGAGATGACGTTTTCGACCTCGTCGGGGGCTATTCGATGGAATCCCCCGGAGACCGACCTAAAGCTGGGCCAGCTGCTCGTGCTGCCGACCCATTCCGACAAAGCCGAAGACTAATAAGGGTGTGCCCGATGTCTAACGTATCGATTGTTGTGCCGGTCTACAACGCCGAGATGTATCTCGGGCATTGTTTGGACTCGCTTGTCAACCAAACCCATAAGGACATCGAGATCATCCTGGTCAACGACGGCTCCTCGGATGACAGCCTGTCGATTTGCGAGGCGTATGCCGCCAACGACTCGCGCATCAGGGTTATCGATCAGCCCAACTCCGGCGCTTGCGTGGCGCGCAACAACGGAATAGAGCGGGCGAGCGGGGAGTTTCTGCTGTTTGTCGATGCGGACGACTTCCTTGAGCTCGACCTTGTGTACCGGACATACACGAAGGCGAAGCAGACGGATGCCGATGTCGTCCTTTTTGATGCAGACGTGTACAACATGGCAACCGACCAGTATGAACAGGGGAATTGGATTCTGAACAAAGACCTCATTCCCGCCCAAGAGGTCTTTAACCGCGACGACGTGCCGGCGACGCTGTTCCAGCTCGTTGCCGGAGGCCCTTGCAACAAGCTGTTCAGGAGGGAATTCGTCCTTTCGCGCTCCATAGATTTCCCGATTATGAAGAGCCTGGAGGACGTCCCGTTTGTCTATACGGCGCTTGCCGAGGCGGACAGGATTTCCGTTGTCAACGAGGTGCTGCAGCACTACCGGAAGAACGCCCCCAAGGCGGGACTTGTGGGTGCGGCGGCGTCCTTCCCCGTTCGTATCATTGAGTCGTACGACCTGCTCAAGGCCCGCCTGGAGGCGAGGGGGCTCTATGCCCAGCTTGAGCAGACCTTCACGAACAGGGCTGCTGCTGACTTCGTTGACCAGTACCTCTATATTTTGAAGGACGAGTACTCGAAAGACTTCTTTGGCATGTACCTTGCCAATGTGGTTGACGGCGCGTATGGGCTGAGCGGGAAACCGAAAGAGTATTATCATCGCCCCTTCGTGTACAACAAGCTCGCCGAAATCCAAGGGCGTTACCACCGGGAGCCGCTTCAGAAATCGCCCACGCCCAAGGTCTCCGTCGTCATGCCCGTGTATAACGTGGCGCCGTTTTTGCGACAGTGCCTCAACAGCGTCCTGGCGCAGACCCTTACTGACTTCGAGCTGATTCTTGTCGATGACGGGTCCACGGACGAGTCGCTCTCCATCATCAAGGAATACGCCGTGATGGATGCGCGAATCAGCTATGCGACACAAGAGAACATGTATGCCGGCGTTGCGAGAAACACGGGCCTGGCGATGGCGAGCGGGGAATACCTCCTGTTCCTTGACCCAGACGACTTCTTTGCCCCCACGCTTCTCGAGGACCTGTACAACAAGGCGGAGTCTGACGAAGCCGATGTCGTTCTGTGCGACGGTCGTTACTACGACAACGTGACGAAGAAATCCACGAACGCGAGGCTCTTGATTCAGAGGTACAACATACCGAAGGTCATGCCCTTCTCGTACCGCGACAACCCGGACAAGATCCTGCACATCTCGATCGACTGCCCCTGGAACAAGTTGTTCCGCAGGTCGTTTGTCGAAGAGCATGCCCTTCAGTTCCAGCCCCTTCGTTCTGCCAACGACGTCTATTTTGTTGACTGTGCCCTGCTGCTGGCCGACAGGATTTCGGTTGTGGACAAGAAGCTCGTGAACTACAGGACGAACGTCCACACGAGTCTTCAGGCTACCAGGGCAAAGGAGCCGCTTAACTTCTACGAGGCGCTGACGGCGGTTCGCAGTCGCATGATGTCGGAAGAACGCTATCCCGAGATAGAGCGTTCGTTGGTGTCCCTGTTCATTGCGGGTTGCCGCTCGCATCTAAACCGAGCAAAAGACGGCGTTGAGTTTGAGACGCTCTACTCGTTTTACACGACGACTGCCTTCGATGCATGGGAACTCAATACCGATGAACCGGGGCAGTTCGTGTACGTGGCGGACTCCAAGTGGGTTGCGCGCGTGCGTGACAACTCCCCGATCGACTACCTCCTCGCCGAATGGCGTGATGAGGCAAAGAAGAAAAGCGCGCCGGCAGCTGCGCCCGTGCAGGCAAGCGTTCAGGTGCATTACGATGATGGGGAGCGGATTCGCTATTACCGTTCGTACACTATTGGCTGCGCGATCACGTTCATCCCGCGTAAGATACGCGGCTTTATCGGCTGCATCAAGGAGCATGGCTTGAGCTACACCCTGCGTCGTATCCCCGAACATTTCGGGATTCCGGCCGGGGCCGAGCTGAAGCCGCCCTCGCGTGGCGTTACGGATGTCAAGCGAACGCCTCGCATCATAGTCAGCATGACGAGCTATCCCAAGCGAATCGGCTGTGTTGCCAAATCGGTCGAGACGTTGATGGATCAGACCGTCAAGGCGGATGAGATAATCCTCTGGCTGGCAAAGGAGCAGTTCCCTGACGGGATGAACTCCCTGCCGAAGGACCTCATCGCTCTTCAGAAGCGCGGCCTGTCAATCAAGTGGTGCGATGACCTGAGAAGCCACAAGAAGTATTACTTTGCCATGCAGGAGTACCCCGAGGACATCGTTGTCACGGTGGACGACGACCTGTACTACGACGCGGATATGATCGAGCGTCTCTATGGGGCTTATCAGAAGCATCCCGGCTGCGTCTGTGCCATGAGGTGCCATCTGGTCAAGTTTGATAAGACTGGTTCGGTCCGCCCGTACAAGCAGTGGACTATCGAACAGTCCGCGCTCGTGGACGTGCCGTCGAAGGCCCTGTTCCCAACAAGCGGCGCAGGCACGCTCTATCCGCCCCATGCACTGGATGAGCATGTTTTTGACCGCGAGATGAGCATGGGGCGGTGCCGCGATGCCGACGATGTCTGGCTCAAGACCATGCAAAACCTGAAGCAGACCCCCGCTGTGCAGGTTGTTCCGTACAGGGCGTTGAAGTATGTCGAGTCGACGCAGGACGAAGCCCTGTGCAGCGTCAATGTCGACGGCGGAGGAAACGACGTTCAGATTGCAAACATGCTCACCGCGTTCCCGGGCTCGTGGACAAAGCAAGCCATGTCTGACGATTAGCATGCCATGCATGGCGTCGCTTTGTGAGATCCTGGTGCCCGGTGGGGTGCGATTGAGGGGTGTAGATGTCTAGTGCCAATGCAAACCCGAATGAGGCACCGCTCGTCTCGGTGATCATTCCCGTGCACAACGGGGCCGAGTGGTTGTCTGCGGCGCTCGACGGGGTGCTGGCACAGACACTGGGCGATTTCGAGCTCATCGTGGTGGACGATGCATCCACCGACGCCGTGCCGCAGGTGCTCGCCGCCTATGCCGCCCGCGATGCGCGTGTGCGTGTCCTCACGCAGGGCGCGTCGCGTGGCGCGGGCGCCGCCCGCAACGCTGGGCTTGACTCTGCCCGGGGCGAGTACCTGCTCTTCCTCGACGCCGACGACCTCTTTGAACCCGTGCTTCTCGAGCGCGCGGTGGGGGAGGCCCATCGCACGGATGCGGACCTGGTCCTGCTCGGCGCCGACGAGTTCGAGGTAGAGGGCACGTGGCGCGAAAACGGCTTCTACCTCGCCGCCGGGCTTCTTCCCGCCAAGACGCCGTTTTGCCGCGACGACGTGCCCACCCGCCTCTTCCAGCTCTGCACTCCCGAGCCGTGGAC
>CAVEWV010000151.1:0-5681 GCA_963619535.1 Acutalibacteraceae bacterium | reverse complement strand
TACGTCACCGGCCGCCTCGTGGGCGAGCGCGCAGAAGACCGCATGCGCGAGGAGATGGCCCGAACCCGCCGTGAGCACACCGAGGCCGTCTACGACGCCATCGCTGCCGAGCACGGCCTGTCGACCCGCGAGCGCGAGGTCATGGGTATGCTGGCTGAGGGATACACCCGCGCGTTCATCCGCGACGCGCTTGGCGTCTCCGACGGCACGGCCAAGGCCCACATCGCTCACGTCTACGCCAAGCTGGACATCCACCACAAAGACGACCTGCTCAAGTACATCGACACACGCATGTCGAAGGCATAAGAAGCAAAGCCTCGCCATCAGCCATCGCTCCCCTAGCCCATCCAAAAAGCGGCCCGCCTCCCGGTGTTGGGAGACGGGCCGCCTGCGTTGGCGCTATCGGGCGCTCTCGAGCTCGGACGGTTCGGATGCGCCGACCGCTCGCTTGAGCCTAGAACTGGTCGGCGAGACCCTCATCGACGGTGACGTCGGAGATTGCCAGGCCGAAGGGGCTCGTTCCCCAAGGCACGACGGTGAACCGGGCGTAGGTCACGGCGTCCTCGGCGCCTTCCTGCCTCACGGTGTGCTTGACCGTGTAGGTGTAGGAGCCGTCGCCGTTGTCGGTGACGTTGGCGAACTGGGCCTCGACGGTCACGCCGTACTGGGGCCACACGGTGTAGGAGCCGCCGTCCTCGGAACGCACGACATTGGTTGCCCAGGCAAAGCCGGTGTCGTAGCACTGCCCGCCCACGATGCCGCCGATGAGCGCGGCCGCCTTGTCGGAGGCGATGGCGTAAGAGCCGTCGTCGTTCTTCTGGATGCCCAGGTCGCCAAGGTTGTTGCGGTCGAGCGCGGAGGCCGCGTCGAAGAAGCTCGCGAAGCGGTTCGTGTCGCCCGCCTCGCCGATGAGCGCGCCGGCGAAGGCGCCCCAGCTCGTGGGGTCGGCCGCGTTGACGACGGAACCGTCGTTCTGCGTGCCTGCGGCCAGGGCCTGCTGCCAGGCCTCATAGGTGCCCGCATCCTCGGTGGCCGCCTGATGGTAGGCACTTAGGTACAGCACGCCCAGGTACTCGGCGAGCTGCTCGGTCTTCTCGGCGGAGTCGGCGACGTCGGATTGGGCGTCGGCCTCGGCGGCCTGCGCCTCGCCCTGCTGTCCGCCCTCGGCAGCCTGGTCGGCCTCATGGACGCTCTCAGGCGTCTCGCCGGGCTCAAGGCCGTCGTTGACGATGCCGTCGCCGGCCTGCTCGATGTCCTCGGCGGTGTCGGTGCCCTGCCCGGGCTGCTCGGTGCCGTCGGCCGCGCCCTCGTCGGGCGTCACCACGGGCGTCGCGGGCTGCAGGGCGTCGATGGCGGCCTGCACGGCCTGGGCCTGGGCGTCCACCGTGTCCTGAGTGGCGGTGGTGTCGGCGAGCACAGCCTGCGCGACGGCCACGGCACTCTGCAGGTTCGCCCAGGTCTCAGGCGAGTACTCGGCCTCGCCCAGGGCGAGGGCCTTGTTCACCACGTCGTTCAGGGCCGTGGTGTCGGCCGGGGCGGGCTCAGGATCGGGGTCGGGCTGGCTGGCAGGCTGCAGGGCATCGATGGCGGCCTGCACGAGCTGGGCCTGGGCGTCCACGATGGTCTGCGTGGCCGAGCCGTCGGCGAGCACGGCGTTGGCCGCGGCCACCGCACCGCTCAGCTTGCCCCAGCTTGCAGGCGTGTAGTCGGCCTCGACAAGAGCCTGCGCGCTGGAGACGACCTGCTGGAGCTGCGCGGTGTCTACCACGACGGGGGCAGGCGCGGGCTCAAGCGCGGAGATGGCGTCGGTAAGCTGGGCGGCGAGGGCGTCGCAGACGCTCTGGGTGAGCGTGGCGTCCTTGAGCGCGGTCTCGGCGCTGGCGCGCAGAGCCGTCATCTTAGCCCAGCTCGTGGCGGTGTACTCAGACTCGTTCAGCTCGTAGGAATGGCTCACGGCGCGGTTGAGCTCCTGCGTGTCCACCTGCACCTGGGGCGCGGGGCCGCCGTCCTCCTGGGCGATGGTGCCCTGGGCGATGTCGGTGGAGGCGGGGTCGGACAGCACGCCGCTCTCGTTGAAGTACAGCGACACGCCCTGGAACGTGAAGGTGCCGCTGCGCAGGATGCCGTTGGTTCCGCAGTAGATGACGCGGCCGTCGGGCAGGTAGGTGAGTCCCGTGGCCATGGCGCCGGTGTCGGTGTCGAAGTAGCGCGTGCCGTCCGTGAGGGTCACGAGGCCCGTGACGCGCAGGCCGTTCTCGTCATAGTACTTCACGGTGCCATTTGAAAGCGTTACAAGACCGGTCTGCATGGCGCCGTACTGGGGCTCGAAGTAGCGCCAGGAGCCGCCCACGAAGCACTCGCCGCGCAGCAGGTACCCGCCCACGTAGTAGTGCGTCGCGCCGTCGAAGAACGACCAGCCGTCGGGCTGGTACTCCTCGATGCCGCTCACCGCGAATCCCCACTCAGTGTTGGAGCCGTCGGTCACGAGGCGGATCTTCACCGACTCGCCGGGGACCTTCACCGTGGCGCCGGCCAGCTGGCTTCCGGTGTACGTGCCCACCATGGAGCCGTCGGCGGCGTAGACCTCGATGTAGTCATAGCCGTTCTCGACATAGGTCTGCTTGTCAAAGGTGACGGCCAGGCCCGCGGCGCCCGACTGGGCGTAGACCCAGGTGTCACAGGTGGAGTCGGCGTACTTGTGGGAGCTGGCCAGATCGGTTGCCTTGGCGGCGACGTGCTGGTTGCACACGACCTCCACCTGGGCCGACTGCGTGACGCCCGAGCCGTCGGCGGCGGTGCAGGTGATGACGGTGGTGCCCTGGGCCACGCCGGTCACGTTGCCCTTCTCGTCGACCTTGGCCACGGCGGGGTTGGAGGAAGACCAGGTCACGGCCTTGTTGTAGGCGTCGTTGGGCAGCACGGTGGCGAGCAGCGGCTTGACGTCGCCGGCCTCCATGGTGAAGGTGGCCTTGTTGAGGTTGATCTGCTCCACGGGCTGCACCACCTGCACGCTGCACGTGGCGCTCTGCATGCCCACTGAAAGCGTTACGTTAGCAGTGCCCAGGCCCGCCGTGGTGATGGAGCCGTCCTGGCCCACCGTGGCCACCGCGGTGTCGCTGGACGCCCACGCCCACGCGTCGGTGCAGTTTGCCGGGTCGACGGTGCCCGTGAGCTTGGCCGTCTGCAGGCCCTTGAGCAGCACGACGGAGGTGTTGTTGAGCGCGACGCTCGTGGCGTGGAAGCGGTTCTGCACGAAGGTGAAGCCGTGCGCCGAGGCGTAGTCGGGCGCGACGGACTCGGGGTCGCCCAGGATGGAGAGGCCGGCGATGTCCTCGTAGACGGTCTGCGTGACCGTCTTGTCCTTGCCGTCGGCGTCCTTCTCGGTGGTCTGGACCTCCTTGGCCAGCACGAAGGCGTCGTCGGCGATGGAGGTGACGGTGGGGGCGATGTCGACGCTCTTGAGGCCCGTGCAGCCCTCGAAAGCCTTGCTCGCGATGGAGGTGATGCTGCCGTCGGGAACGACCACCTCGGCAAGCAGGGTTGCATCCTTGAACGCGCCCTGCCCGATGGCGACGACCTTCACGCCGTCGAGCTCGGTGGGCACGGTAAGGGAGGCGGAGGTTCCCTCGTAGCCGGCGAGCACGGCGTTGCCGGCATCGTCGAGCGAGTACATGAACGTGTCCTGGCCGACCTTGGCCTCCTTGAGGGCGGCCTGGGCGGCAGATGCGCTGGCCGCGGCGCCGGCCGAACCCTGTGCCGCCTCGGCTGAGGCGGTAGCAGGCTGCACGGTGACCGCGAGCATGAGCAGCGCGATGGCCGCAGCGGGAATCGCCGCGACGACGTGCCTGCACGCCGAAGACGTACGTGCCATGAAGTGCTCCTTTCCTAGGAAAAGGGGCGCCGCATGCCGACACCCCTCAGCGCGACAAAGCAAACACACGAGCGATTCAATGTACTTGACGCAGATTATAGCGGCCGCGTCACAAAACGCGAGTTCGGCAATGCGAATTCGACGCCCGTGGCGTGCAAAGGTTGTTTCGTTCGCCCTCGCGCCGCACGCCCCAAATCGCTCAGCCCGCGGGCCTAAATGCGCAGGGTCGGACCAGCCGCACGCCCCGAACAACGCAGGTCGCCGGGGCTCCCGGGGACGGCGCGCCTCCCCTATCGCCTGCCGGGCGGGTCGTTGGGGCCGGGCACCCAGTCGCGGGGCTCCAGGCCGATGTTGGCGTTGTCCTCTTGCGGGGTCACGATCTGCATGCCGTGGAAGAACTCGCGGATCTGCGCCACGCTCACCGGGCGGAAGCCGTTGGCGTCCACCCCCACGTCGTAGCGCCGATAGCCCCGCTCGCGCTGCAGCTCGTTGTAGTGGGTGCCGGCGCTGTGGATGTGGCCGTGGACGTGCACCGTGCCGTGGAATATCCCGTTCCAGGTCATGAAGGGGTAGTGGCAGGCGATGAGGCGCATCTTGTTGTACTTGATGTCGCGGTAGTCGTCCACGCTCTCGAAGACGCCCCGGCCGGACCAGTCGAGGTCGTGGTTGCCCCGCACGAGCTGCAGGTGCTTGCAGCGGATGCCGCCCAGGTACTCCATGACCTCCTCGTGCTGGCCGCGCATGGACAAATCGCCCAGGATGCAGAGGGTGTCCGTCTCGGCCACGCACTCATTTATGTTGTCGATGAGGCCCCGGGCCATCTCCTCCACCGTGTCCCAGGGGCGCTTGGTGAAGGTGAGGATGTTCTGATGGCACAGATGCAGATCGCTGGTGAACCAGAGCACGCGGCCCTCCCATGACGTCGTGACGATGCGCCCGATTATAGCCGAGTTGTGCTAACCTTTCTTCCCGACGGGGCCGAAGCAAGTCGCAGGGGGTTGCCAAGGCACGACGCGCGCAGACTGCCGCGCCGCGACCCGTGTACACACACAACCCGAAGGGGGCATCGTCAGTGGAAGAGACAAAGGTTATCGAGGTAAAGCAGCAGATTCTTTGGGAGAACACCCAGGAGGCCGACCAATGGCGCGCCGCGCTGGCCAAGAAGGGCACGTTCTTCCTCGACGTGATGGCCTCGCCGGGCGCCGGCAAGACCACGCTCATCCTGGCCCTGCTCAAGGAGCTCAAGGCCCGTGGGCTTGAGTGCGGCGTCATCGAGGCCGACCTTGAAAGCGACGTGGACGCCCTCAAGATCAAGGAGGCCGGCGTGGCCTCGGTGGAGCTCAACACCAAGGGCGTCTGCCACGTGGAGATGGGCATGGTGAAGCGCTCGTTTGCGGCCTTCGGCGACAAGCACTTCGACTTCATGGTGCTCGAGAACATCGGCAACCTGGTGTGCCCGGCCGACTTCGACACCGGAGCCCACACCCGCGTCATGCTGCTCAGCGTGCCCGAGGGCTACGACAAGGTGTACAAATACCCGCCGATGTTCGCCGTCACCAACGCCCTCATCGTGACGAAGTGCGCCTACCTGCCGCTCAACCCCGACTTCGACATGGACGCGCTCAAGAAGCAGGCCTGCGTGCTCAACCCCTCCACGCGCGTGTTCGAGACCGACGCGCGCAACGGCCAGGGCATCTCTGAGCTGGCCGACTGGCTCGTTGAGATGCGCGCCAAGACGCTCGCGCTGGCATAGGGTTCGCAAGAGCCAAGCAGGCGCCGCTGACTGGCAGATTTGCCAGCGTATAGGCAC
>CAVEWV010000150.1:0-5721 GCA_963619535.1 Acutalibacteraceae bacterium | reverse complement strand
CACCATCTTGCCCTCGTTGGCCACCTGGAACACGTCGTAGCCGAGCATCTCGCAGGCGCCGCGCACCTCGTCGCGCACGGGCACGTCCACCTCGTTGATGAGGATGTCCACGCTGCTGGCCTCGGCGAACTCGTTGAGGGTCGAGGCGATGCCGCCGCGGGTCGGGTCGCGGAAGGCGCGCGTGTGCGGGGCGGCCGCAAGCACGTCGGCGATGAGGTGGTTGAGCGGGGCGGCGTCGGTCTCAAGGGTGGTGGAGAAGGCCAGGCCCTCGCGTTGCGAGATGATGCAGATGCCGTGGTCGCCCAAGGTGCCGCTCAGAAGCACCGCGTCGCCCGGCTTGCAGTTGGCCCCCGACAGGTTCATGCCCTCGGGCACCAGGCCCACGCCTGCCGTGTTGATGAAGACGCCGTCGGCATGGCCCCGCTCGACCACCTTGGTGTCGCCCGTCACGATGGACACGCCGGCCTCGGCGGCCGTCTGCGCCATGGTGTGCACGATCTCGCGCAGCTTGTCCATGGGGTAGCCCTCCTCGAGCACGAAGCCGCACGAGAGGTACTTCACCTCGGCGCCGGAGGTGGCCACGTCGTTGACGGTGCCGCACACGGCCAGCCGCCCGATGTTGCCGCCAGGGAAGAACTGCGGCGTCACCACGAAGGAGTCGGTGCTCATGGCGATGCGGCCGCCTCCCAGGGGCACCACGCCCGCGTCGTCTCCCGGCAGGCTCGCCTCGGCCTTGAACTCGTCCAGGAAGAGGTCGTCGATGAGGCGCTTCATCATCGCGCCGCCCGAGCCGTGGCCCAGGCGGACCTCCGTGTCCTTCTTCATCGCTAAACAGCCTTTCTCAGCAGGTGGTTTATGGAATGCCGCACGCCGCTAGGCATGCTCGCGGTAGCGGAAGTACGCAGCGCAGGAGCCCTCGCTGGACACCATGCACGGCCCCGTGGGGTCCTCGGGGTTGCAGACGCGCCCGAACAGCGGGCACTGGTCGGGCGTGATGATGCCGCGCAGCACGTCGCCGCAGCGGCACCCGGGCGTCTCGCGGGTGGGCTCAACCTCGGGCGCGAAGGCGCGCAGGGCGTCGTGGGCGGCGTAGTCCCCCTTGAGGCGCAGGCCGCTCATGGGGATGGGGCCCAGGCCGCGCCAGGTGGCGTCGCAGGGCTCGAACACGTCCTCGATCACCTTCTGCGCGGCGCGGTTGCCGCAGTCGTCCACACCGCGGCCGTAGGCGTTCTCGATGCGCGGGTCGTCCTCGACCACCATGGCCACGAGCCGGGCGATGCCCGACAGGATGTCCACCGGCTCGAAGCCCGTCACCACGCCCGGGCAGCGGAAGTCGCGCGCCAAGAAGCCGTAGGGCGCAAGGCCCGTCACCGTGGAGACGTGGCCGGGCAGGATGAAGCCGTCCACCTTGGTCTGGGGGTCGTTTGCGATGGCCGCCAGGGCGGGCGCGGTGCTCTTGTGCGCGCAGTACACGTAGAAGTTGGAAAGGCCCTGCTCGCAGGCCATCTGCACGGCGGCGCCCACCACGGGCGTGGTGGTCTCGAAGCCCACGCCGATGAAGATGACGGGGCGCGTGGGGTTGTTGCGCGCGATGTCGAGGGCGTCGAGCGGGGAGTACACCACGCGCACGTCGGCACCGGCGGCCTTCTCGGCGCCCAGGGTGGTGGAGCTGCCCGGCACGCGGATCATGTCGCCGAAGGTGGTCACGATGGCGTCGGGCACGCGGGCCATGGCGATGGCGCAGTCGATGTCGTGGTTGGAGGTCACGCACACGGGGCACCCCGGGCCGGAGAGGAGCCTGAGGCCCTGGGGCATGGCCGAGCGCAGGCCGTAGCGGCCGATGCTCACCGTGTGGGTGCCGCAGACTTCCATGAGGTTGATGGAGCGGCCCTGGCACAGGCGCCCGATGAGCTCGATGAGCTCGCGGGCGGTCTGGGGGTCGCGGAACTGCTGCAGGTCCATCGTATCTCCTAGGCGCTCGCGGCGACGTCGGCCTGGGCGTCGCGCGGCTCGTCCAGCTCGTCTCCCAGAAGGTCGGGCATCTGCTCGAGCAGGGCGAGCGTCTCGCGGGCGTCCTGCTCCTCGATGCGCTGGATGGCGAAGCCCGCGTGCACGAGGACGTAGTCGCCCACCTGGGCGTCGGGCACGAGGCGCACCGAGCATGGGCGCTGCACGCCCATGACGCTCACCTGGGCCAGGCCCGTCTCATCGATGGAGACGATCTGCGAGGGTACTGCAAGGCACATGGTTACTCCTGTTCGTTTGCGAGGGCGTGCATCGCGGCGACCATGCGGGCGCGGGCGACCGCCGCCTGCCCGTACGAGACGCCGCCGTCGTTTATGGGAAGCGAGCCGGGCACAAGGACGCGCAGCCCGGCGGCCTTGAGGTGCGAGCTGACGCCGTCCAGGACGAGGCGGTTGCAGAACACGCCGCCCCCCAGGGCCACCTTTGTCAGCCCCGCCGCCTTGGCCACGCCTGCGGACAGGCGCGCCACGCTCGCCGAGAACCCCTCATGGAAGCGCCGGGCGACGTCGCAGGCGTCCACGCCCGACTCCACGTCGGCAACGAGGTTGGCAAGCATCGGCGTCCAGTCCAAGACAAGCGAGTCGTCGCCGGCCTGGTTGCCGTCGGCCGGGGTTGCCGGGCGCGCCACGAGCTCGTAGCGCCTGACCTGCTCCAAGGTGGGCGGGGCCGCCTTGCGGGCGCAGGCCTCCAGCAGGCAGGCGGGCTCGCCGTCGTAGCCGGCCACGTCGACGAGGCCCACGATGGCCGCGACCGCGTCGAAGAGCCTGCCTGCCGAGCTCGTGTGCGGGCAGTTGAGGTCGCGCTCGAGCATCTGCAGCACCACGGGCCCCTCGACGCCCATGCGGTGGGCGAGGCTCCTGGCCAGCTCGCAGTCGGCCATGCCTGCCTGGCGCAAGAGGCCCACGGCGTTGCGGACGGGCTTCTTCACCGCGGCGGCCCCTCCGGGCAGCGGCCAATAGGCCAGGTGGCCGGCCCGGGTGAAGTCGGCCTGGTCGCACACGAGGACCTCGCCGCCCCAGATGCGTCCGTCGGCGCCGTAGCCCGTGCCGTCGAGCGCCACGCCCACGACGTGGCCCCATTCGCCCGCCTGCGCCAGGGTGGCCGCGATGTGGGCGTGGTGGTGCTGCACCTCGCACAGCGGCATCCCCTCGGAGTCGGCCTTCGCGCGGGCCCACTTGGAGGAGAGGTACTCGGGGTGCAGGTCGCAGGCGAGGACCTTGGGCTCGAGGCCGAAGAGGCCCTCGTACTTGGAGAGTGCCGCCTGCCAGGCGTCGAAGGCGTCGGCGTTCTCCAAATCGCCCAGGTGCTGGCTGACGAAGGCCTCCTCGCCGCGGGTCAGGCAAAACGTCGCCTTCTGCTCGGGCCCGCAGGCAAGCACGCACGGCAGCGCGCGCCCGTCCTGGGCGGCGGGCGGCAGGCCGAGCTTCACGGGCGTGGGGGAGAAGCCGCGCGCCCGGCGCACCGCCTGCGTCTTCGTGCCCACCACGCGCACGACGGAGTCGTCATAGCGCGCCAGGATGGGGCGGTCGTTGCCCAGCCAGGCGTCGGCCACGTCCATGAGGCGCGACACGGCCACCTGGTCGTCGCAGATGATGGGCTCGTCGGTGAGGTTGCCGCTCGTCATGACCAGGGGCGCGCCCACGGCCGCGAGCAGCAGGTGCTGCAGCGGCGTGGTGGGCAGCATCGCTCCCAGCTCGGGGAGCTCGCCTGCCACCGAGGGCGCCACGGCGAGCTCGTCGGGCACCAGGGAGGCGTCCTTGCGGGCAAGCAGCACGATGGGGGTGCGCGGGCTTGCGAGCTGGGCGCGCTCGGCGTCGCTCACCTCGCAGACGCGGCGCAGCTGGTCGAGTCGGGCGAACATGACCGCGAGCGGCTTGGTGGGGCGGTGCTTGCGCTGGCGCAGCGTGCGCACGGCCTGCTCGTCGCCGGCCAGGCACGCCAGGTGGAAGCCCCCCAGGCCCTTCACGGCCACGATGCCGCCCGCGCGCAGCAGCTCGGCGGCCCGCTCGATTATGTCGTCCGACGAGGCGCGGTCGAGGCCGCGCAGCACCTCGCCGGGCCTCTCGGCGGTGCGCCAGGTGAGGTGCGGGCCGCACTCGAAGCACGCGTCGGGCTGGGCGTGGAAGCGCCTGTCGGCCGGGTCGGCGTACTCGTGGGCGCAGGCGGGGCACATCTGGAAGGCCGCCATCGAGGTGGCGGGGCGGTCGTAGGGCAGGCTCTCGATGATGGTGAAGCGCGGCCCACAGTTCGTGCAGTTGATGAAGGGGTAGTGGAACCTGCGGCACTTCGGGTCGAAGAGCTCCTTCAGGCACTCGGGGCAGGTGGCGATGTCGGGGCTCACGAGCGCGGTGCGGTCCTCGTCGTGGGTGCTCTCCACGATGCGGAAGTCGCTGCCGGGCACAGAGCCGCTCACCTGCAAGAGCTCGTGCCTGCCGGCCGCCGCGATGTGCTCGTCGTCGAGGGAGTCCACGTGCACCGTGTCCACGCGCGCCGCCTCGGGCTTCTGGGTTGACAGGAGCAGGACGAAGCGGTCGAGAGCGGCCTGGTCGCCCTTGGCCTCGATGTGCACGCCGTCGCTGGAGTTCTTCACCCAGCCGGCGAGCCCCAGCGAGGTGGCCGCGCGCCAGACGAAGGGGCGGTAGCCCACCCCCTGCACGATGCCGCAGACATGGACGTGGATGCGCGCCATAGCCTATTCCCCCTGCCTGGCCTGGGTGGCCACCACGGTGAGCTTGCTGTGCGAGACGCCCTTGATGCCGGCCAGGCAGTCGGCCAGCTCCTTGACCTTGTAGCCCAGGCCGCGCACGCAGATGACCTCCATGCGCCGGTCCTGGTCGAGGTGGACATGGGTGCACGACACGACCTCGTCGGGGTAGTTCGACTCCACGGAGGCGATCTTCTCCATGAGGTCGGGGGCGTGCAGGGCGTACACGAGCGTGATGGACCCCACGACGGGCGCGGCCGGGTCCTCGAGCTCCTCGTTGACCAAGGCGTCGCGGATGAGGTTGCGAATGGCCTCGGAGCGGTTGACCAGAAGCCCGCGCTGGGCCGTGTAACGGTCGAACTCGTCGAGGAGCAGCGCCGGCATGGCGACGCTGAAGCGAACGAGGTCGCTTGACATGTCCTGGGGCCTCCGATGCTAGCTCGATGGGGTCAAGGTGAAAAGCTGGCGTATCGTAGCACTCGCGTTTGTAATGTACATGGCAAGTGCCACGCCCGCCCATCCCGTACAAAAAAGCCTTTGTGCCGCTCGCCGCCATTTTTCGTGATGATACTGTGCCTCGGAGGAATCATGCTACATTACGCGCCATCAGCCCGGCGTGTTTGGAGGCGCGCCCGGGCGGGAATACGGCTTGCCGTGTTCAGTTGAGGTTGTGCGGGCCATGTGGCCCGTTTGGAGAGGAGAGAACATGCCTTACCCCATCATCGACACCGACGAGTGCATCGGCTGCGGCGCCTGCGTCGACGTGTGCACCACCGGCGCCATCGAGATCGACGACGGCTTCTGCGTCGTCGTCGACGACTCCGAGTGCAAGGGCTGCGGCGACTGCCAGGATGAGTGCCCCGTCAGCGCCATCACCGAGATCTCCGACGAGGAGTAAGAGTTGCGGAACCTGATGCGCTGCGTTCCGCAGGGCCTCACGTACGTCCAGTACGCTACGGCCCTGCGCGCCTTGCGCATCAGAACCCGCTTTT
>CAVEWV010000149.1:0-5737 GCA_963619535.1 Acutalibacteraceae bacterium | reverse complement strand
CCAACTCCGCCACCACCATCGACGTCCACGCGGTGTAGTGAAGCAGAACCTGGCGTGCTGCGTTCCTGGGAGGCTCACGCGCGGTGCGCACCTTTGGTGTACGTCCAGTACGCATCGCCTCCCAGCGCCTTGCGCGCCAGAACCTGCGTTTTAGAGGATGGGACCTGGTGCGCTGCGTTGCGTGTTGAGGTTCCGTAGGTGAGGGGTTATTAGAGGGCGGTCGTCGGGGAGAGGGGCTCGGCGGCCGCTTTTTGTGCGGCGCGGCGGGCGTGGCGCTTGGCCCAGCAGGCGCTGCCCGCAAGCGTTAGGAGGCAGCCGAAGAGGATGCCGCCGCAGTCGAGCAGCACGTCGCCCAGCTGTCCGCTGCGGCCGTCAACGAAGAGCTGCAGCGTCTCGTCGAGGCAGGGGATTGCCACCACTGCCAGGAAGAACGTGCCGAGCGCCGCCCACGAGAACGTGTCGCGGTGGGGCGTGAAGGCCTGCATGGCGATGATGCCCAGGGCCGTGTACTCGGTGAAGTGCGCGGTCTTGCGCACGATGTGGTCGGTGAGCCAGCCGCCGGGAAGGCCCAGGTCGCGCAGGATGTCCTGGATGATGAAGAGCGCGCTCTCGCTCAGGTGGGTGGAGTCCACGCCCTGGCGCATCGAGTTGCCCCAGATGAAGCACACGGCGAGCACGAAGACGGCGAGCCAGCCCCACTGCATGTGGTCGATCAGGTGCGGGCCCTTGGTGGTCCCGCAGGGCTGCCCTTGCGGGTCGGCTGTGGCCTGCGAGGCGGGGTCGACCTGCGGCGTGCCATCGGGGGCCTGCGCGGGCTGCTGCGCCGGGGCGTCCGCAACGGCCTCGCGGGGGGTCTCGGGGGCCTCGCTTGCCTGCTCGCTCATGCCGCATTCCTTTCACCGGTTTTGTCTGAGATCGCAAATATAGCCGTCTAGCTGCGGTTTTACCCCAATCCAACAAGAATTGCGCCAGTTGCTTGCAATTTCTTCATGACTGAGCTACCTTACGCGTTGCGTATCTGTTACGGGGCGGGGTGAGATTCCCCACCGGCGGTATGGGTCTGGCCGACCCGAGCCCGCGAGCTGGCAATAGCTGGCCGACCTGGTGAGATTCCAGGGCCGACGGTATAGTCCGGATGATAGTAACACCTGGTCGCGCCATATAAGCGTACCCGGAGACCCGCTGCAGCCGTGCGCGGGTCTTTTTGTTTGTAGGGGGCCAGGGGGGCTTCCGGCAAAAGGACACCCGCGCTTTTCGTGCCCATTGGGGCAGAAAGGCTGGTGTTTGTCATGGCCGAAGTAAAAACCGCAGGTAGGAAGCGCAGCGCTTGGAGCGTTCGCGAGCTGGTGACGCTGGCCATCTTCAGCGCCCTGGGCATGGCGCTGTCGTTCATCCAGATTCCCATCTTCCCGCCGGCTCCCTGGCTCCAGTACGACCCGAGCGGCATCGTCACGCTCACGGTGGCCCTCATGTACGGCCCCACCGCCGGCATCGTGGTGCAGCTCGTGAGCTGGATTCCCAAGCTCATCATGAGCCCGCTGGGGTCGCTGCTCACCTTCGTCGCCATGATCGGTGCCGTCCTGGTGGTGGGCCTCATCTACAAGAAGTTCCACAACCTCAAGGGCGCCATCGTGAGCCTGGTGCTGGGCTCGATCGTCTTCATCTGCCTGGCCATCGCCATGAACTTCCTCATCACGCCCATCTACTCCCCCGGCGTGACCGTCGAGGACGTCGCCGCCATGATCGTGCCCATCCTGCTGCCGTTCAACCTCATCAAGTGCGGCATCAACGGCGTGGCCACCGGCCTTCTCTACAAGCCGGTCTCCAACCTCGTGAAGATGCGCGACAGCCGCTCCCACGTCTAGGACATACGCCCCTGCGCGGGTCTGGGTATACAAGAAGTTTTGAGCCGATGGGGGTCGTCTGCGCGCAAGGTGCGGACGGCCCCCATCGCCGGGTTGCAAGCAAGGGACAAAGGGGTGGGAATTGCCAGTTCAGATTGACATTTCCAACGTGACGTTCGCCTACGACGGCGAGCACGACGTGCTGCACGACGTGAGCCTGCAGATAGAGCAGGGCTCCCATGTGGTCATCCTGGGCCACAACGGTTCGGGCAAGTCCACGCTGGCGCGCCTCATGAACGCGCTCATCGTGCCCGACGAGGGCAGCGTGCGGGCCTGCGGGCTTTCCAGCGACGATTACGACGAGCAGATCGAGATCCGCCGCCACGTGGGCATGGTGTTCCAGAACCCGGACAACCAGATGGTCACGAGCATCGTCGCCGACGACGTGGCCTTCGGCCCGGAGAACCTGGGCATCCCGCAGCCCCAGATCGTGGAGCGCGTAGAGAAGGCGCTGGCGGCCGTGGCCATGACCGACTACGCCAAGGCCGACCCCACCGAGCTGTCGGGCGGCCAGAAGCAGCGCGTCTCCATCGCCGGCATGCTCGCCATGGACCCGGAGGTGCTCGTGTTCGACGAGCCCTGCGCCATGCTCGACCCGCGCGGCCGGCGCGCCGTGCGCCGCGTGATGCGCGAGCTCAACGAGCGCGGCATGACCATCGTGCACATCACGCACTTCATGGAGGACGCGCTCGACGCCGACGTGGTGCACGTGATGGAGGCCGGCCGCATCGTGCTCTCCGGCACGCCCGACGAGGTGTTCACGCACGGCGACATGCTGCGCGAGCTGGGCCTGGAGCAGCCATTCTCCATGCACCTGGCCCAGGCGCTGCGCGCCCGCGGCATCGACGTGGCCGACACGGCGCGCATCGAGCAGCTCGAGGAGCAGCTGTGCGGCCTGGCCGGCCTTGCCGGCACGGAAGGGAGGGCGTAAGCGATGCCCCTGGTGTTCGACCACGTAACCTACCACTACGACACCGAGATCATGGGCCCGGCGCTCGACGACGTGTCGCTCACCGTGAACGACGGCGAGTTCGTGGCCTTCATCGGCCACACCGGCTCGGGCAAGTCCACCCTGGCCGAGCACTGCAACGCCACGAAGGTGCCCTCCTCGGGCACGGTCACCATGGACGGTCTGTCCACCGCCGACCGCAAGCAGCGCCGCGAGGTGCGACGCCTCGTGGGCTTCGTCGCCCAGTACCCCGAATACCAGCTCTTTGCCGAGACGGTGCGCGACGACGTGGCCTTCGGCCCCAAGAACCTGGGCATGAGCGAGTCCGAGGTGGACGCCGCGGTGCGCGAGGCCATCGCGCTCGTGGGCCTGGACTACGACACCGTGGCCGAGAAGTCGCCCTTCGACCTGTCGGGCGGCCAGAAGCGCCGCGTGGCCCTGGCGGGCATCATCTCGATGCACCCCAAGGTGCTCGTGCTCGACGAGCCCATGGTGGGCCTGGACCCCAAGGGACGCCGCGAGGTGTTCGACATCGTGCGCGCCCTGCATGCCAAGGGAAACACCATCGTCATGGTGTCGCACTCCATGGACGACGTGGCCCAGGCGGCCCAGCGCATCGTGGTGCTCGACCACGGCCGCATCGTCGACGAGGGCACGCCCGCCGAGGTGTTCTCGCATTCCGAGCTGCTGCACAAGGTGGGTCTGGACGTGCCCATGTCCACGCGCGTGGCCCACGACCTGGTGCAGCGCGGCTTTTCCTTCGACTCCGACCCGCTGACCTTGGACGATCTGGCCGACGCCATCGCCGCGGACCTTGCCCGGCGCGGTGTGGCCGTCGAGGGGGGTGAGGGCCAGTGAGCTCGACCGTGACCGTTGGTTCCTTCTACAACGTGGACTCGGCCATGCACCGGCTCGACCCGCGCGTGAAGATGGTCATCATGGTGATCTACATGGTGAGCGTCTTTTTGGCCCCCGCGCCCTGGGGCCTCATCCCCGTGGCGGCGCTGCTCGTGATCGCCACGGCGTTCTCGCGCGTGCCGCTCAAGGTGGTGCGCAAGGCCACCAAGCCGCTGTGGGTGTTCGTGATCCTTACGATGTGCGTGAACATCTTCCTGGTGCGCGAGGGCGAGGTCGTGACGCACTTCCTGGGCTTCGCCATCACCGACCATGCGCTCATCCAGAGCCTCTACATGGCGTTTCGCGTGTTCGCGCTCATGATGGCGGGCACGCTGTTCTCGCTCGTGACCTCGCCCATCTCCATCACCGACGGCGCCGAGAGGATGCTTGCGCCCCTTGCGCGCTTCGGCCTGCCCGTGCATGAGCTGGCCATGATGTACACCATCGCCATCCGCTTCATGCCCACGCTCTTCGACGAGGTGCAGCACATCATGGCCGCCCAGGCCTCCCGCGGCGCCCGCTTCGACGAGGGTCGCCTCATCGACCGCGTGAGGTTCTTCGTCCCCATCCTCGTGCCGCTCTTCGCAAGCGCCCTGCGCCATGCCGAGGAGCTGGCCAACGCCATGGAGGCGCGCTGCTACGTGGGCGGCGAGGGCCGCACGCACTACCATGTGCTCAAGGTCCGCCGCGCCGACTGGGTGGCCATCGGGATCTTCGTGGTGTACTTGGCAAGCCTCGTGGTGCTTGCGCTGGTCTAGGGCAGAGGGGAAGTGGCGAGGATGGAGCTGGCTGAGCAGGCGGGACGTGTGGCGGACGCGCCGATGGGCGCCGACGTGCCCGGCGAGGGCCCTGTCGTGCGTGTGATGGGCGTCGGCGACTACGACGAGGTCTGCGCCCTGTGGGAGCACATCCACGGCTTTGCCCTGCGCTCGCTTGACGACTCGCGCGAGTATGTGGCGCGGTTCCTGGCACGCAACCCCGAGACGAGCTGCGTGGCCGTGATGGACGGGCACGTGGTGGGCAGCATCCTGTGCGGCCACGACGGCCGCCAGGGGAGCTTCTATCACGTGTGCGTGGCGCCGCAGTATCGCAAGCACGGTATCGGCAAGCGAATGGTGCGCTTCTGCCTGCAGGCCTTGGCCGCCGAGGGCATCAGCAAGGCGACCCTCGTGGCCTTCGGCGACAACGAGGTGGGCAACAAGTTCTGGAGCGGCATCGGCTGGACGGCGCGGCGCGACTTTAACTCCTATGAGTTCGCCCTGAACGAGGAGAACATCACGCGCTATGTGCAGTGACAAACTGCCTGGCAGATAGGGCGTCTGACGGGGGGCGGTGGGCCGAGAAGGCTTGCCGCCCCCTTCGCTTTGCGCGTGCAGGGGAGGGCACGACCGATAGATGACCCGACGAGGAGGATGTCGTCAGCCTTGCGCATGACAGGGGCTGGCGGGCTTTGCGCGCGGGAAGGGGTGCGAGGGCTAGGGCCGGGTGCGGGCGGTGAAATCCTACTGAAACAGTAGGATTGTGTAGGACTTATGAAGAGTTCACTAGAGCTAAGAATCTCGTTAACAGCGGTTGACTCATAGTTAGCTATAGCGTATTGTTCGAGATGTCAAAAGGAGCTAACAAAAAGAACGACCTCCTGAGACATCGATTCGCCTCCCTCTCCTAGGCTCCCGGCTTTCCCGGCCGGGAGCCGTCCCAAAGGGAGCGCGCGACCTGGATTTGCCTCCCTCTCCTTGGGACTCGTGGAACCTCGCGAGTCCCGTCCCCTTGCCTCCCTCTCCTTGGGAGCCCGCTTTCCCGGCGAGCTCCCGTCCCTTGCCTCCCTCTCCTTGGAGGCCTGCCTTAACCAGTAGGCCTCCGTCCCTTGCCTCCCTCTCCTAGGCCCCCGGCTTCCCGGCCGGGGGCCGTCCCAAAGAGAGCGAGCGCTTCGGATTTGCCTCCCTCTCCTTGGGACTCGTGGAACCTCGCGAGTCCCGTCCCCTTG
>CAVEWV010000148.1:0-5897 GCA_963619535.1 Acutalibacteraceae bacterium | reverse complement strand
CGGCCTT
The DNA here is from genome assembly GCA_963619535.1 of Acutalibacteraceae bacterium. Classification (GTDB taxonomy): domain Bacteria; phylum Actinomycetota; class Coriobacteriia; order Coriobacteriales; family UMGS124; genus UMGS124. The sequence continues at coordinate 5,890 of CAVEWV010000148.1, read as the reverse complement.
CTGGTAGATGTTGCGCATGTGCGTGTGCACGGTGTTCTTGCTCAGCGTGAGGCTCTCGGCCACCCACGCCACGCTGCGGCCGCGCAGAAGGCCGGGAAGCACCGCGCGCTCGCGTGGCGTGAGGCCCCAGGCGTCGGCCGCCCGGGCCGCCAGCGCGTCGATGGCCGCGCCGGCCTCCAGGCCGGGGTCGGCCGCGGCGACCGGCTCGGCTGCCGGGGCGGCCGGCGAGCCCTGGGAGGTGCCCGCGCCCTGGGCGTCGCGCGCCATGTCGGGGTTGGCCGAGGTGAAGCGGGGCGCGAACTCAAGCATGAGCAGCGCCGCGAGGGCCACGGCGGCTATCACCATATAGGCGTCGCCCGCCATGGCACTCGGCAGAAAATCGCCGCCCACGAACATGCCCAGGTAGGTGCCCGTGAAGAAGAACCCGCAGCACGAGGCGTACCAGCGCAGGTGGTCGCCCTCGGGGGCCGGGCGGGGGAACACCCAGAGCAGCCCGTAGAACAGCGCCTGCGACACCGCCATGAGGACGGGCACCACCAGTCCCATGAGGCCGGCGAGAAGCGGCGACAGGAAGATGCACACGAGATAGGCCGGCAGAAGCAGGTAGCGCAAGGTGAACGCCTCGACGTTGCGCCGGGACAGCCACACGACGCCTGAGAGCAGCACGACGCAGCCCACGAGAAGGCCGGCGTCGTTGACCAGGCAGTTGTGCACCATGGAGGGCTGCGTGGTGAAATTCTGCGCCAGGGAGTAGGCCTGGCTCGACGACAGGCCACCCACCGCGCCGTAGAGGGCGAAGGTGAGCAGGCGAAGCCAGGGAAGGCCGTCATGGGCGGCGCCCTCGGAGCCGGCGGGCGCGGCGGGCGCGGCGTCGGGCGGCAGCGGCGATCGCGGCCCCTTCTCGGCGCGTCCCGTGGCTTGGCAGGCCTCGGCCCCCTGGGCATGGCCCGCCTCGATGCGGTCGAACGCCACCAGGCAACCCCAGAACACCACAGGGAACAGAAGGCCCAGGAAGGTGACGCCGGCAGGCGCGAGGAGCAGGAACACGCAGTCGAAGACCACGGCGAGCGCGATGCCCCACACCGTCTGGGCCGCGCAGGCCCCCACGTCGCGCGGGCTCACGCGCGCATACACCGCCATGAGGCACAGAAGGCTCGCGATGCGCACGGCGACCGCCGCATAGAAGAAGAGGGCCGACCCGGCCTGCTCGCCAAGAAAACGGCACGCGCACACCGCCCCCGCCGAGACGAGGGCGAAAAGCGGCACGATGAGCCTTCCCGCCGGGCTCAAGAAGAACCGCGCCAGGCCGCGATGGAAACGGCAGCCCGCAAAGCCCACGAGCGCGCACAGGGCCACCATGAGCAGGTTGTCGCCGGGCATGGGAAAGCTCCCCACCCCGCCCGAGGACATCTCCAGAAACGCGCGCGTGACGCCGGCGAGCGTAAGCGAGACGGCGATGCAGACGGCGACGAGCCTCTGCCGAGAATCGCGCGCGACGAACGCCAGCGCTTCGAAGAACCCCTTGAGCATGTCTCCCCTTTTTGTAGAAGCGCGCCGGCCCCCCGAGGCCGCCCGGCTCACCCAAAGGGACATCGAGGGCCTCCCACAGGCGCGCTTGCATTGACTGCCGGCTATGGTAGCACGAATGACACTTCACCTCGCCCAGGTTATTGATTCGCTTCTACCAGGGCAAATGCGATTCATGGAGGCTAGGTGAAGCACGAAATACACCCGAAACGTATTGTGGGATTCGTTCACGCGGGGCAAGCCGCAACGCAAGCCCCGCACGCCATCCAATCAAGGATAGGAGTTCTCACATGAGTGACATCACCCGCCGTTACTTCCTGCGCAGCGCCGCTCTGGGCGTGAGCGGTGTGGCCATGAGCGCCGCCGCCGCCACGGCCCTGGCCGAGGAGGGCAAGGCCGCGGCCGAGGAGGCCGCCTCCGCCGACCCCACCACCGCCAACAACGCCTCCGGCGACTCCGACGCCGTGCGCGAGAAGGTCATCGGCGACCCCAGCTTCATGACCGCCCCCGAGCTCATCGGTGACGACCAGATCTCCCAGACCATCGACTGCGACGTCGTCGTCGTCGGCGCCGGCCCTGCCGGCGAGGCCGCCGCTCGCGCCGCCGCCGAGGAGGGCGCCAAGGTATGCCTGCTCGAGAAGGGCGCGGGTGCCACGTTCAACGGCGGCGATGTGGGCGCCTTCGAGAGCCAGTTCACCGACCGCTTCAGCTACAGCCATGACGCCGAGGGCATCGTCCACGAGCTCATGAAGGGCTCCACCTCCAAGGCCAACCAGGACCTGTACATGACCTGGCTGCGCCACTCCGGCGCCACCTTCGACTGGGTGTGCGACGCCCTGGGCGAGTACTACATCCTCGAGGCCACCGCTACCCCCACCCCCAGCGGCGCCGGCGCGTGGATCCAGCCCGAGCGCTACCCCCTGCCCAACCCCTATGAGCCCCGCGACGCCTATTACGGCACCTGGCAGACCACCTACCGCCTGGGCGGCGCCCAGACCTTCACCTACTGCGGCGACGCCCTGGTGAAGGCCGCCGAGGACACCGGCAACTGCACCACCTACTACCAGACCGCCGGCTATCAGCTCGTCCGCGGCGAGGACCAGAAGTCCGGCCGCGTGAGCGCCCTCATCGCCAAGACCTACGAGGGCGAGTACATCAAGTTCAACGCCGCCAAGGGCGTCATCCTGTGCACCGGCGACTACACCGGCGACAACGAGATGTTCCAGTACTACATGCCCTGGTACTACTATCTGCCCGTGATGTACTCCGCCACCGACCCCGACGGCAACGCCGCCAACACCGGTGACGGCGACAAGATGGCCATGTGGGTCGGCGCCCGCATGGAGCCGGGCCCCCACGCCGGCATGGCCCACACCATGGGCGGCCCGCTTGGCTGCGCCCCCATGCTCATGCTCAACCTCGACGGCGAGCGCTTCATGAACGAGGACATCCCTGGTCAGGAGATCCAGGACCAGATGATGCAGAACAACCAGGACCACGTCTGGCAGTTCTTCGACTCCAAGTGGAACGAGGAGGTCGGCTTCATGGGCGCCGGCCACGGCCAGGTCATCTACGAGCTGCAGGAGGGCGACAACTCCCGCCTGAGCTCCAACGACGGCTTCGGCTCGCAGGCCCAGATCGACGAGGCCGTCGCCGCCGGCACCACGGTGACCGCCGACACGCTCGAGGAGCTCATCGCCCAGACCGACATCGCCGACGCCGAGGCTGCCCTGGCCTCCATCCAGCGCTACAACGAGCTGGCCGCCGCCGGCGAGGACACGGATTACTACAAGGCCGCCAACTGCATGTACGCCCTTGAGAACCCGCCCTACTACGCCTGCAAGTTCAGCAACGCCGGCCCCCTGCTCGTGTCCTCCTCGGGCATCATGACCGACAAGTACGGCCGCGTCGTCGACGAGAACCAGCAGGTCATCGAGGGCCTGTACGCCGCCGGCAACAACCAGGGCGGCCGCTTCTCCTCCGGCTACCCCACCACGGTCCCGGGCATCTCCCGCTCCTTCGCCCTGGTCTACGGCCGCATCGAGGGCATGATCGCCGCCCATGACGGCGACGTCTCCATCATCGACAACTCCGTGGTCGAGACCTACGAGCTGAAGAACCCGCCCATCGAGTGGACGGCCGAGGACGCCGCCAACCAGCCCGCCGAGGAGCAGCAGGGCCCCGCTGAGGACGCCGCCCCCGCCGACGTGTCCGCCATCGCCGACGGCACCTACGTGGGGTCGGGCACCGGCATCAGCGGCTCCTTCGACGTGACCGTCACCGTCGAGGGCGGCAAGATCACCGCCGTCGAGGTCGGCGACAACTCCGAGACCCAGGGCATCGGCTCCAAGGCCATCGAGCAGCTCCCGGCCCAGATCGTCGAGGCCAACGGCACCGACGGCGTCGCCGCCGTCTCCGGCGCCACGGTGACCTCCAAGGCCATCTTCACCGCCGTCGAGGCCGCCCTGGCCAGCGCCCAGGCCTAAGCCCCATAGGCATCGCAGAACCGAAGTTCCTGTAAGGAAACTCGAAGCCCCGTCCTCCGCTGGGGGGCGGGGCTTCTTTTGGGCCGATTTCGCCCTATGAGGCCCACAATCACCTTCCGACACGGATTGGAGCACACAATGAACGCTGAGCTCACCCGCCGCAACTTCGTAGCCGCCGCAGCCGCCGCCGGCGCCGCAAGCGTCGTCGCCAGCCAGGCCATCGCCGAGGAGGCCAAGACCGACGAGGCCGCGGCCGCCGAGGAGACCGAGACCGTCCCCACCATCTTCAAGAACAACCCCGCCTGGCTGGGCGAGGCCCCCGAGATGCCCACCGAGTTCGAGGACGAGTCCGAGGCCGACATCGTGGTCGTGGGCTGCGGCCACTCCGGCGCGGCCTGCGCCCGCCACGCCGCCGAGCTGGGCAAGTCGGTCATCGTCATCGAGCAGCAGGACAACGACGTCGACACCTTCATGATCCTGGGCCAGGCCATCGGCCACATCAACTCCCAGTGGCAGTTCGACCAGGGCGTGCCCGAGTACGACGTGGCCGAGTTCGTGCACAACTGGCAGCTGCACTGCGCCAACCGCGCCAACGGCAAGCTCGTCCATGACTTCGCCGTGTTCGGCGGCAAGGCCATCGACGACCTGGTGGCCGTGTGCCCCGACGACGCCAAGCCCATGGCCCAGGCCTGGCCTGCGCCCGAGGGCTGGCAGCACAAGGTGGGCGACTTCTGCTCCTACCCCGCGGCCGCGAGCTTCGGCGGCGCCATCAACCAGGCCATGTACGCCCAGCGCGGCGCCATCGAGACCGCCGGCGGCACCGTGGTGTACGGCATGAGCGGCTACTGCCTCATCGGCAACGCCACCGACGGCATCACCGGCGTGGTGGGCAAGGACGGCGACGGCAAGTTCCACAAGTACACCGCCAAGCTGGGCGTCGTGCTGGCCGCCGGCGACTGCTCCGGCGACAAGGACATGTTCGCCGCCCTGTGCCAGGAGGTCGCCGAGACCAACACCGCCGAGGCTGAGCTGGCCGGCCAGGGCTGGAGCGGCCAGGGCCAGAAGATGGGCCTGTGGGCCGGCGCTGCCATGGAGATCGGCCCGCGCGCTGCCATGGGCGGCAACTTCGGCCTGCCGATGAGCCCGCTTGCCGGCACCCCGGTGCTGCGCGTCAACAAGTACGGCGAGCGCTACGGCGACGAGGGCTTCGCCGGCGGCGTGCTTGCCGGCATCTCCGGCGCCCGTCAGCCCGAGGGCTTCATCTACGACGTGTGGGACGCCAACGTGGCCGCCTACATGGAGGTCAACCCGCTCGAGCACTTCAACCCCGAGGCCACCGAGGAGTCCATCGCCTCGCTGCAGCAGTCCATGGACGAGGCCTACGCCGCCGGCGCCGACGGCCTTGCCGTGAAGATCCAGCGCGGCCCGGCCTACGTGGGCCCCGACGACCCCGCCTACCTGTACGGCGCCGACACCATCGAGCAGCTCGCCGAGTACATGGGCCTCGACGACGCCGCCAAGCAGACCTTCATCGACACGGTCAACCGCTACAACGAGCTGTGCGAGGCCGGCGCCGACGAGGACTTCGGCAAGGACCCGACCTACATGATCGCCCTCACCAACCCGCCATACTACTGCTACGCCAACACGCCCAACCGCAACGACATCATGTGCGCCTTCGCGGGCCTGTTCGTGGACGGCAACCAGCAGGTCATGGCCGCCCAGACCTTCGACAAGATTCCGGGCCTCTACGCCACGGGCAACTGCGCCGGCGGCCGCTTCCCGCTGCAGTACACCGCTCCCATGAACGGCGCCTCCATCGGGTTTGCGCTGGCAGGCGGCTACGCCCTCGGCGACTACCTCGGCAACCTTTAGGG
>CAVEWV010000147.1:0-5957 GCA_963619535.1 Acutalibacteraceae bacterium | reverse complement strand
ACGTCGTCGTAGAAGCCCTGCTTCCAGTCGATGTAGTCGATGCTGGCCTGCACCTGGGCCAGCTGCTCCTCGAGGTGGGCGCGCTTCTCGGCGAGCATCTCCTTGCGGGCGGGGATGGACGGCTCGCCCTGCAGGCACAGGTCCAGGTAGACGCGCATCTCCTCGAGGCTCATGCCGCAGCGCTTGAGGCAGCCCAGGCTCTTGACCCACTCGATGTCGCGCTGGTCGAACACGCGGCGGTTGTTGCGGTCGCGCTTCACGTTGGGCACGAGGCCCTGGTTGCAGTAGAACTTGAGCGTCTGGTAGGTCATGCCCGTCTCGCGGCAGGCCTCCATCATCGTGTACAGCCGCCCGTCCTGGCCCTCGCCTGCGCCCATGCCTTCCATCGCTGCCCTCCACACTTTGCAAAGTCTCCACTTGACCGATAGTTGCTATCGGTTGTTATAACCGCAACCGTCCCCAAAGGCAATGCGAAGATTGGAGAACCCCATGGCGTTCGATCCCAAGGATATGACCTACGTTACGCTTTCAAACGGCGTGCAGATGCCGCAGCTCGGCTACGGCGTGTACCAGGTGAGCCAGGACGAGTGCGAACGTTGCGTGCGCGAGGCGCTCGAGGCGGGCTACCGCCACATCGACACCGCCCAGTCCTACTTCAACGAGGAGCAGGTGGGCGACGCCATCGCCGCCTCCCCCGTGGCGCGCGAGGACATCTTCCTCACCACGAAGGTCTGGCTCGAGCACTACGGCCAGGGCCCCACGCGCGCCTCGGTGGAGGAGTCGCTGCGCAAGCTCAAGTGCGACTACCTCGACCTGGTGCTGCTCCACCAGCCCTTCGGCGACGCGTTCGGCGCCTGGCGCGACCTGGTGGACCTCTACGAGGAGGGCAAGGTGCGCGCCATCGGCGTCTCCAACTTCTACGCCGACCGCCTCGTGGAGTTCTGCGAGTTCAACGACTTCAAGCCCATGGTGAACCAGATGGAGCGCCACCCCCTCAACCAGAACACGGCGCTGCAAGAGTGGGAGCGGCGCTACGACGTGCAGCCCGAGGCCTGGGCGCCGTTCGGCGAGGGGCGCGGCGGCCTGTTCGAGAACCCCGTGCTTGCCGGCATCGGGCAGGCTCACGGCAAGACGACCGCCCAGGTCATGCTGCGCTGGAACCTGCAGCGCGGCGTGGTGGTCATCCCCAAGTCGGTGCACCGCGAGCGCATGGAGCAGAACCTCGACGTGTTCGACTTCGAGCTGAGCGCGGCCGAGATGGACAGGATCGCCGAGCTCGACACCGCCACCTCGAGCTTCTTCTCGCACGCCGACCCCAAGATGGTGCAGTGGTTTGCTCAGATCGTCGAGGAGCGCAAGACCAACCACGACCACGCCAAGGACAAAAAGGCCTGGTAGAAGGGCAAGTTAGAGCACACCTGCTTTGCATGTGAGACGAGGGGGCGCGGGAGACATTCCCGCGCCCCCTCGTCGATTTCGCAGGATGGCGCGGCAGCCTGCCGTCACCGGATGGCAGGGGCCCTCCTCGCAACTCCCCTCGCGCACCATTGCTGCTTGCGGGGCCGCAGCATCACGCCCCCTTGCCGCCGAGAGACCCGCCGCGCCACTCTGTCGCGCCCCGCCGCGTCCCGGCCGCCCCCCTCGCCCGCCGCAGTCGGGGGGCGCTACTTCGCCGCCTTCGCCGCCCCTCGCACGGCCTTGAGCAGGCGCTCCAGCTGGCGGGCGATGGGGGCGCGCGACTCGCGCAGCCAGTTGGCGTAGTAGGTGACGCTGGTCCCCTCGTCGCAGACCGGCACGAGCACGTGGCGCTCGTCGAGCTCCAGCTCGCCGCGCACGCCCGCGTCGGGGAGCTCGGGCGACTCCACCTCGAAGTGGATGGCGTCACAGGCCCGCACCGTGGAGAGGAAGACGAGGCGGTCTTCCTGCACCACGAAATGCGCCCCCGGTGCCATAGTGCGGCACAGGTCGAGCCAGAAGCCTATCCCCTTGAACACGACGACCGTCTTGCCGTCGAAGTCCGAGAAGCGGCAGGACTGCCTGCTTGCGAGCGGGGTGCCCTTGGGCACGCAGGCCAAGAGGCGCTCGTGCATGAGCTCGGCGCTCTCCACAAGAGGCGAGGCCATGGGCGCCGTCGTGATGGCGACGTCGACCTCGCGGGCCGAGAGGCGCCGGGCGGCGGCGGTGGAGGACGAGACGATGTCGCTCGTGAGGATGGTGCCGGGGATCGCGCGCTCGGCGGCCCTCGACAGCAGCCACAGCGGCGAGGGCGAGCAGGCCACGGCGCGGATGGTGCCGCGCTGCCCCACGAAGTCGGCGATTCCCACGCGCAGGCGGTCCGACTCGGCCAGGATCTGCCGCGCCACGGGAAGCGCGATGCGGCCCGCCTCGGTGAGCTGCTCGCGCTTGGCGTCGAGCAGGGGCGCGCCCAGCTCGGCCTCGAGCTGAGACAGCGAGCGGCTGATGGACGACGGGGCCACATGGAGGGCCTGCGCCGAGGAACGCACGCTGCCCAGCTCGACCACGCTCACAAACCTGCGAATCGACTCAAGCTCCAAAGCAGCCTCCCGTCCGTGTCCTGGGGCGTTGCGCGCAGGGCAACACAAGTTGCGCCGATTGTCGCGCCAGCGCGCGCCCATGCCCCGAAAATGATAGCGCACCCCAGAAAACAGCTCAACAACCAGGGCAAACGTTTGGGGTTGCGCCAGCAGACGGATGCTGGCGCGGGACATGGGGAAGAGGAAGGAAACGAATATGGAACAGCTTTCGCGCAGGTCGTTCCTGGGTGCCGTGGGTGCCGCCGCAGCGGCGATCCCGGTCGTCAAGGTCGCGCTCGCCGACGAGGGGGCCGCGGAGTCGGCAGCCCCTGCCTCGGGCGTCGTGGGCGAGGGGCAGGACCTCTCCGCCCTGACGTACGACCAGCTCCTCGCGATGGTCAAGGACGCCCCTGTGGCCGAGGAGGACCTCGTCCTGCCCGACGGCACCGTCATCGACAAGGCCTACGTCACGCTGCGCAACCGCCTCAACCGCATCGGCGAGGGCTTCGGCGGCACGCCCGGCGTCCACGGCTTCGACTTCTTCCAGAGCTTCTGGACGGTCGAGGAGGCTGAGGCCGAGAACGACATGCCGCTGCTTGAGTGGTTCACGGCCTACGACTACTCCTGCAACACGGGCCGCGACCTCGACGAGGCCACCGAGATGCTCGACCGCCTGGCCGACAGGCGCCTCATCAACCGCGTGACGCGCGGCGGCGTCAACTGGTACCACATGTTCGGCGGCCTGTGGGGCATCCGCTCCGCCACGAGGTTCCGCGAGTTCACCAAGCAGTTCCTCATCGACCGCGGCGTCGTGGGCGGCGTGGACGACGAGGAGTCGCAGTACCCCATCCTGGGCGTCTGCCCGGTGAGCCCCGACGTCGTGGAGGGCGGCAAGATCGCACCGTACCGCGACTGGCGCGGCACGCTCGAGCGCAACACGATCTTCGGCGTGGCCCCCTGCGGCTGCCGCAACGCCAGCATCACCACCGGCGCCATCGAGGAGAACGACAACTACCACGGCATCCTGCACTGCATCGTGGTGGGCGAGACGGCCCAGTTCATGATCGACACGGGCAACGCCTCCCAGATCACCAAGGAGGAGGCGCTCGACCTGTACGACCAGGGCATCGAGGACGGCTTCGTGCCCGAGATGTCCTTCGGCGAGCATCCCGAGGCCTTCTGCCTGTGCAAGTCCGACACCTGCCGCGTGCTGGGCGTGTACCGCTCCACGAACGGCGCCACGAGCAAGTTCCCCAACGCCAGCGCCTATGAGCTGAGCTACGACCAGGACGCCTGCATCAAGTGCGGCGCCTGCATCGATCGCTGCCCGATGGCGGCCGTGTCCTTCGGCGACGACGGCTACGTCCAGCTCGCGCCCATGTGCGTCGGCTGCGGCCAGTGCGTCCTGACCTGCCCGGCCCAGGCGCGCATCCTCAAGGAGAAGGAGCAGATTCCGGCCCTGCCCCGCGACCTGGTGGACCAGATGTCTTGGGAGGCGGTCGACCGCCTGTCCACCGTGGGCATCCACGACTTCATCGGCACCGAGATTCCCGCCGACGTGGTCGAGCAGACCCAGGACGCCCTGGACGCCTTCGCCGACACGCCCTTCCTCATCGACCAGAAGCCCACGGGCGGCGCCGACAGCTACGAGGACGGCAGCTACACGGCCTACGTCGTGAGCATCGGCGGCCCCATGACGGTCACCGTCGAGATCTCGGGCGGCAAGATCTCCGACGTGGTGGTCGAGGACTGCAACGACACCCAGGAGATCGGCGTCGCCGCGATGGAGACGCTCGCCGACCAGATCGTCGCGGCGAACGGCCTGGACGTCGACGTCGTCTCCATGGCGACCCACTCCAGCGTCGCCCTGCTGCGCGCCGTTGAGGACTGCATGAAGCAGGCCGGCTGGAACGGCAACGAGTAAGTAAGGAGGTCCGTTTTGGCCCCGGCGCGCTCATCCCCTGCTGAGCGCGCCGGGGCCTTTCTCGTATAGGAGGGATGCCTGATGCACGAGCTCGGATACACCAAGGACATCGTCAACCGCGTGCTGCATGCCGCGCAGGCGGCGCAGGCCAGCAGCGTCAAAACCGTCTATCTCACCATCGGCGAGATGCGCGACATCGTGGACGACCTGCTCCAAAAATGCTTTCACTGGATGGCGCGCGACACGATCGCCGCCGAGGCCACCGTCGTCATCGACCGTGTCCCCTTCAAGGTCCGCTGCAATGCGTGCGGGAGCCTCTTCCACTTCGACCCCTGGGGCGGCAAGGCCTGCCCCTGCCCGAGATGCGGCTCCACCGACTACGAGGTGGTCTGCGGGATGGAGTTCGCCATCGACCACATCGAGGCCGCGTGAGGCCGGCCAGTATGTGTGACACGCCTGCTACCTGCGGTTATGTCCCCATCGCGCCCCCTCCACACTCTGCAAAGTCTCCATTTGACCGATAGTAACTATCGGTTGCTATAACCGGGTTGTTTCAAAGGGGGCGCGCAAGGCCGCCGGCCGGCATGGGTCGGAGGGGCCCGGGCGCGCATACTGAAGGGACGCCATCATGAGCGCTATGGACATGGCAAGCAGGAGGTCGTTTGCGAGGCTCTGCGCCTGGGCGGGGCTGGCGCTGGCTTCGGGCGGCATGCTCGGGGCCAATGCGGGCTGCGGCAAGGCCGACGAGCAGGCGGGCGAGACGGGCGGCGATCAGGGCACGTCCCCCGATGCCGCCGTCAAGGTGCTGGTGGCCTACTTCAGCGGCACGGGGCACACCCGCGCCGTGGCCGAGACGCTCGCCGACGAGCTGGGCGCCGACCTGTTCGAGATCGTGCCCGAGCAGCCCTATACGGCAGACGACCTCAACTACTCGGACACTGAGAGCCGCATCTGCCGCGAGCACGACGACGAGGCCCTGCAAGACATCCCGCTTGCCCAGGCGACCCCCGACGGCTTTACCGACTACGACGCCGTCCTGCTGGGATACCCCATCTGGTGGGGAGGCGCGGCCTGGCCCGTCAGGCGCTTCGCCTCCGACAACGACTTTTCGGCCAAGCAGGTCGTGACGTTCTGCACCTCCATGTCGTCGGGCATGGGCGACTCGGGCCAGTATCTCGCGGGGCTTGCCGAAGGCGCCGATCTGGACTGGCAGGACGGCCAGCGGTTCGCGGGCAACGCGGCCGAGGACGACGTCCGCACATGGGCGCGCTCGCTGCGGGACAGCCTCGGCCAGCGGGCCGCGGCGGCAGACGAGATGACCCCCGGCACCGAGACCTATCGCGCCGAGGGCCTGGCCGAGGAGGAAATCGGCGAGCTGGCGGTGCTCGACGTGAAACCTGCCAGCTACTTCGAGGCGGGAGGCGCCACCAACCAGCACGGCCACGGCGGGGCGCTCTTCTGCCGCGATGAGCAGATCATGGGCTGGCTGTTCGAGCGGT
>CAVEWV010000146.1:0-5957 GCA_963619535.1 Acutalibacteraceae bacterium | reverse complement strand
CACGCGAAGGGGATTTGTGGGGACGGCGGCCGCCGTGGGGGCAGCGGCATGCGCGATGGGCGGGGTCGCCCAGGCGCAGGAGACCGCCCCCGCCGCAGGCGGCTCGTACGCCGAAGGCGCCCCTGACGACCTCGACTGGAAGGGCACGCCGGCCGAGCTGTTCGCGCTTGGCACCTCAACCATGCCGCTTGAGGAGCTCAATCGCCGCCGGCAGGCCTACCTCGATGCCCAGACCGACTTCACGGCCGAGGACGGTACCGTCATCCCCGCCTGGGCGGTGAAGGTGCGTTGCCTCATCCATTCCTACGGCATGGGTTGCGGCAACAACGCCGTCGCCTCGACCTACGACGACATCCTCGCCACGTTTGACGAGGACACGGCACAGGCCTATATCGAGACCCCCATGGGCGTCGCCTTCACCAAGCTCGACTACAGCGCGAAGACCGGTCGCACCATGCAGGAGTGCGAGGAGCTGTGCGAGTACTTCGCCGACCACGGCTACCTCTGCCGCGAGGAGACCAACGAGGGTGTGCGCTATCATCAGATCCCGTACTTCCAGGGCGTCGTGGAGTACCACATGCGCGAGGTGCTCGCCGACCCGCTCAACTACAACCTGGGCGTCATGGGCACCGACATGCTCCCGCAGGACATGCAGACCACGGGCACGCCCACGTTCTACTCGATTCCCTGCGACAAGTCCGTCGTGGCCGACGACGCCGGAGTGCTGCCCTACGACGACATCGAGAAGCTCGTGGAGGAGCAGACGACGTTTGCCATCGCGCCCTGCTATTGCCGCTATACCGCCATCGTGAAGCAGCTGACGGCCGAGGGCAAGGTGGCCGGCGTTGACTTCCCCGCGCTTGAGGACTTCGCGTCGGGCGAGTTCGAGGAGTATTTCTCGCCGCTGTGCGACCAGCGCGTGGAGACGTGCCTCATGATCGGCGAGGAGGCCGACTACTGGATGCACCTCGGCACGGCGCGTCCCATAACCAAGGAGCAGGCGCTCGAGTACATGCAGCGTTCCCGCGACGACGGCTTCATCCTGGAGAAGAACTTCTCCAAGCACATGGGCACCATCTGTTCGTGCCATGCCGACTCGTGCGGCATCATCGCCGAATGGATGAGCCTGGGCAGCCCCGAGGCTATCGGCGCCAGCCAACCCTTCACGCAGATCAGCCACTACGAACTCGAGGTCGACACCGACGCCTGCCTCAAGTGCGGCACGTGTGCCGAGCGCTGCCCACTGCATGCCATCACGATGGACCAGGCGACGGGTCTGCCCGTGGTGAACGAGATGTGCTTCCGCTGCGGCCAGTGTGCCTGGGTGTGCCCCGTTGAGGCCCGCAAGCTGGTGGAACGCCCCGCCGAGCTCAACGCACCGCTGCCCCACGACTTCCTCGACGACGACAACGTCAAGGCTGCCTACCGTTTTGAGGCGGGGCTGATTCAGTAGGAAGGCCTTTTGATGCGCCGAGGCTGCTAGGCGTCAGCTAACAGCCCCGAGTGCGGCCGCCTGACCGTTCAGACGCAACATGCCCCCTGGGTTGATGCCCCTTGTCATCAGCCCAGGGGGTTCTTTTTTGTTGGCGAAGGGCAAATCGCCATGTCACAAAGGGACGGGTGCAACGTGACGCCTAAGTTCTTTCCAGGTACTTGTGGGGCTGTGTCAAGGCCTTCTGTCACTAGAACGATAAACTTGCTTTGTGAGGAGACGTCGAGCTTACGGTAGACGCTGCGCATATGGGTGCGCACGGTGCTGTCCGAGATGAGCAGTGTGCCGGCGATGTAGCGCGAGTTTTGCCCGCTTGCCAGCTCCCGAAGATGTCAATTGTCGGCCTGGGCGTAGCTGGCGTTGCGGCCTTCCGTGCTGCGGCCGAACAGGGTGTGTCGGTTGTCGCTGTGGAGAAGGCCGCCGAGCCCAGCGTGCGTTCGAGCCAGTATTGTTACATCAACGGCACGCGCACCGAGGTCCTGGGCCTCGCCACTGTCGATTAGGACGAGGTCATCAAGGCCGAGTGGAACGAGTCGTGCCAGTTTGCCAACTATGCCATCATCCGCAACTTCTAGGCCAAGGTGTATGAGGATACGGCCCAAGCCGACACGGGCATCGCCGTTGAGGCCGGCTCGTTGACCGACGGCGAGTACACTGCTTCCGACAAGGTCATTGGCGGCGACGTGCCCGTCACGGTGACCGTGGAGGGCGGCGTCATCACCGCCGTCGAGGTTGGCGACAACTCCGAGACTCAGGGTATCGGAAGCAAGGCCATCGAGCAGTTGCCCGACGCCATCGTGGCAGCTGGCGGCACCGCTGGTGTCGACGCGGTGGCCGGTGCCTCCGTCACCTCGAGCGCCATCTTCACCACCGTGGAGGATTGCCTCGCGCAGGCTGGCGCGTAGGAGCAGTGGAGTTTAGCCGCCTGTAAGACAGGGGGCGGGGGCCGGCCCGCCGGTACATTGCCTGGCGGGCCGGCTTTTGCGTGCGGCTAAGCATGCTCTTTGGTAAAACTTATATATCGTCTTGTGTGAGGGCTATGGGTTGAGTACGCCCGTAGCCCCCATACTGCCTTTTTATCCGACAATAATGCTGTCTATCACCTGGTTGATCGAGGGCATGAGGAATTCCTCATCCTTGGGGTCATACCTAAAAAAGAGACCCAACGCGTTGTTGGTTGGAGAATGGATGTCGGCGACTATGGTTCTCTTGCCGTCCGAGTCTTCGGAGCCCTTTCTGACCAAGACGCTTGCTCCGGCTGTGTCGCGCGTTTCCTCGCTCAATACCTGGACCTCCTGGACCTCTTCTAAGTTGACGTATCCCGTTACGCCAAACTCGTAATAGTATCCATAACCTGCGACGAAGGTGTTTAGCGTAAGAAGCATCAAGGATGGCTCGTTATCCGGTACATACATGTTCAGCCACAGGTCTGAACTATAGTCAGAGATTTCGCTTTCATAATAGTCCGGCAGTGTTATTTTCCACCCCAGCTGACTTTTGAAGTTGTAGTCCGTCAGCTTGCCGGCGCCGGTGGATGCGATGCTTGCAATCATGGCGTCGATTGAGGGGCTCCATTTGCGGCCGCTTGACAGCTGACAACGCGCTATGACCACAGCCAGCTGGTGGGTCGTGCCCTCCATGGTGGCCGGGGTCGAGGCGAGGGTGTACACGACACTGCCCACTTCTTGATTCTCCGCGCGGATGGTGCAGACGGATACCGTGCAGCCGTCCCCGTCGGTGGAGAACTTGGACATGATCCAACCGCCCCGTGCTGAGGCGAACTGCTGGCAATAGGCATCGAAATATTCGGGTGAGGCAGGTTCGCTGCTCATGGCGTCCTCGGTCGTGTTCACCATGTGCCCTTCGATATCCACGCCGTTGAAGGGCTCCACCATAATCTGCAGTGTACGGTCGTAGTCGCATGCATAGAGGGCGTTGTACGAGAGGTTTTGGCTGTTGCCGACGGGGCTTTCGAACGTGATACCTGCCGCCTCCAGGGTAGTGGTTGCGTTTGAAGCCACGGCTACGGGATCGTCGTCGGACTGTTGGTTGATGGCGGCAATCATGCGTTCGGGTAGGCTGTCTTGCCCAGTTGCGTCGCTGGGGTGAATGATGTAAATCTGGATGAAATCCGTGCTGTTCAGCGGGATGTTGATGTAGGTCGTGCTGTTGCCGTCGCCATGGTCGGTGCAGTTGAGGTAGCCCTCAAGCTTGTCAGTAAGATCGACCTGCTCGCTGCGCGTGACGGTCCATCCCAGGCCGGCGGCGTAGTCGGCTATACGTTGGGCGAAGAAGGTCTGTCGGTCTGCGGCGGATTCGGGAATCTCATAGCCCTCACCCTTTTCAATTGCAATGGTGCAGGTGCCATCTGTTGTCCAGGCGTAGCCTTGGTGGCCCTCGAGTTGGAAGGCATAGAGGTCATCGGGCAGTTCCACGCGGATGCCGTCGAGCACGAGCGCGTCGAGCGGGGTGCCCTCAGCTGCCTTTTGCTCGGCTTCGGCTTTTGCATCGGCCTGCGCCTGGGAGTAGGAGAGCGTATAGACTGTGCTCTGGGAAGGGACGAAACTCAAAGTCAGGTCGACCGTGTCGAAGGTCTCCATGATCTCGTCGGGAACAAGCGCATACACATAGAGCTCGACCGTTTCAAGAGGTTCGATTCCGTCGATGCCCGGGTTTTTGAACTTTCCCGAGGCTGCGACGCTGACGCTCCCGTCATAGGTGTATTTGCCGTTGAACTGGAAGGATGCCGTGGCGGTATCGTGCGGCGATCTCGCCTTGTCATAGTTGTTCTTCATTGTGCCGCTGAAGACGAAGTAATGCTTGCCGTCTTCTCCATCGTAGTAGCTATATGAGCCAGATGAGTCTGGTTGCGTCTGGAGCCGTGTCGACCACCCGTATCGCTCAATGGCGAAGGTGTAGTTGGAGCGGTTTACCTCTTGACCCAGTTCGAGTTCGATTTGGGTTTGGGCTAAAGCGTTTGTGGGATTGAGGATTCCGAAGAGAGCCGCCGATCCCATTGCGATGCCGGCTGCCGTGATGAAATTGCGTCTTGTGACGAAGCTGCCTTCCATTGCCGTGCTTCCCTTCGTTGCATTGAATATGTCATGAAAAAAGGCGGGCCTCCAGGTTAATTGCCCGAAGGTCCGCTTGGTTATGGGGCGCGTGCCTCTACCCGAGCCATTCGATGAACACGCGCAGACCTGCATCGGGGTGGTACTTCCAGGATACCTCGTAGTTACCGCGTGTGCGCGTCTGCCAGCCGTCGCTTGCGGAGCATTGGCCGAACATGCCAGTCAGTATCTTGGGTAGGCCGAGCTGCTCAAAGACCTTGTCGATGGCACTGTCGCCGGCTATGGAGTACTGGAAGCTGCCGCCGTCTGTGTTGTTGGGGTTTGTGTCGATGAGCATGCCCGAACCGTCTTCGTAGACCGTGCAGCATGTCTGCTCGTCGTCTTCCAAGCCGTCGACGATAGCCTGGAAGTCGGGCGCGTCGTCCGCCTTCGCTGCCCTGGGTGCAGCTGCCCCTACAATGCCTGCCATCGCCGCAAGGCATGCCCCGCCGGCAACTACGTTTCGTCTGGAGATGGAATCGCTAACCATTGTCTGTTTCCTCCTTGTCGATTGCGGGCGATGATATGTCGCCCGTGGGGCGGGTTTGGTTCTCCGCCCCTCGTTTGATTGCCGTGAGGCTCAATAGGCCGATGCACGATATAAGCGCACCGCCAACGATAAAGACTGCCTCCAGGCCTACAACCCCACTGCCGTTGCCGCGGCCGATGCCTGGCTGTATGTGAAACCTTCGTACTCAAGCTGGTCGATGAGGCCGCTGCGGGAGAATGGCATCACGTCGAGGTAATCCTGGGCCTTGAGTACAGCCTGTCTATCCCAATCCGCGCCGCAGTTCGCGACTGCATATTCTGCTTCGGATGAGGTGTACCCCTCATATTCGAGCTGATCCTTGAGGCCGCTGGGCGAAAACGGCATCGTGTCGAGGTAGTCATGGGCCCTCTCAAGCGCGTTCTGTTCACCGCGCGTGGGGGAGTAAGAAGAACGGCTGGAGGGGCTGATGCTCGAATCGGCGAGTGGGCTAACGGAAGAGCTTGAGCCCGCTGGCACACCGCCGCTTATGCTGAATTCCATATAGGCGAAATCGACCGCCCCTTGTTTAGAAAAAGGAAATCCTATGATAAGCAGCAGGTTGTTGTCTGAGTCGAATGCGGCTCCGACGAGTATTACAACCTCGCCGACTCCTTCGAACTGTGCGCTATAAGCTCCAGAGTAAAAGTCGCCTTGCTCTGTGATTTCATTGCCATCAAAGGACTTCCAGTCGGAAACGCTGCTGGCAAACGAAGCTTTCACCATCCCTTCGACTACCTTTCCGGCATTACCGACAGAGTCTACGGTATCGCTAAATGCGTCTGAGCCAAGATATTCCACAGTGATAATGGCCGACTCTGATTCGTAT
>CAVEWV010000145.1:0-5988 GCA_963619535.1 Acutalibacteraceae bacterium | reverse complement strand
CAGCACCAGCGGCCTTCCGCGCCGTCGCCCGCGTTCCTCGGCGTGAGCAGCGGCAGCAGCGGATCGACCCTCGCCCACGAGTACTCCCCGCGCCAGAGACAGACGTGCCTGACGGGGCCGAGGTCCCGGTCGACGTACTCGCCGCGAGTCCTGTTGACGGCGTAGCGGTAGTGGCGGATCTCGAGCTCGAAAGGCCCCTCATAGGGCACATCGTCATCGCCGGGCGAGGGACCGAAGACGGGGCTCAGCATCCCCTCGGCACACTTGAAGAACCCAGTGACGTTCCTGAAGCTGTCCAAGATGTCGTCGTAGGGGTAGCCGTCGAAGAGGGCGCCGGCGCGCGATCCCTCCCCGGGGTCGAAGTAGTCGCCGACGAACATGATCGGGTCGCCCCGCCACGGCCCCGCGAGGAGCGTGCACGCGGCGTCGGTGTACCGGTCGCCCAGGCAAGCGGCGACGTTGAACACGAACCCGCACTCCGAGAAGGGCTCGTAGTCGATCCATTCCTTCTTCTTAGGGTTCACCCAACTGAAGTACTCGCCCATGCGCCGTCACCTCACCTCATCAGCAAATCAACTACCTCGGATTATATAGCCGTCCCGCCACTGCCCGCGCACACGCCCGGCCGTGCGATAATCCAGGCATGGCACAGCCAAGGAAGCCGTATGGACAAGCTTATGGCAGAAGGAGTAACAGAGTTCGAGACGCCCCTGGGTCCCGTCCGCGTCGCCCATACACCGTCGGGGGCGTGACAGCCCCACGCCCGGGCGGCATAATCCGAGAGGAAGGGGAATCGAAGGGAGCCGCCGTGATCATGGAAGTCGTCTATCGCAATGACCTCCTTGCCTACCTCCTGGACGGCCTCATCTCCCTCGATGCACCCATGGAAGGCGCGTTCTACCCGGTATCCCTCGGCTATCGGCGCCCGGGCGCCGAGTACCCGGATATGTGGGGCTGGGCCGTAGAGCCGTCCCAGAGAGAAGCATTCGAGGCGCTCTTCATGAAGGACGCGAATGCGGAAGTGGAGAAGGCCTTTCCGGACAGCTTCCGCTATTGCGAGTGGATCGACCCCTCCTCGTACGAGGTGAGGCTCGTTCCCGCTCCCGTCCATGCCGACCAGCCTTTGCCCGGCCACGCCGGGGAGGTCGCCATGTGGGCACGTTTCTCCTCGTATGGCTGGATGCCCCGCCAATTCGACCTGTACTGCGACCTTGTTTCCGGCCGGTGCCGCGCGACCGCCCGCGACGGCGAGGGCCTTCCCGAGGTCTCCTTCAAGGTCGCCCCGGGCAAGCTCCTGGCATTGACGACCCTGGGCCCCGCGGGGCGCTACGAAGAACACCGGGAGCCGTTGTTGATCTACGACGGCGATTACTGGGACTACGCTCTGGGGACGGGCTCGGCTGTGCTCCTACGCGGCTCGAGACGCTACGACGGCGAGAAGGGTGGGGACCCGATGCGCCAGCTCTTCCACAAGATCAAGCGCTCGGGCCTAACCGCGATGCGCTCCGTTTGGGGCTTCACGATCTAGCCGCCATCGCCTCCGTGTCGACGCTCCCTCGCACAGGCGAGGAGCGCCCTCGATACATCGGCAATCGGCTTTTGCAAAGCGCTCTCGCGCTTTCGGATTAAACAGGAGCCAGCCCAACGATTCCCGGCGCACAAAAAGAGGGCCGCCCCATAGGGGCGGCCCTCTTAATCCAACGCTATCGATGAGGCATGCCAGCCTCAGGCGACTCTGCACACTGGCGCGCGTGAGCCTCCCGGGAACGCAGCGAGAGCCGATTCGCCTACAAACTTTTAAGCGGTGGCCAGGGCGGCGTTGACGGCGTCAAAGATAGCCTTCGACGTCACGGAAGCGCCGGAGACGGCCTCGACGCCCTCGGTGCCGTTGGCGGCAACGATCAGGTCGGGGAGCTGCTCGATGGCCTTGGAGCCGATGCCCTGGGTCTCGGAGTTCTCGCCCACCTCGACGGCGGTGATCTTGCCGCCCTCGACGGTGACGGTCACGTCGAAGGAGCCGCCGATGCCCTTGCCGGAGCCCGTGTAGGTGCCGTCGGCCACGGCGGAGACGTCGGTCGTGGTGGCAGCGGCCTCGGCCTCAGCGGCGGCCTCGGGGTCGACGTAGTTCACATCGCCCTTGGTGACGTTGTTGAGGTCGTAGCCGGCCAGCTCGGCGACGTGGCGGGCGACGTGACGGCCGAAGGTGACCGTACGGCCGCAGGCGCAGGCCACGACGTACTCGGGGTAGTTGTTGCCGAAGAGGCTGCCGGAGCAGTCGCCGGCGGCGTAGAGGCCCTCGATGACCTTGTCCTCGGTGTTGATGACCTGCATCTCCTCGTTGATGCGCAGGCCGTCGACGGTGGTCAGGAAGCTGCCGCCGTACCAGCCGCCGAAGAAGGGCGGGTTGCGCAGCTCGGAGAGGCGGTAGGCCTCCTTGCCGAAGTCGGAGTCCTCCTGGGCGTCGTACAGGTCGTTGTAGTGCGCGACCTCGGCCAGGAAGGTCTCCTTGGCGTCGCCCTCGAAGCCCAGCTTGTCGGCCAGCTCCTCGATGGTGTCGGCCATGAGGATGGTGCCCTCCTCGATCTTGTCGGCGAAGAACTCCTCGAGGGTGATGTCGGGCTTGGCGGCCAGCTGCTGCTGGATCTGACGCGAGCAGCCGATGGTGTTGAAGCGGGCGATGTCCTCACGGGCGTTGTTGTCGAACACCTGGCAGAACACGCCGCCCTCCTTCTCGGCAGCGGTGTTGAGGTCGAAGTCGTAAGGCGTGGACTCGTTGCCGTAGCGGCGGCCGTCGCGGGCGACCTTCAGGAAGGGCTGCGAGCCGATGTTGTACTGCTTGCCCACACCCGCGAAGGTGCCGGTGCCCTCGGTGGACACGTAGCCGGCGCTCTCGCCGGGCTTCACGAGGCCGCGGTTGAACAGCATGGGCGCGGGGTCCTCGTCCTTCTGGGCACCGATCCACATGGCGGCCTTGATGCCGTCGCCCGTGTCGTTGGTGTTGTAGTAGGACAGGGTCACGACGCGGTCGATGATGGGCGAGAGGGCCTTGCACATGGCGGGGTTGGCCGGGTAGCCGCCCGTGGTCAGCAGCACGCCGTAGGAGGCGTTGATGCGCACGTAGCCGTCGGCCGTCTGGAAGATGGCGCCGGTCACGCGGCCGGACTCGTCCTGCTCAAGCTTGACCAGGGTGGTCTCGTAGCTCACCTTGTAGCCCAGGGAGTTGATGTAGCGCTCGAAGATCTCGTTACGGACGAGCTTGTTGCCCTCGGCGTCGTTTCCGGAGTAGTAGTGCTCGGTGAAGGGGATGTAGTAGTAGGTGCCGCCCGTGGGGTCCTGGTTGTTGGCGTCCAGGGCGCAGGTCATGCCGGCCTCGGTGAGCAGCTCGTCGAGCCAGTCCACCATCGAGGCGCTCTCGTCGATCCAGACCTTCCAGACGCGGGGGTCGCACTTGCCCGAGGCGTAGCGCACGAGCTCGTTGAGCAGCTTGCCCTTGTCATCGGACACGCCAGCGGCCTCGCAATACTTGGAGTTGACGGCGCCCAGCCAGTGACGGGTCTGGCCCACCACGGAGCCCTTCTCGGCGATGATGAAGTCCATGCCCAGCTCGGCGGCGGAGGCGGCGGCGGACATGCCGCCGTTGCCGGCGCCCACGATGAGCAGCTCGCACTCGCGGGTCTCGACGATGTCGGACTCGGCGATCTCGGGGGCCTCGCCCAGCCAGTCCTCGGTGCTGCGCTCGGGGTTCTTGGCCTGAGCCTGCTGGGGGGCGGCCACGGTGAGGCTGCCTGCGGCGGCGGCCATGGCGGTGGCGGCGGCGGTGCCGGCAAGAAGCGTGCGGCGGGTCATTTCCATAGGTGATGCTCCTTCTTCTCTGACGTGCTCCACGTGCGTGATGTCTGAAACACTTGCAAAAGAGCCTTGCTGGCCTGTGCCGGTGCACCGTTTGCGATGCGTAGCGCCTCGGGCAGGCCGTGAACGAGTCGAACTATGCATCGAGAGGCCAGGGTAATCCTCACACCCTCGGGCTGAAGTCATCTACCAGGCATTTTGTTGTCTCTCAGCCTGGCATGACCCACGTCTCAACCCGTCCTCAGCCTCATAGGTCGATTTTGCGCGACCTGGTGTTTTGTTGGAATCGCCTGTCAAGCGCTGGTACACTTACGGCCATCATGCAAGTGGGTGGACAGCGAGGCCAGCCGGGCAGCAGGCGCGCGCGAGCCAGCGCACAACCTGGACAGGCCCCAATGTCTCGCATGACCGTATGGCAAGGAGGTGCGCGTGGACGACAAGACTGAGCCGTCTCTAGACGCAGGCGAGGGCATCGCCGCCCGGGGCGCAAGCCCCCTCTCCCCCGAGTGGCTCGTCTGCGCGCTTGCCATCGGCGTGTACCAGCTCGGCATCACCCTGCTCAACACCACGGTGTTCCCGCTCTTCACCGGCATCTTCCTCGAGGCCCGCGACTTGGGTTCGCTCCTCACGGCGTTCCTCTCGCTTGGGCTCTACGCCCTGGTGGGAAGCCGCCCGGCGCTGTGCAAGCCCAAGCTGTGGATGGCCACAAGCCTCGCCTGCTACCTCGTGGGGTTCTTCACCATGCTTGCAGGCGTGTGGCTCGGCAACGCGGTGCTGCTCACCTTCGGGGTGCTTGCCCGCTCGGTCGGCTCCACCTGGTACGGCACGACGCTGTTCTTGCAGATAGCGCACCTGTTCATGCGCGAGGGGGCGCGCCGCACCTTCGGGGCGCTCTGCCTGGGCTGGGCGGCAAGCTACGCGCTTGAGCTCGCCACCACCTCGGCTCCCCTCTCCGTGCAGCTCGCGATCTTCTTCCTGGTGGCGCCCGTCACCATGGCGCTGTCGTACCGGCCCTCGGCTGAGCTTGTGGCCCAGATGGCGGCAAGCGCGCCGGCAGCTGAGCTGCGCGTCACCAACCCGCGCTCCTTTTTGCCGCAGGGCAGCGCCCTGTTCGTAACCGTGGTGCTGCTCAAGGCGTCCTTCGGCTTTGCGATGACGTTTGCCAGCGTCGACGCAACGCCGCAGGCCACCGTGCTGGCCTGCATACCCGCCCTCGTCGTGGCCTGCGCCCTGCTCGCCACGAACCACGTGGGGCTCGACGCGCTCTACAAGGCCACGATGCTGTGCGTGCTCGCGGGCTTCTTGCTCGTGAACCCCCTCATCGGCACGGTCACGAACGCGCCCGCGCTCGCCAACGTGGTGCTGCGCGCCGGCGGCGACCTCACGCGCATGCTCACCTTCATGCTCGTGGCCTGCCTGGGCACACGCAACCCCATGGCCGCCGTGGGCGTCACGCTCTTCGTGGGCGGCGCCAACTCGCTGGGCAGCGTCGCGGGCGCCCAGCTCGGCATCCTTGCCAACGACGCCCTGACCCGCGACCCGGCGCTCTTCTCCCTGCTGCTGGCCGTCATCATCTTCGCCTTCGTGGCCTACAACGTGCTGAGCCCCGACGTCTTCAGGTTCGACGAGACGGTGCGCGAGATAGAGACGGTCAAGCCCGTCCAGGCCGTGGAGGCGACAGACACCCTCGGCCAGGCCGTGAAGTGCGCCATCGCGAAGTATGGCCTCACGCCCCGCGAGGCCGAGGCGCTTGAGCTGCTGGCCCACGGGCGCAACACGGCGGCCATCCAGGAGCGCATGGTGGTGTCGCGCTCCACCGCGAAGACCCATGTGCGCAACGTGTACGCCAAGCTCGGTGTGCATTCCCAGCAAGACCTGATAGACGTGGTGGAAGGGCTCAAGACGCGATGAGCGACATCGACAACGTGAACGCCTGGCTCAGCGACGCCCCCCAGGACGTGCGCGAGCAGACAAACCGGCTGCTCGGCGAGGTGGAGCGCCTGCGCGGCGAGGCCGTCATCTACCCGGCGCAAGACCACATCCTCGCCGCCCTGGCCTGCACGCCGCCCCATGAGGTGCGCGCCGTCATCCTGGGGCAGGACCCCTACCACGAGCCGGGCCAGGCCATGGGCCTCTCCT
>CAVEWV010000144.1:0-6031 GCA_963619535.1 Acutalibacteraceae bacterium | reverse complement strand
CTGGCTGGCGCGGCCCCTAACGGCGAATGCCGGGTCTTGTGGCTATTTTTCTCCCTGTTGCGTTACGCTTCAGCCGCATGTCATCTTTGATGCAGCGAAGGAGCGCATCTCCATGGTCACTCGGGTAGGGGTCGATTGCGTATAAAGTTTTGTTTGTATGCGCGGGTGGCAGGTTGTTCGGTTTGTGGGACGTTGCGTGGGCTATCCGCATGCTGTAATGCTGATAGCCTATGATTTTCGATGGCTCAGGTTATGCTCGAGTCATCGGGAGCTGCCTGCGCATAGGCTGGCTTGGGATGAGTGGGGAGTGCTTTGCTAAACGTCTATTTTGGCGATATGCCAGAAGCAATCTACAACACCTCGATGTACTTCAGGAACGCCTACAAGGACTCCTGGATCACCAAGCCCCTCAGCGTGGAGATGATTCGCGATATCGACAAGTCTGAGGTCGTGGGCCCCAATCTCATTGAGAGCCCTGTGCTGGGTGCCATCTCGCCCCTTCAACTGTCGGGCGGGGTAAAGACCCTCATTCTTATCGCCAACGACCATACGCATGTTTTTAATGCATCTACCTGTGGTGACAATTGCGCTAAGTGGATTTTGCACATGGCGCAGGGTCGAAAGGTCGTCATTAATCTGCGTCATCTGATGGATTTTGGCCGCGGTGAGTTCAAGCTCAAGGTGCTCAACAACGGTTCCATCGCGCACAATATGAAAGACGTCTTGCGCCTGGCCGGCGAGTACGTGTAGGGGGGCTCCGCATCATGAAGGGGACCCACTCTGTCCGCGTGAAGAGCAAGCGTGTAGACTACCAGTTCGAACTGATTCGCAACATCACCGTGGTGCGCGGCGACAGCGGTACGGGCAAGACGACGCTGTTCACGATGGTTGCCGACCATATGCGCTCCGGCGAGGCGAGCGGCGTCGCCGTGCAGTGCGACGTGCCGTGCATGGCGCTCACCGACATGGACTGGAAGAACCAGCTGCGGTCCATCAAGGGGTCAATCGTGTTCATCGACGAGGGATTCGCCGCCCTCACCTCGGAGGATTTTGCCGCCGCCGCCCAGGCAAGCGACAACTACTATGTCATCTTCTCGCGTGAGGACCTCTACCAGCTTCCTTATAGCGTTGACGAGATCTACCGCATAAAGACCAGCGGCAAGTTTCACACACTCCAGCGGATGTACGCTCGCAACGACCATTTCGTGTACAGTATGGATGGGCAGCGCGCGGCCACTGCCTTCGATACGGTCCTCACCGAGGATTCCAAGTCGGGTTTCCAATTCTTTGACGCGCGTTTTGCGGGCACTGGCGTTGCGGTGGAGACGGCCTCGACGAACTCGGGCATCTGCCCTTGGCTGCGCGACAATACGGACAAGGTCGCGTTCGTCGTTGCCGATGGCGCGGCCTTCGGCGCCTATGCAGACAAAGCCTTGAAGATCCAACGCGAGTATCCCGAGCACATAGCCGTCTGCCTGCCTGAATCGTTTGAATGGCTTATCTTGGAGTCGGGCATTGTCAAGGCTCCTGAGCTCGAGGAGATTCTTGCCAGTCCCTCCGAGTTCATTGACTGCGCTGTCGATTTCAGCTGGGAGCGGTATTTCACGAGGCTCTTGCAGCGTCTGGGCAAAGGGACGCCGTTCGAGTATCAAAAGGCCAGCTTAAAGGCGGCGTATATGGTGCGCGAGAACGCCGATGAGGTCATGGCCCTCATCGAGACGGGAAACGTGAAATAGGAAGTTGAATACGGCGGGGCCTCGGCTCGCGGCCGTGACACCAACAATCGCTACACGATTGGACGCCGCGCCCCTGCCCAAGAACGAGTCTCCCCGCTCCCCGGCCTTTTCCGCCCAGTCCACGCTTGCAAGAGCCCGCGTCGCTCAGCCGAACAACGTCGGCGAGCGGCTGTTGCAGTGTCTAACGTAGACGGTCGCATACTCCGCGTCGAAGACGCGCCTCAAAGGGGAGGCGCTTCAAGACGAAAGGGGTTCGAATGTTCGACACCGCATTGTCTCGTCGTAACGTCGTCAAGGGCGCCGCGCTCGCAGGTGCCGCCGCCATCGCCGGGCAGGCCGTTGTGGCCCATGCCGACGAGGCCGCCAAGGCCGGCGACGGCTTCACCTATGCAGATACCGTCAAGTGGGACGCCGAGTACGACGTCGTCGTCGTGGGCATGGGCGACGCCGGCCTGGCTGCCGCCGTCTCCGCTGCCGAGGAGGGCGCAAGCGTCCTGCTGCTTGAGAAGGCCCCCGAGAACCTCGCCGGCGGCAACTCCAAGCTTTGCGGCCAGCTCGTCTTCTTCGGCAACGACGACGAGGAGGCCACGAAGGCCTACCTCAAGGCCATGGCCGGCGGCCGCGAGCTGCCCGACGACGTGCTCGAGGCCTACGGCAACGGCGTCGCCCACTCCATGGACGTCGTCGAGAGCCTCGGCTTCGACCGCAGCCTCTTCACCGACCTGCAGACCGTGGGCGTCGACTACTATCTGAAGCTTGCCCCCGAGTACCCCGAGTTCGACGGTGCCGACAAGATGACCATCTTCACGGCCCACAACGGCACGACCGACCGCTTCATTTGGCGCACCCTGCGCAACCGCGTGGCCGGCGAGCTGGCCGACAAGGTCGATGTGTGGTTTGAGTCCCCTGCCACGAAGCTCTTCCAGGACCCGCAGTCCAAGACGGTCGTCGGCGTCGAGGTGAGCCGCAACGGCGAGACGCGCAACGTCCGCGCCGTGAACGGCGTCTGCATGTGCTCGGGCGGCTTTGAGTGCAACGCCCAGATGGTGCAGGACTACCTCAACGTCACCAACTACGGCCCGTTCGGCGGCATGTACAACAACGGCGACGGCCACCGCATGTGCATGGAGATCGGCGCCGACTTCTGGCACATGAACTGCTTCGAGCTGCCGCCCCTGCAGCTCATGAGCGTGAGCTACCCGGTGGCCGACGGCGCCAAGACCATGGGTGCCGGCGCGCTGCTGGCCACGGGCTCGGTCATCCTCGTGGGCCCCTATGGCCGCCGCATCGGCAACGAGACCGAGATGACCCGTCACGGCCACATGTCCGACGGCAACGGCATGTGGGAGAACCCGCGCATGCCCGAGCAGACCTGGGTGCTGTGGGACCAGGCCAACATGGACGCCATCGACGCCGCCGGCGCCTTTGACGAGACCTACCGCAGCGACATCGTCGAGTGCGCGACGCTGGCCGACGTTGCCGCCCAGATCGGCTGCGACGAGGAGAACATCTCCAAGACCGTCGACAACTACAACATGTTCGCCGAGAACGGCGAGGACTTCGAGTTCTCCCGCGACCCCGAGACGATGACGGCGTTCGACGGCGTGAAGTACTACCTGTTCCCCGTCAAGAACATCGTGCTGAACACGCAGGGCGGCCCGCGCCGCAACGGCAACGCCGAGGTCCTCGACTATGACGGCAACCCGATTCCTCACCTGTACAGTGCCGGTGAGTTCGGCGGCGTGACCGTGTGCATGTACAACGGCGGCGGCAACGTGGCCGAGTGCCTCATCTTCGGCCAGATCGCCGGCAAGAACGCCGCGCAGCCCAAGGACGAGCTGCCCGCCTATGAGAACGCCGAGGCCGTTGAGTCCACGCCTGCCACGGTGGGCACCGAGACCGACATCGTCGCCGACGCCGACAAGACTGCGACCGTCAACGACGACGGCACCGTGACGGGCATCGGCATCGGCATGGGCGGCGACGTCCCCGTGACCGTGACGTTTGCCGCCGACGGCTCGGTGGAATCGGTCGAGGTCGGCTCCAACGGCGAGACCCCCGGCATCGGCTCCAAGGCTGTCGAGCAGATGCCCGAGCGTTTCGCCGGCGTGAAGACGGCCGACGACGCCTATGCCGTCGACGGCGTGTCTGGTGCCACGCTGACCTCCCAGGCCCTGCGCGACGCCGTCGCCATGGCCATCGAGGCTCACGCCTAAGGGCGGCGTTTCACCAAACCGTCAGGTTGTGCGGGCGGCGCATGGTCATGGGGGCTGTGCGCCGCCCTTCGTATGAGGGGGTATCGAAATGATGAAGGCATCTCTTACGCGCCGCACGTTCCTTGGTTCCACCGCTGCGGCAGCTTGCGCGGCTGGCTCGGCTGCCATCGCGCTTGCCGAGGAGGCGGCCTCGCCTGCCGACGGGGCCGCTGCCGCAGAGCAGGCCGAGAACTGGTGGGACGCGTATCCTGTCGACTGGGAGGAGAATTTCGTCGACCTCGATACGGGAATCACCATGTGCTACATGACCGCCGGGCCCGAGGACGGCGCGCCCGTCATGCTCGTGCATGGCACGGCCGACTCCCGCATGGTCTGGGCGCAGGTCGTTCCGCACCTGGTGGACGCGGGCATGCGCGTGTACGTTCCCGAGATGCGCGGCCAGGGAAAGACTGACAAGCCCTTCGAGGCCGACCACTCCTATGATTCCAGCAAGTTTGCGAAGGACATCGCCAGCCTGTTCGACAAGCTGGGCCTCGAGCGCGTCCACATGGTGGGCCACAGCCTGGGGTCGCTCACGTGCCAGATCGTGGCCGCGCAGAGCGCCGAAGTGGTTGAGACGGTGACGCTCATCTCCACGGGCGCCATCATGGGCACGGGCCAGGACCAGCTCGACTACCTCATCGACCAAAAGACGGGCGAGGTCGACCAGGACTTCGTCCAGTCGTGGTCCGCAAGCTCCAACGACGACGCGGACTTCGTGCGCGCCCAGCTCCTGCAGGCCCAGGCCCTGCCGACGCTGAGCTGGCTGTTTCTCTTCCACGGCACGACGAGCGACTACACCGAGTACGAGAACGCCATCACGTGCCCCGTCCAGATCATCTGGGGCACCGAGGACGCGCTGTTCTCCAGCAAGGACCAGGACGACGTCCAGGAGCGCCTGACCAACGCCGCCTCCGTTGACTTCCATGCCATCGATGGCGCGTCGCACGGCGTCTTTACCGACAGCGCCGCGCGCGCCGAGGAGGTCTCGGGCCTCATCGTCAGCTTTGTGGAAGGCGCCGCATAGCGCATCTGCCGAGAGGTGACGCCATGCCCCGGCTTTGCCGTCGCGTATACTGTCGACTGGCTTTTTGCCGGTCGATTGAGAGAAGGGCGGGCGGGGCATGGCGGCTTCCAAGGGATTTTCCAAATTGGACGATCCGCCCGACGAGGGCCCCGATTGGGCGCGCGCGTTCCATCTCAAGACGGGCCGCGGCCCCTATGGCATCCAGGGGCTTTCGAGCGCGCTGGGCCTGTCGCGCACGACCCTGCTCTACTATGAGTCGCTCGGAATCATAAATCCGGAGCGAGCGGGAGAGGCCGGCAAGCGGCAGTTCAGCTCGCAGGACATATTTCGCCTGGTGGGGGCCACAATGCTCAAAAACGTGGGCATTCCTCCGCGTGAGCTTGCCCAAGCGCTTGCGGGCGACCCGTTTACCCCGGAGTGTCTCGAGGCATATGAGGAGCGGGCGCGCCAGCGCATCGCCTACATCAAGGCGCAGACGGTCGCCCTCGCCAAGCTTGCCGAGCTCAAACGTGGTGCGGGGACTATCGAGGTCGTCGACGTCGAGCAGTATTACATCTGCTTCGACCGAGCCGAGGCGGGGTTCCATGGCTACCCGGCCAACGAGGTGCTCGACCTGCTGCTTGAGCACGCCCCCATCGGCAGTCTAGGCTGCCTGTACGATTGCGATTACCTGACGGGGGACTTCTCCGTTCACTCGGGCCGCACCATCTCGGTTGCCGACGCCCCTCTCATTGACGGCCTCGTGGACATCGAGGTCGAAGACCTGCCCGTCATCGGCGGCATGCGCTGCCTGCGCAGCATCGAGTTCTTCCCCAACCCTTACAGCGAGCAGGACGCGCTTATTCTGGAAGACCAGCGCGGACGCATTTCTTGCTACCTGTCCGAACATGGCCTTGAGATTGCGGGCCGCGCCTTCGTGCCCTACTCCCTGTGCTCCGGCGACGGTATCTACCTGCCGCTCTGCATCCCAGTGCGCGATAGGTAAGGCGCCAGGCGACTGGGCGGGCCGGCAC
>CAVEWV010000143.1:0-6035 GCA_963619535.1 Acutalibacteraceae bacterium | reverse complement strand
GCGGCGATCGCCCAGTACAAGGCCGCCTGCTCCTACTGCAAGTGGGAAAACCTGGGCATCGTGTGCGCTGCCGGCATGACCAAGCGCGACAGCATGAGGACCTCGCCCAAGCTCGACGAGGTGCGTGCGTTGGCGCAGGCCATCGTTTAGCGCAGCCATCCAAGCCGCATGTTCAGTGGCTAGCGGAGGCCCTGATGGAACGTCCCCTCACATCTAGCAGGGCCTCCGTGAGTTGTGAGTTTCTGTCCAGTGCCGCGCGCCCGTATCCTGCGTCCCTCAGGGGTGACACGGACGGTCCAAGATGCAAGCATGGCAGCTATGACACGCACGATAATCCGGCGGCAGGGGGCACGTCTCACTTGGCTGCCCCCTGCCGCCGGAAGCTTGCCGGCCGGGTGCCCAACGCCCAGCCGACAAGCTATCTACCAGGCAAATGACGAAAAGGCTACGTCCCTTTTCGTCATTGGCCGATCTGGGCGAGGAGCTCGGAGCGCTCCTCCTCGATGGCCTGCACGATCTCGGCCTTATAGGTCTCGCGGTTCATGGCTTCGTCGATCATGAGGGCCGCGTAGTCCACGCCCACGCTGATGGCCGTGCCCGCCGCCACGCCCGCGACCGTGCCGGCAGGACCGGCAACCGTGCCCACAACGCCGCCGGCCGCCGCGCCGATGCCGCGCGAGGCCAGCATGCTCGAGATGCGCGACACGATGACCTTGAAGAACGACTTGCCAGCCGCCTTCTCCGCGACCTTCGAGGCCACGGACTTGGCGACGGACTTCTCGGCGGTCTTCGTCGCCTGCTTGCCGGCCGTCTCGGCAGCCTCGGTGGCCGCGCTCGTGGCGGCCTTCTCGGCAGCCTTCTCACCTGCGGACTGCGCCGCCGAGCTCACGGCCTTGCCTGCCGCCACGCCACCGACGGCGCCTGCCGTGGCGCTGACGCCCAGGCGCTCGCCAAAGTCGAGCAGGCGCTGGGACGGCTCGATGGGGTCGTCGAAGAAGCTCGAGCTCACCGTCTCGGTCGTCACGATCAGCCACTCGGGGACGTCGTGGAGCTCGGCGGCCGCCAGCTGCTCCTCGTACTCCGCCTTGAGGGCGGCCGCCTGGTCCACATAGCCCTGCAGCGCCTCCTGGAGCTGCGAGTCGTCCACGCCCTCCTGCAGGCTCGAGGTGAGCTGGTCTGCCACAAACTCCTCCACCGTGCCGGTGATGAGGTTGGCCAGGCGCTCGTAGTCAGCCCCCAGGCTGTAGTACCAGTCGAGGTAGGAGTCGACGTTTGCCACCTGCTTGTCGAACGACTCGTTGATGAGCGGCACGAGCTCGGCACACGCCTGCTCGTCGAGCTCGGCCGACTTCGCGGCTGCGGCCTGCATGGCAGCCTGGGCCCGCTGCTGGTCATAGAGGGTGCCGTCGAGCAGGTAAGCCGTCAAACCGAACGCATCGCGCACGGTATTCTCCGCCGGCATGAGCTCGCCGGAGTCCTTGAGCTGGGCGAGCTTGACGTCCGCCGTGAGGAACGCGCCTACCAGCACAAGCGGCATCGCGATCGCCGCCACCATGGGGGCGCGCAGGGGCGCGGGGCGCGGGGCAGGGGCAACGGTGCCCTCGACAGGCGCGGCGGGCCGGGCGGAGCCGGCGGCGGAATCGGCAGGCGCGGCGAGGCCGGCCACGCCAGAAGCGACCGGCGTCGTGGAAGCGTCACCGGCCGCGCGCTCAGCTTCGCCGCTCGCGCGCTCGGCGCCACCAGCGGCAGCCTCAGCCCCCAGCTGCTCCAGCGGCAGGAACACACGCTTGAGCTCGCGCCAGTCAAGCGCGCACGCACCCAGAAGCCCGGCGAGGCCCAGGAACGCCGAAGCCTGCAGGAGCACTTCCGCAAGATAGCGACCGGCCGCGCTCACCTCGCCCAGGCGCGTGACACCATAGGTGGAGAGGGCGTCGACGTAGGCGCTCAGCAGGCCGGCCTCGCACATGAGGGCGCTGGGTGAATCCTCGAAGATGTTCCCGACGTTTTGGAACGCCTGGGTGGCGGTCTCAGGCACGAGCTCGGGCTGCTGCAGCACAATCAGAGTCACCGCAAACATGCAGGTAATGGCAGCCGTAATCCCCGCGCTTGCCCACACAGCAGACGACGCCCGGCGCAAAGGGGCCAGCTCGCGACGCACAACCTTGCCCGCCCCGAGGCACACGAGCAAAAACACCGGGACGGCAGCAACGGCGGCGCCCCACTCCCACGCGGCCCAGCTCGACGACGCCATGATGAGCCCGGCCACGCATGCCGCCGAGGCGACGAACGCGATGACCAGGCGCAGCGTGCGCCCGCCGTTGAAGCGCGACAGAGAGCCACCCTGACGAAATTCCACCTGCCGGAACGTCTTCTTCACCACCGCGTGGTAGGTGAGCGCCACGGCAGAAAGCGCGCTGAGCGCCGCCCAAACCACAGCGACAAGCCACCCGGGCGCCGCGGCAGACACGCGGCTGAACAGATAGAGCGCCGCCACGACAACGACGGCCTTGATCAGATAGCGCCACCACGAGAAGCAGTGGGCGTCCGTGGAAGTCTTCGGGGTGCCGCCAGGCGTCTCGGGCATGGTGGGTGCGCTGTCGGGCGTCTCGGGCACGGCGGGAGCATGGCCGGACACCTCGGGCGCGGCAGAAACAGAAGCGGTAGCTGGGCAATCGATCATAGGGAGCCTCCAATCGGGGCCATTATAACGCGCGCGCCCCGCCCTCACACAACCCACCGACAGCTAAATGAGCGGCGGGGAACCACTGCCCGGGTCAGGCATCGCAGCCACGCACGACCCCCGCCTGCACGCCGGCACACAGCCTCAGGCTCAATTTCTCTTAAAAATCTTCTAGACCTAAAGTTAAGTTCAGGGATTATGGTACCCCCAGTATCCAAACCGACGTGTTACACGTCATACAATCAAGGAGGATTGCTGCGATGAGCAGGCCTTATACCATCTGCCACATGATGACGGCGGTTGACGGCCGGATCGACTGCGCCATGACGGAGCAGCTGCCGGGCGTGCAGGAGTATTACAGCACGTTGGACTCCCTCGACGCCCCGACGCGCGTCAGCGGGCGCGTCACGGCCGAGCTCGAGATGGCCCTGCCGGGCCGTTTCTCAAGCAAGTCCAGCACACCGCTTGGCGAAGAAGCGTCCCATAAGGCGGCCATCGCCGACGGATACGAAGTCGTGGTAGACACGCATGGCACGCTGCTTTGGGGCGACCAGGCAGATGAGGAGCGCCCGGTGCTCGTCGTGACCAGCGAGCAGGTGCCTCGCGAGTACCTGGACTATCTGGCCGGCAAGCACATCCCCTGGATCGCCTGCGGCAGGGAGCGCGTCGACCTAGCGCGTGCCTGCGAGATTCTTGCAGGCGACTTCGGCGTCGAGCGCATGGCCGTCGTCGGGGGCGGGTGCATCAACGCCGCCTTCCTCGCGGCAGGGCTGCTGGATGAGGTCAGCATCCTCATCGGGGCAGGCATCGACGGCCGTGCCGGCATGGGCGCCGTGTTCGACGGCCTGCCGCAGGACCGACCCGCCACGCCGCTGAAACTCAAGCAGGTTAAGTCGTTTGAAAGTGGCGCTGTCTGGATTCGTTACACAACCGATTAAAGCACCAATTCTATCATCTACCTGGGCAAATCACGCAACCAACCCATGAATGGAGACACAACATGTACCGAGCCACGAAGCAACTGAGCAACGGCGTCGAGATTCCCGTCTTGGCCCTGGGCACCTGGTTCATCGACGACAGCAAGGCGGCCGATGCGGTGAGGGCCGCCGTGCAGCTGGGCTACCGCCACGTGGACACCGCGCAGGCCTACGGCAACGAGCACGGCGTCGGCGAGGGAGTCCGCACGTGCGGCGTGCCCAGAGAGCAGCTCTTCGTCACGTCGAAGGTCGCCGCGGAGCACAAGACCTACGAGGCGGCCGCGGCGGGCATCGACAAGACCCTCGCCGACATGGGGCTCGATTACCTCGACATGATGATCATCCACAGCCCGCAGCCCTGGGACAAGGTGAACCAGAGCGACGACCGCTATGTGGAAGGCAACCGCGCGGCTTGGCGCGCATTGGAGGACGCCTACGCGGCCGGGAAGCTCCGTGCCATCGGCGTGTCCAACTTCCTTCAGGGCGACATCGAAAGCCTGTGGGCTGCGGCCCGCATCAAGCCCATGGTCAACCAGGTGCTGTGCCACATCTCCAACACGCCGCTGGCGCTCATCGAATACTGCCAGGAGAAGGGCATCGTGATGGAAGCGTACTCCCCGGTCGCGCACGGCGAGGCGCTCAAGAACGAGGCGATCGCCGCCATGGCCCAGAAGTACGGCGTCACGGTCCCGCAGCTGTGCATCCGTTACGACATCCAGCTCGGCATGGTCGTCCTGCCGAAGACCGCGAACCCGGCGCATATGGAGGCCAACGCGGCCGTTGACTTCTCGATCGCCGACGAGGACATGGAGACGCTCAAGCACATGGAGCAGATCCGGGACTACGGCGAGTTCGGCTTCTTCCCGGTGTTCGGAGGCAAGCTGTAGCGTCGCCGCGGCGGGACAGCGATAAGGTACGGCCGCCCCTCATCCCCGCGAGCTCACCCGTGGAGCACGCCGCCGCACAGGGCCCACTTCCACGCAGGCACGACATTTATCCCGCCATGCTCGCCCGCGATGCGTCCCTCTTCCCGCAGGGTGACGATCGCCGCCCGCTCGACGCGCGTCTCGCCCATCGCGATCTCAAGCGAGCCCACCTCGCGCTTGCGCGTCTTCTCCGCCCCCATGTCGACGGTCACCTGGAGCAGCTCATACGGCTCGCACGCCAAGGCATCCCCGACGAGGAAATCGACCTTCTCCTTGCCTGGCGTGCGGGCCGTGTACGAGGTGACGGTCTCCATGCGGCCATTCGCCGAGCGTCGCATGAGTTCCCTGTACACGGCCGTCTCGAGGCGCTTCCCGATGTCCTGCTGGCTGGCGCGAGACGTCGCAAAAGCCATGCCCTGGTCGATGGCATACACCTTGTTGGGGACGGTGGACGAGGGGGCTATCGACATCGAGAACTCGCGGAGAAGCCCGATGAGATGGGCCTGCTCAAAGAGCCGCACCACCTCGGAGACCTTTTCCCACGACGTCCTATATCCGACAGACTTCAGGTCGTCTACCAGGTTGTTTATGGAGAGGTCGCAACCGGTGTTGCGCAGGCAAAAAAGCCCGACCTGGTTTGCAAGCGAGATGTCCGTGCGCACGCTGCGCTCGACCACGTCGCGGGCGACCACGTCGCGCATGTATGCCTGGAGCATCTGGATCCGGGAGCCCTCGGCGAGGCCTTGGACACCGGGAAAGCCGCCCTCTACGAGGTAGCGGTCGAACGCCCCCTCAAGCCCGGTGCGAACCTGGGGAGACACCGCCCCCACCTCGCGCAGCTCGGCCGCCTCGGGCACTTGGACCTCGTGGAACCGGCAGAACTCTCGAAACGACAGCGGCTGCATGGGGTGCTCGTGCGAGCGGCCACGGAACTCGGTGGCGATGTCGTCGGCCGAGAGCTTCGAGGAAGAGCCGGTGATGACCAGGGTCACCTTCTCGTCCTGCACGAGAAGTATAGACTGAAACTTCTCGTGCAGGACGAGAAGAAATAGCCCCGGATCGTCGAAGTCGATGGCGGCCGATGCCTTCTCAAAAAGTTCGAGACGCCTGCGCTCAAGATTTATAAAAATCTTCTAGACCTAAAGTTAGGTTTAGGGACTATGGTACCCCCAGCATCCAAACCGACGTGTTTCATGTCATACGATTAAGGAGGATTGCCAGGATGAACAGGCCTTATACCATCTGCCACATGATGACGGCGGTTGACGGCCGGATCGACTGCGCCATGACGGAGCAGCTGCCGGGCGTGCAGGAGTATTACAGCACGTTGGACTCCCTCGACGCCCCGACGCGCGTCAGCGGGCGCGTCACGGCCGAGCTCGAGATGGCCCTGCCGGGCCGTTTCTCAAGCAAGTCCAGCACACCGCTTGGCGAAGAAGCGTCCCATAAGGC
>CAVEWV010000142.1:3775-6150 GCA_963619535.1 Acutalibacteraceae bacterium | reverse complement strand
ACCCCGCCCTGCCGCCCCGCCGAGCACCCCGGGCCCCGCCCTGCCGCCCCGCCGCTCCTGCCCCCGCCTCGCCCCGAGATTTGCCCAAGATTTTGCCTGGGCCGGGCGACAAAGAATCCCATTGGAAATATGACGTCCGTATAATCGCGCCCCGCTTGTCCCGCGGGGTGCGGGGCGGGCTTCCGTCATATGACAAGGGGAGGTTTCGCATTATGGACAGAAGGACGTTCGTCAAGACCGCGGCCGGCACGGCTCTCGCCGCAGGGGTCGCCGCGCTGCCGGCAGGTTTCGCCTTCGCGCAGCAACAGGCCCAGGACAGCTACCAGAGCGTGCTGGCCTGCATCGACACATCGTTTTCGCAGAGCGTGGCGGACGCCATCTCGTCGCTGGGCGACAACCCCGACGTGGGCAACCGCAGCGCCGGCTCGCCCGCTGAGGCCCAGGTCATCGACTTCATGGCCGCTCAGATGGAGCAGATCGGCCTGGTCAACGTGACGAAGGACACCTTCACCTGCGACAACTGGACCTTCGAGAAGGCGCGCCTGTACCTGCCCGGCTCCCAGGGCTCCGACGACTTCATCGCCCTGGGCGGCTTTGCCACCTCGGTCGACTGCGACATGGAGGAGCTGCAGGTCGTGGACGGCGGGCGCGGCACGGCCTCCGACCTCGAGGGGCTCGACGTGGCGGGCAAGCTCGTGCTCATCGCCATCGACCAGTACAACGACTGGTGGATCAACCACCCCGCCTATCAGGCCCACCTGCTGGGCGCCCGCGCCGTCATCGCCTGCAACGTGAGCGGCTACTGCCAGTATGACGACGACACCGTGGGCTCCCAGGACGCCTGCGGCCCGCACGAGGCGGCGGCGCTTTCCATCAGCCGCAACGGCTACGCGGCCGTGCTGGCGGCCATCGAGGACGGCGGCGGCCAGGCCACGGTGACGCTCGACGCGCGCTCCGTCATCACGCTGGGCGGCCAGAGCGCCAACGTCTGGGGCGACATCCCCGGCGAGAGCGACGAGCTCATCCTCGTGGGCGCGCACATGGACGGCTACTACCACTCCTACTTCGACGACGCCTTCGGGTGCAGCGTGGCCCTCGCCATGGCCAAGGCCGTGATCGAGAGCGGCTACAAGCCTGCCAAGACGCTGCGCTTCGTGTTCCACGGCGCCGAGGAGTGGGGCAAGACCGACTGCGAGAGCGACTGGGCCGTCGGCTCGTGGAAGATGGTCACCGAGCTGCACCCCGAGTGGGCCGAGCAGGTCTTCATGATGCTCAACATCGACGACATGTTCAACCCCGCGGGCGAGGTCAACTACTGGATGACCTGCCCTTATGAGCTGTTCGACTACACCTGCGCGGTGCTCGACCCGGTGTTTGCCGGCTACCCGCAGTTCAACGTGGTGGTGAACGCCCCCTCCGACACGGGCACCGACCAGTTCT
This sequence comes from Acutalibacteraceae bacterium, assembly GCA_963619535.1. Classification (GTDB taxonomy): domain Bacteria; phylum Actinomycetota; class Coriobacteriia; order Coriobacteriales; family UMGS124; genus UMGS124. The sequence continues at coordinate 4,710 of CAVEWV010000142.1, read as the reverse complement.
GCTACTCGCAGTGCGGCGTGGCCGTGATCGACGCCGCCATGGGCGAGCCCGACGAGTGCCTCTACAAGCGCAACCTCTACCACACGAACATGGACAACAAGTGCGTGGGCTGCGACGACGAGGCGTACCAGATGGTGCACGAGGTGTTCACCAAGCTGCTCGTGAGCCTCGACGCGCTGCCCGTGCGCCCCATGCGCTTCACCCCCGAGCTCGAGGCCCTCGAGGCGAGCCTGGACTTCGACGCGCTCGGCGACCCCGAGCCGCTGCGCGAGGCGCTCTCTGCCGCCTTCGACGCGGCTGCCGCCCTCGACGAGGCGACCTCCTCGGCCGCCCCTGCCGACGCGGCCGCCTACAACCGGGCGCTCTTCGGCGTCTACCGCGACGTGCGCGCCGGCCTGTACACGTGGGACTGGAACGGCGCGGTGGTCTTCCCCTGCGAGCAGGCGCAGGGCAACCTCGCCGCGCTCGACGAGGCCATTGCGGGCATTGAGGCCGCAGAGGCCGACCGCGTGTACGACGAGGTGCTCTACCAGGTGGATTACAACTGGTACGCCTATGAGTTCTCGCGCGAGTGCTTCGACGCGCAGCTCGTGCGCGTGCGCGACAACGCCGAGGGCACCTGGGGCGAGGGCCTCATCCGCCGCCCCTGCGAGGACCTCTACGACGTGGTGGCCTTCCTCGGCGAGAACTACGGCCAGCAGGGCGTGGACTATGCCGAGGTGCTCGAGCGTCTGACGCAGGCCCGTGCCACCCAGCAGGCCTACCTCGACGAGCTTGCCGCCGAGACGGCCGAGTGCCTCACGGCCCTCGCGGCTCAGATGAGCGAGGCTGCGGCGCTGGCGTAAGGCGCGCGTCGCAGGGCGCAAGCCGCCTCTGTGCGGGCCCGGTCGCGCAATCGCGTGCGGCCGGGCCCGTGCTTTTGGGCGGGCGTGGGG
>CAVEWV010000142.1:0-3765 GCA_963619535.1 Acutalibacteraceae bacterium | reverse complement strand
AGATGAGCGAGGCCGCGGCGCTGGCGTAAGACAGGATCGACGGGCGGGTCCGGTCGTGCGGCTGTGGCCGCCCGCGCGATAGTCGGGGTCGACGGCCGGGCCCGGTCGCGCAATCGCGTGCGGCCGGGCCCGCGCTTTTGGCCCGCGCTTTTGGCCCGCGCTTTTGGGCGCGGGCCCGGCTGGTCGGGAAATCGGCCCCGAGGAGGGCAAGCCCGGGCCTGTGCGCTATAGTCGTCCATGCCGCCTGGGTTTCGGTTGCGATGTTCCGAGCGGCGGCAGGCCAGACATACTCACGAGGAGGTTTGCGATATGACCACAACGATGACGAGGCGCCTCGCACTGGCAGGTTGCGTCGTGGGGCTCGGCTTGTGCGCGCTGGTGGGCACGGCAAGCGCGTCGGCGCAGCAGGCCGACCGTGAGACCATCAACCAGACGGCGCTTCTGCAGTCGCTTACGCTGGGCCACTACGATGGCGCCATCACGGTGGGCGAGCTCAAGGAGCAGGGCGATACCGGCCTGGGGACCTTCGACGGGGTCGACGGCGAGCTCATCATGCTCGACGGCCACGTGTACCAGGCGTGCGGCGACGGGAGCGTGGTCGAGGCAAGCGACGACCAGACCGTGCCCTTCAGCGACGTCACGTTCTTCGACGCCGACGTCACGTTTGACCTGGGCGCCGTGAGCAGCCTCGACGAGCTCAAGTCGGCGCTCGACGAGCAGGTGTCCAAGTTGGGCGCGAACAACTTCTATATGGTGCAGATCGCCGCGAACTTCAGCCAGATACATGTGCGCAGCGAGTACGGGCAGACAAAGCCCTACGAGCCCCTCGCGCAGGTTCTCGAGCGGGACCAGACCGAGTTCGAGTACGGCGACGTGAACGGGACGATCGTGGGCCTGTACTGCCCCTCGTACGCCTCCTCGTTCAACATGCCCGGTTGGCACTTCCACTTCATCAGCGCCGACAACACCATGGGCGGCCATGTCTTGGACCTGCAGTTTGATTCCGCCCTGGTGCAGATGGACTCGACGTCTTCCATCAACATCACCGTGCCCGACACCGACGAGTTCGGCGCGCTGGACTTGTCGGTCGACCAAGGCGACGACATCAAGCATGTCGAGGAAGACCCGATGCGGGAGAAGTAGCGCCGCATGAGCGCGGGCGGTACCGGTCGGCCGCCTGTATATGGAGGCAAGGGGCGCGCGGCTGGCCGTGTTGGCCGCCGCGCGCCCCTTATGCGCCCTTGCCCGCGCTTTACGCGCGCGGCCTGCGCTTGGGCCTGTCCTCCCGCACGCCCGCCTGTGGGGCCCGCCCCTCACGCGCGCGGCTTGCGCAGCCGTGCCTGGCGGCGGAACTGGTGCGGCGTCATGCCGGTCCACTTCTTGAACATCGCGGTGAAGGCGGCCTGGCTCTGGTAGCCGGTCTGGGCCGACACCTCGGCCACGGGGCGGTCGGTGTCGCGCAGAAGGCGCGCGGCCTCGCTCATGCGCACGCTGTTGGCGTAGTCCCACAGCGTCTGCTGGTACTGGCGCTGGAAGGCGGCCTTGAGCTTCTGCTCGCTGAGGCCCGCGTCGTGGGCGAGCGTGCGGATGGTGGGGAAGCTGCATGCCTCGCGCGAGAGCCGGCGACGCACCTGCTCCACCTTGCGAAAGTCCTCGCTGGTCACAAGCACGTTGCGGGTGCCCACGCGCAGCGTCTGGGCGGCCGGGCCCTCCTCGCGCAGCAGCTCGTCGCGCACGTCGGGCCGGGCGAGCAGCGCCACGAACTCGGCTGCCAGGGCCGCCCGCAGGGCGGGCGTGAGCCGCTCGGTGCGCATCGCCTCCTCGAAGCGCAGGAGCACCCCCATCAGCTCGCCGGGCAGGTGGGTTAGGCGTGCGTCGGGCTGGATGTAGCCCAGGGACTCCTCGCTCAGGCCCAGATAGGGCAGCAGCGTCTCGCGCAGGTAGCGCCACGATATGGAGACCTCCGTGCCCTTGAAGCGCTGTCCCGCGCGCCAGTGGTACATGCCCACGGGCGATTGGTCGAGCCCCACGAAGGGAGAGGGGCTCTCGCCGGCCACGACCTCGCCGTCGGCCACCCAGTACGTGACGCCCTGGTAGACGATGCCGAAGTGCAGGTAGCAGAACTCGTAGTCGAGGCTGGCGAGAAAGTCGTTGCGCGTGGTGTAGTCGCCCATGCCGCAGCGGATGGCGTCCAGCGAGCCGAACTGGCGCACGTGGTCGGGCGTGACGCCCGTGGGGTCGCTCCACAGAACCGACCCGTCGGGCAACTCGCGGCGCTCAAGGCCCACCTGCTGGCAGAACAGCCGCTCGTACTCCTCGGGGGAATGTGCCTGCAACAGCTGCACGCCGGCCGCCTCCTCTCACGCGCGTGGTCGGGCTGGAAAACGCCCTACAGGATAGGCCCCGTGCGCCCCAACGACGCCTCACCGTAGCCTGCGGGCACAAAAAGCCCCGCAGCGCGGCAGGATGCGCGGCCCGTGCAGCGCGGCTGGCGGGCGCGGCGTGGCTGGCATGCGCGGTGACGCTCCCATCTGCCCGCTATAGCAGCTCGAAGTCGTTGAGGTGGTAGTGGATGAGGCCCTCGCGGGCCATGCGCGACAGCTCCTCGCACAGGGTGCTGCGGTCCATGGAGAGGAAGTCCGCGAGCTGCTGGCGGGTCATGTCGAGCGAGAAGCTGCGCGCGCCCGCGCGTTCGGCGCAGCTCGACAGGTACAGGCTGATGCGCTCGCGCACACCATGCTGTGCCAGGTAGTTCTCGCGTTGCAGCGTCTTTGCGAGGTTGTCGGCCAGGCAGGCCGTGAGGTTGTAGCCAAACAGCCGGCAGGCCCCCTCAAGTCCCGTGGGCGCCTCTGGGCCGCAGATAAGCGCGTGCGCTCGCTTGCGGTCGAAGACCAGCACGGCGCAGTTCGTCTCGGCGACCAGGGAGAAGAACGTCGGCTGGTCGTGGAAGATGGCGATGGCGTTGGTGAGGAAGCCGTCCACCTTGAGCCCGAGCAGCGCGCGGTGCCCCCAGGCGTCGAAGAGCTCCAGGCGCACGGTGCCGTCGAGGATGTAGAGGACGTCGCGCACCTTCGACTGATAGCGTGCCACGGCCTTGCCCTTGGGCACGCGTCGCACGCGGGCTTGCAGGAAATTAACCACCATGTCGAGGTCGGTCTCGGACATGCCGCAGAACAGGGGGCATCGCTGCAGCAGGTCCCAGTCGGTCAGGGGAATGCCGCCCTCGACCGGTTTGCTTGCTGGGCGAGCGGGCCGATTCCCGTCGCGCATGGGTTCGCCTTCGCGTGTATCTGCGCCTCGCACGTGCCCTCCTCACGGCCCCTGAGGCAATCATCGCCAGGCCGTACGTTCCCGTACACGAAATGTTCTCTGGAGAACAGATTAGCAGCCGCCACCCCGCTAGGATAGGGCGCAAATCGCACAACGCACAGGCGTCCTTGGGAGGGAAGCCCGTATGACAACGCAAAATTCGACCGCCTCGGCGGCCGGGGTCTCGCCTACGTCGCAGGCGGCTCGCTTGCGCGTGCGCGCCGGGCGCCGCCGCTCGCGAATCGTCTTGTTTGGCCTGGTGGCAGCCCTTATCGTGGTGTTCTTCGCCTCGTTTATGGTAGGGCGTTACCCCATCGGTCCCGTGGAGCTCGTGCAGTTCCTCGGCTCAAAGGTATTTGCGCCCGATACCGTGTGGCCCCGCGAGTACGACGTGGTGGTGTTCACCATCCGCCTGCCGCGCATTCTGGGAGCGGCGCTTGTGGGCGCGTGCCTTTC
>CAVEWV010000141.1:0-6234 GCA_963619535.1 Acutalibacteraceae bacterium | reverse complement strand
CCCCGAGGGCTCAGGACCCCGGGCGCCCTCGGCGGGGGTCCGCGAGCCTGGGAGTTTCTCTAAGCCGCGACCCCGCGGCCGCTCGTTCTTTGAGCGGCGAGGACCAGCGGCGTGAGAAAATCCCAGACGACCGAACAGTCACATCCCCCAGCTGATTACAGCTTCGCCAGGTCCTTGCCCAACAGGTACGACAGCGTGCCGCACACAGCGCCCAGGTTCTGGCCGGGCATGACGAAGTTGTAGGTGTTGGCGTAGAAGTCGCCGGTCATGATGCCGGTGTTGTACAGGCCCTCGATCGGGTTGTCGTCCTCGTCGCACACCTGCATCTTCTCGTTGGTGCGCAGACCGCCGCACACGGTGAGGAACGTGGCACCCACGGACTTCGTAGCGTAGAACGGGCCGGTCTCGATGGGGAACAGGTACTCGGGGTTCACGTGGAACTCCTCGTCGAGGCCGTTCTTGGCGTACTCGTTGTAACGCTTGATGCTCTCGAGGGCCGCTTCGCCGTCGATGCCATCGGCGGCCATCTGCTCCACGAGTTCCTCAAGCGTGTCGGCCTTGTAGTAGGTCGTCGACGAGCCGATGCCCTCCACGACACCCGACTCGGCGTTCTTGTCCCAGCCGGCGATGAGCTCCTCGGGCGTGGAAGGCTGGATGCCGTTCTCAAGGTCGATGCAGCAGCCGAAGGCCTCCCAGGTGTCCTGCGTGTAGGCGTAGTTGGTGTCCCACACGGCAAAGGCGGTCTGCTGGGGAAGCTGCAGCTTGGAGATGGCGCCGTAGGCGAAGTTCGTGATCTCGTTCTGGTAGCGCTCACCGTGGATGTCCAGGTTGATACCCCAGAAGTTGGAGATGACGCCGTGGGCGGGGCCGGTCGCGCCGCCATTGATCATGGGCGCAACGGGGAAGGTCTTCTGCCAGGCAGCGCCCACCCACAGGCCCATCTTCTGGCCGTCGCCGGGCATGAGGCCGTCGTAGGCCAGCTCGGTGTCGTAGTCGATCTTGTCCCAGGAGATGGCATCCTTGAACCACTTGTAGGCCATGGGGCTGTAGCGGGCCATGAGGTCGCGGTCCTTGGAGAAGTCGCCCGTGGCGAGCACGACGGCCTTCGTGGCCTCGTACTTCACGTAGTTGCCGTCGGCGTCCTGGGCGACGACGGCGCTCACGCGGCCGGTGTTGTCGTCGTCGCGCACGAGGTAGATGGCACGGGTGTTGTAGTGAATCTCGCCGCCCAGGTCCTCGGTGAAGATCTGCGCGTAGGTCTGGGCCTCGATGGGGGCGCCCCACAGCGCGCCGAAGGGCTGCTCGTCGCTATAGAAGTTGTGCGATGCGGGCGGCACGTCGATCACGCCGTCGGGGTCGGGATAGCCCGGCTCCAGGCAGCAGTGCAGGCCCTTGCCCTCCATGAGGTCGATGGTCCAGTTGATGGACTCGGCGGAGTTGTTGATCCAGCGGGCCCACTTCTTCTTGTCCATGAGGTAGGTGCCCGAGGTCTGCTCGGTCTTCACGATCTTGCGGGCAAGCTCGGGGTTGTACTCGATGCCCTTCTCCACCTGGTACTTGGAGCCGATGGCGTGGTTGGAGCCGCCGCGGCTCATGGCCTTGGACGAGGCCGAGAACAGGATGACGTCGGCACCCTCCTGGGCGGCCGACACCGCGGTGCACACACCGGCCATGCCTGCGCCCACCACCACGATGTCGTGCGTGTAGGTCTGGGTGATCTGGTCCTCAGGGATGGGGTCGGGAGCGACCTCGAAGCTCCACTTCTTGCCCTCCACGGCCTCGGCGCTCAGAACGTCCTCGTCGGCCAGGGCCGCGCCGGTAAACGCGCCCATAGCCGCCATCCCGGCGGCCGCGCCCGCCGCACCCTCCACGAACTGCCTGCGGTTGAGTTGCATCTCAATGCCCCTTTCGCTGCGATTCCACGCACGCCCCGGCCCCTTGCCGAAGGTGTGCGCACTAAGACCAACCATACGAAAAGTGGCTGCACGCGCCTATGGGCCGCATGGTGAACCAGGCTAAACCTTTTAGCCCATTGCCATATCTACCTGGTAGTTTTAACCATTCTGCCCTGAGGTGCTATTATGCGGGGGTTTATGGCAAACAAGGTGCCGGCCTCTTTGCAAGGCAGGTGCTTGAGCGGCGAGATAGGGTGAGTATGGCTCTGCCCCCACACGACCAAAGCGCGCCAGACATGACCTCGGGCGATGAAGGCGGCGCCGTGACGTCCCACCCACGCCTGTCAGGCCTTGTGCCGCTCGTCGGCCTGGGCTTTTGGCAGGCTTGGTGGATGACTTTGTCTTCCACCTCTCATGTGATGGGGCCGGTCGAACCCGGCCCCTCCCCCATGATGGCCGTGCTCGTGGTGACGCTGCTGGGCTATGCGGCCGCCACACTCGCTGCCCCCCGCCTGGCGCCCTACGGCGCACGGCCGGCCCTGCCTTGGGTGGCGGCCGCGCTCGGCTCGTCGGGCACGGTCATGCTCGCCGCCTGCACCCATCTCAGCCTGGGGGCCGCAGGGCTGGCGCTTGAGTGGTGCGGGTGCGTGTTCACCGCGGCCTTCAGCGCCCTTGTGCTGCTCATGTGGGGCGAGCGCTGGAGCACCCTGGCAAGCGGCGACGTGGGCAGGCAGCTCGTCTACTCCTTCTTGCTCGCCTTTGTGCTGTACTTCGTCGTGGCAGCGTTGCCTGTGTTCCCCGGATGCGCGGCCGTCGCGGCCTTCCCGCTCCTGTCGGCCCTCGCCCTTCAGCTCTCGCGCTCAGAACCCGCCCGTGGCGACATCCCCGTCTCGACCTTGAGCTTCGATGCGAGGCGACTCGTGGCGCTTCTCGTGGCGCTCGTGGTAATATCGGTCGTCTTCGGCGCCATGCAGCGCGTAAGCGCGCCCGACGGCAGCACGCGCGAGCTCCAGATGCTCGCCATGGGCGTTGCCGGGGGTTTCACGGCCCTTTTCGCCCTGGTCATGCTCGCCGGCGGCGGTGCGGCCGACCCCTTCTCGTTCTATCGGCCCATCTTTCCGGCCATCGCCTGCGGGGCCGCGCTGTGCCTGGCCCTTCCCGGGCCTGCGTCGTTTGTGGGCAACGGCGTCTTGATATTCGGCATCTACTGCCTGGACATGTTCATCATGTTCGCCGCAAGCGACCTGGCCTACCGTGCCCGCAAGCAGGTGGCCCTCGTCTTCGGCGCGGCCGTGGTGGCCACGCGCTTCGGCACGCTCATCGGCTCCTACCTGGGCTGGCGTCTGCTTGAGTGGTCGGCTTGGAATGCCACGCTTCGCGTGAGCGCCATCGCCCTGTTCATCGTCGCCGTGGTCCTTATGGGCAGTTTCATGTTCACCGAGTCGGGCCTGCGCACGCTCTACAAACCCCAGCCCACCCGGGCGCGCGCCCTCAACCTCGACGAACGTTGCGCCGAACTCGCCCGCGACGCCGGACTGTCTGCCCGTGAGCTTGAGGTGATGCGCCTGCTGGCCCGCGGCCGCAGCATCGCCGTGATCTCCGAGACCTTGGGCATCGCCCAGGGCACTGTGAAGCACCACGCCTCAAACACCTACCGCAAGCTCGGCGTATACGACCGTCAGAGCCTCATCGACCTCACCGCCAAGGAACCTTCGGCCGAGTAGACCCGGTAAGCAACCGAGAACTCCGTGCCGCACAAAAAAGGCCGCCCCCACTGAGTGGGAGCGGCCCCCGAGCTTGTGCTCGCCTGCTTGCTATGCCGGCTGGGTTGTCGGCTCCTCGGCGGTCGGCAGTGCGAAGCGGCCCAGGTCGATCTGGCCTATAGCCACGGCCTCGGCGACGTTCATGCAGTTGTTGCTGATGCGGTCAAGGCCGTTGAGCACCTCGTCGAACGAGCCCTTCGCCTCAGGGTCGCACGAGCCCTTCGCCACGCGCTTCACATGGGACTTGCGCATCTTGATGTCGAGGTCGATCACGTCGGCCTTGGCCGAGAGCACCTCGCGCACCCGCGACCGGTCGCCCTGCTCGGCGATCTCGAACGTCGTCGCATACATCTGCTCCACGATGGCCACGACCTCGTCGAGGTCCTTCGTCGCCGCCTTGGAGAAGCTGCCGTCGAGCGCCTGGGCGATCTCCTTGCACTGGTAGCCGATGCGCGCCTGGTCGTTCAGCACGCGCAGCACGCCGGCCGCGCCGTTGGCCTGCTCCTCGGTGAGCACGCCGGCCGCGAACGTGTCGGTCAGGTAGTCGGTGGTCTTGGCGCACAGGACGCACGCCGCGTCGGCGCGCTTCACCGCCTCGAGCGCCGCGTCGGCGTCGAACTCGCCGCCGGCCACCGCACGCCTCATCGCGCCGAGCGCGCCGCGCACGCCCTGGCCTGCGCGCAGGGTCTCCTGCACCACCATCTGCATGGCCACGGCGGGCGTCGCGATGAGGCGCTCGTCCAGGTACAGCGGAGTCGAGAGGTTCTCGACGGCCGCCGCGGCCTCGACGTCGACCGTCTTGTCGGGCAGGATCGTGGTCACGATCTTGGTCATGAGGCCGATGAGCGGCAGCCAGATGAGCGTCATGGTGCAGTTGAACAGCGTGTGCGCGTTGGCGATCTGGCGGGAGATGACCTCCACCTCCGGGCCGGACGGCGAGATGAACTGCACGAGCTGGGCAAACTGCGGGACGAACCAGATGAACAGCAGCGCGCCCGACACGTTGAACAGCGTGTGCGACACGGCGGCGCGCTTGGCGTTGCGCGACTGCCCGATGCAGGCGAGCAGGGCCGTGATCGTGGTGCCGATGTTGTCGCCCAGAAGGATCGGGATGGCGCCCTGCAGGCCGATGATGCTGGTCACGCCGTCGGGGCCGGCCTGCGAGGCGAAGTTCTGCAGCACGGCGATGGTGGCGCTGGAGCTCTGCACCACAAGCGTCATGAGCGTGCCCACCGCCACGCCCAGCACCGGCACGTCGGCCACCTGGCCGATGAGGTCGACGAACACCTGGCTCGTGGCCAGCGGCTTCATCGCGCTGCCCATGGTGTCGATGCCCAGGAAGAGCAGGCCGAACGCCAGCACCGACAGGCCGATCTGCTTGGTGCGCTCCTTCTTGCACGCAAACGAGACCACGAAGCCCACGAACAGGAATACCGGGATGTAGTCGGTGATCTTGAACGCGATGATCTGGGCGGTCATCGTGGTGCCGATGTTGGCGCCCAGGATGATGGAGATGGCCTGGGGCAGCCCCATGAGGCCCGCGCTCACAAAGCCGATGGCCATGACCGTGGTGGCGCTGGAGCTCTGCAGCACCGCCGTGGCCACCGCGCCGGCGACCACGCCCATCACGGGGTTCTTGGTGAGCAGCGACAGCACCCGGCGCATGCCGTCGCCCGCCACCTTCTGGAGCGTCTCGCTCATGAGGTTCATGCCGTAGATGAACAGTGCCAAACCGCCAAGCAGACCGAACACAGTCGCAAGCGTCTCGTTCATGGTTTCCTTCCGCATATCGGGTCATAGTTGCGGCGGGGCGCCACAACCAAGCCCAACAGAATGCGTGGTCAGAGTCCGGCCTTGGCAAACCACATGTCATAAGCTTGTAAAGAAGCGGACACAATGAGGCGGGCCGCCCCCACCGAGTGGAGGCGGCCCGCGTGTTCGGCCCATCTGAGTGCGGAGAGCTTGGCAGCAGCGCCCTACTTCGCCGGGCCGCGCCCGATCTCCTTGTACTTCTCCTTGGCCACCGAGATCATGAGCTTGATGCGGTTGAGCTGGTTGACCTCCGAGGCGCCCGGGTCGTAGTCCACGGCCACCACGTTGGTGTTGGGGTGCTGGCGGCGCAGCTCCTTGATGACGGCCTTGCCCACCACGTGGTTGGGCAGGCAGGCAAACGGCGAGCAGCACACGATGTTGGGCGTGCCGCCCTCGATGAGCTCGATCATCTCGGCCGTGAGAAGCCAGCCCTCGCCCATGTTGTTGGAGACGGAGAGCACCTGCTCGGCCTTCTCGGCCAGCTCATAGATGCTGGTAGAGGGCGTGAAGCGCTTGGAGCGGGCGAACTCCTCGTCGATGGGCTTGCGCATCCAGTCGATAAGGGCGATGCCGGCCTTGGAGGTGATGACCTTCTTGGTGGGCGCGCCGATCTCGGGCTTGCACAGGAAGCGCGAGGCGAAGGCGAACTGGAAGAAGTCCACCAGGCCCGGCACCACAGCCTCGCAGCCCTCGTGCTCGATGACGCGCACGACCTCGTTGTTCGCCGTGGGGTGGAACTTGACGAGGATCTCGCCCACCACGCC
>CAVEWV010000140.1:0-6283 GCA_963619535.1 Acutalibacteraceae bacterium | reverse complement strand
CCACGCGCAGCGCCAGGTAGGTGTTGGCGAAGAGCTTGACGGCCTCGGCCTCGGTGGCGTCGCACACGAGCGTGGGGATGCCGCGGGTGCCGTCGGCGTTGACGCGGGCCGCCTCGGCGGGGTCGGCGCCCCGGGCGAGCAGGTCGGCGAACTCGCGGGCCTTGGCCTGGAGCAGCTCAGCCTCGCAGGCCCCGCGGGGCGCGCCCACCACGATGCGGCTGGGGTGCAGGTTGTCGTACAGGGCGTGGCCCTCGCGCAGGAACTCCGGCGAGAAGAGAAAGCGGCCCTGGGGGTAGCGCCCGCAGAGCTGCTCGGTGTAGCCCACGGGCACGGTGGACTTGACCACCATGACGGCCTCGGGGTTTACCTCGAGCACCAGCTCCACCACCTGCTCCACGTAGCGGGTGTCGAAGAAGTCGCGCTCGGGGTCGTAGTTGGTGGGGGTGGCGATGACGACCAGCTCGGAGGCAGCGTAGGCCGTCGCGCCGTCGGCGGTGGCGGTGAGGGACAGGGGGCGCTCGCCGGATGCGGCGCCGGCCAGGAAGCGCTCGATCTCCTCGTCGCGGATGGGGCTTTTCCAGCGCTGGAGCATGGCGACCTTCTCGGGCACCACGTCGACCGCGACGACCTCGTTGTGCTGGGCCAAAAGGCAGGCTAAGGACAGGCCCACGTACCCCGTGCCGGCGACGGCTATTCTCATCGACTCCCCCCCCCGACTTTTGCCGCTCGGTATGTCTGCTGACAGCGGCGCGGCGACCGATAGCTTTTGTATGCAGGCCCCCATCTTAACCCCGCGCATGCAGGCGCTCCCGGGCCGACCGGGGCTATTATGGCGAATATCCTAAAAGACGCATCGGAGCAGCCCGAACAGGAGAGCGCGAACCTTGTCACAGACCTTGCCGCGGACAATCATGCGCGTATTCGGCGCCTTCTTGGTGTTCACGCTCGCGGCCGTCGTCTTCACGGCGCCGTTCGTGGAATATGCCGCCTGCAGGACGTTCCTGGCCCTTTACGGCGTGCCCCTGGCGCTTCTGGGCGCAGGCCTGGCGTGCCTGGCCGTGCTCGCCTACCAAAAGGCGCGCACGTGGTCCTGGCCCGAGCGCCGCTTCACGCCGGTCGCCCTGGCCCTGGGCGCGGCGCTCTTCATCGTGCAGCTCCTCGTGGTGGGGGGCGCGGGGTTCGTGACGTCGTGGGACGTGGCGGTCCTCACCCAGGTGGGCGACCGGCTGGGCGAGGCGGGACCTGACACCGCCTACTTCTCCACCTACCCCAACCAGCTCTTCCTCTACGGCCTCTTCACCAAGATAGCCGAGGTGGGCGCATGGGCGGGCGTGGGCTCGTACACGTCGCTCGTGGTGGGGGGCTGCGTGTGCGTGGCCCTGTCGGTGGTGCTTGCCTCCTTCGTGTGCCGGCGGCTGCTCGGCGCGCACAAGGCGCTCGTGTTCCAGGCCATCGCCTCGCTCTACCTGGGCCTCAACGGTTGGATCTTGGTGCCCTACTCCGACGCGTACGGCATCCTCCCCTGCACGGCGGCGCTCTTCTTCCTCGCGGTGCCGCGCCGCTGGTGGGTGCGCTGGGCGGGGCTTGTGGCGTGCTGCACGCTGGGTTACATGATAAAGCCCACCTCGCTGGCCATCCTGGGCGCGGCTGCCCTCGTGAGCCTGCTGCCCCGGACGATCGACGCGGTGCGCGGCGTCCGCGCCGGCACGGCGGGCCTGGCCGTGTGCGCGGCAAAGGCCGGCAAGCTGGCGTGCGTCTGCGCCGTGAGCCTGGCGCTGGCCACAGGCGTGGGCACACTCATCAAGGGCGACTACGTGCAGACGACGCCGGGGCAGGCGCGCGGCGTCGCCCACTACCTCATGATGGGCGTCAACCCCCAGAGCAAGGGCGTCTACTCCGCGGTCGACAACGAGCTCTCAAACTCCATCGCCGACCCCCAGGAGCGCACGAAGACCCAGCTCGGCATATGGTGGGAGCGCGTGCGCACCGCCGGCCCCGCGGGCCTGGCGGCCCTGCTCTACGAGAAGAACCTCTCCACCTACGCCGACGGCTCATTCGGCTGGAAGAAGGAGACGCACGACGACTTCTTCCATGAGGTGACGGGCGACTCCTGGGCCATGCGGGAGTTCTACGGCGTGTATGAGGGCCTGGCCGACGACGGCGTGTCGCTCACCCGCGGCCTGCCCTACTACTGGCTCTGCCAGGCCGCCTGGCTCGCGACCCTGGGCGGGTGCGTGCTGTGCATGCGCAGGCGCTCGCGGGCCGCAAGCCGACCGGCGGGCGGCGAGGCGACCGACGGGCGCGAGCGGCGCCACCAAGACGAGGTGTTCGCCGCGATGGCGCTGGCGCTGCTCATCCTGTCGGCCTATCTGCTCGTCTTCGAGTGCCGGGCGCGCTACCTGTTCATCTTCTCGCCGTACTTCCTGCTCATGGGGATGGACGGCCTGCTCGGGGCCGACTGGGCCGGTACGCTGCGCCGCTTTTTGGTGCTTGATGCGCAGCCGGCCGGCAAGGCCCTCCCCCACGGCGACACCTTCGAGAGCGAGGCGGCCTAACATGCGAAAGCCACCGGTGCTGTGCATCGTCATCCCCTGCTACAACGAGTCCGAGGTGCTGCCCATCACGAGCGGCCTCTTCCGCGACGAGCTGGACGTGCTCATGGCGGCCGGCAAGGTCGACCCGGCCAGCCACATCCTCCTTGTGGACGACGGCTCCGCCGACGGCACCTGGGACATCATCTGCGGCCTGGCCGCGCAGGACACAGCCTTCCGGGGCGTGAGCCTGTCGCGCAACCGCGGGCATCAGAACGCCCTGCTCTGCGGGCTTATGGAGGCCCGCGGGCACTGCGACGTCACCATCTCCATCGACTGCGACGGCCAGGACGACATCTCGGCGATGGGCGCCATGGTGGACGCCTACCTCGACGGCTGCGACGTGGTGTACGGCGTGCGCTCCCGGCGCGACACCGACACCGCCTTCAAGCGCTCCACGGCGCAGGGCTTCTACCGGCTCATGCGCCGCCTGGGCGTGGAGTGCGTCTACAACCACGCGGACTACCGCCTGATGAGCGCCCGTGCCCTCGACGGCCTGGCGCAGTTCAAGGAGGCCAACCTCTTCCTGCGCGGCATGGTGCCCCTCGTGGGCTTCAAGTCCACGAGCGTGTACTACGAGCGCCACGAGCGCATGGCCGGCAGGAGCCACTACCCCCTGGCCAAGATGGCCGCGCTTGCCGTGAACGGCATCACGAGCCTGTCGGTGAAGCCGATCCGCCTCATCACCCGGACAGGCTTCGTCGTGGCCTTGGCCAGCCTTGTGGGCGTCATCTGGGTGCTCGTCTCCTACCTCTCCGGCTCCACCGTGCCGGGCTGGGCCTCCATGACGATGGTGGTGTGCTTCATGGGCGGCGTGCAGATGCTCTCGCTGGGCGTCATCGGCGAGTACGTGGGCAAGATCTACCTGGAGACGAAGGCCCGCCCGCGCTACATCGTGGCGCAGCGGGTGGGAGCCGAGGGCAAGGGCGAAGCGGCGAGCGAGGCCGGGGCGGCCGGCGAGGGCGAGGGCGCACGCGGCGAGGCGGCGAGCGCGGGCGCGGGTGAGATGGCGGGCGCACGAGAGGCAGCCGACGGCGAGCCCGCCTGCGGCGAGGGCGGCGCTCGATGAGGCTCGGCCGGCAGATCGCGCGGTTCGGGGCGGTGGGCGTGGCGGCCACCCTGCTCGACTGGGGCCTGCTCATGGTGCTCTCGCAGCTGCTGGGCTGGGACGCGGTGCTCTCGGCCGCGCTCTCCTACACCGTGTCGCTCGTGTTCAACTACCTGGCGAGCATGCGCTACGTGTTCGCCCGGCGCACCGACATGGGGCGCCGCCGCGAGTTCTGCGTCTTCGTGGTGCTGTCGCTTGTGGGCCTAGCCCTCAACGAGGCGTGCATGTGGGCGGCCACCCTGGTGCTGGGCACCTCGGCCCTCATGGTGACCCTGGCAAAGGCCCTGGCCACCGCCGTGGTGATGGTCTGGAACTTCTGTTCGCGCAAGCGCTGGCTCGAGCAGAAGTAGCCGCCCCCGATGCAGCCCGGCCGCCCGTCGAGCCTGGCGACCCTTACAGCCCCGGCAGGATGCGGCGGGCGAGGAGGGCGGCCTTCTTCTTGGCCGACAGGTGCGGCGAGGCGAGCAGGCGCTTGAGCAGGGCGTCGCGCTTGGAGCGCCAAGAGGCCAGCTCGGCAGGGTCGAGCGCGGCTGCGTCACCCGCAAGGACGCGCCCCGCGCGATGGCATAGCACCGCGTCTGACAGGTCGGCCAGCTCGGCGTCGCCCTGGGCGCGATAGAAGGTGCCGCGCTGCTCGATGGCCACGAGGGCGTCGAGCGACTTTTGCGTGAGGCCCGCCGCCATGATGCTCCCCTGGCGCTGGCGATAGAAATAGAGCGGCTCGAGCGTCACGGCGACGCTGCCCGCCGCCCAGAGGGTGCGCCACACCACGAATTCGTCCTCGTGCTGGCGGCCCACGGGGAAGCGAAGCCCCTCGAAGAGCGACGCGCGGTAGAGCTTGTTCCAGAGCACGCCCCAGGTGCCCGTGCCGTCGAGCTGAAGGGCCCGCGATGCGTCGCGGGAAGACATGCGCTCGAAAGCGGGGGCGGGGCGGTCAGCCTCATCGGTGGCCCGCAGGCCTTCAAGCTCGGTCACGAAGCCGCACTGGGCGATGTCGGCCCCGGCGCCCAGCAGCGTCTCGATGAAGCGCGGCGACACCACGTCGTCGCTGTCCACGAAGGAGATGTAGGCCCCGCGAGCCTGGTCGAGCCCGGCGTTGCGCGCCGCCGCCACACCGGCGTTGTGCTGGTGCAGCACGCGCACGCGCCCGTCGCGGGCGGCATAGGCGTCGCAGACGGCGCCCGACCCGTCGGTGGACCCGTCGTCCACAAGCACGACCTCCAGGCCGCGGTGCGTCTGCGTGAGCAGACCGTCCAGACAGGCAGGCAGGTACGGCGCCACGTTGTAGAGCGGCACGATGACGCTCACCAGGGTGTCAGACAAAGGGGTCACTCCATCTCCTCGGACATCGCCTGCCTGCGCATCAGGTAATCGGCAAACCCCGGCAGGGCGAACTTGAAAACCCCAGCCTCGGGCTCCTCGATAACCCCGGCCTCGAGCAGGCGCTTCTTGTACGTCGAGATATAGCTCGAGGTCTTGCCGGTCTTCTGCGCAAGGGCGGCGCGCGTCGTGTATGGCGCGTGCGCGTCCATGGCAAGCAGGAAAGCCCGGTCGCCCGCTGAGAGCTCGGCATACGTGGCATCGAACACGCGCGACTCCAGCTCCTCCTGGGCAAGCGCCACTCCCTGGCGAACGTGCTCGGAAGAGATGGCGTCCTGCGTCCGCGAGGCGTTCCAGGCGCGGAATCCCACAAGCTGGAACATGAAGGGGAAGCCGTCGATGGCAGCAGCGGCCTCGTCGAGCGCCTCGTCGGTCACGGTCTTCCCGCCGTCTTCGACGGTGAGGCGCATCGCCTCCTTGACCTCGTAGGGCGGGATGGAGCCCAAATCGTGGCGCGAGGCACGGCGCAGAAACGACGTGGCCCTTCCGGACAGCAGGCTTGAGACGCGATACGGCAAGCCCGCCATGAGCAGGGCCACCTTGCGGTTCTCCCGAACGAAATGCTGGTAGACGGTAACGAGCTCGGTCATCTCGTCGAGGGAGGCGTCAAGCTCGTCGACCGTGATGAGCACCCCCGTGTCGGTTGCTGCCAGCTGGTCGAGCAGGGCCGTCATCTTCGTGCGCCAGTTGGACGCCGGCTGCGGGGCGCTCTCCCACGAGACGGACCCCAACGGCGCGACCTCCACGCTGTGCAGCCTGCGGGCAGGCTCGGCCGGAAGCAGGTGCGCGGCCGCGCCCTGAAGTCTCTGGAGAATGTCGTCGAGCATGCCCGGAATCGCCGTCGTGCTTGCAACGACCCATCCCGCCTGCTCGGCGCGATATCCAAGGTAGGTAAGCAGGGCAGTCTTGCCCGTACCGCGCGCGCCGGTGAAAATGGAGCAGAGGTTGGGGTCGGCCCCGTTACCCTCAAACGCGCAGAGCATGTCCGCGATAATCTGCTCGCGGCCGGCCATGTATGCGGGCACCTTCCCGAACATGGGCGTAAAGGGGTTCTGCTGCCTATACTGCGTCGCCGCCGCCATATGCGCCGCCTTCCTCGTCAAACCGACATCGCCATGATACCCGGGACGACCCATGGCTCCCGCGCGTCCGTTGATTTCTTTGCCTCTCCTTGATTTCTTTGCCTGCCGTTGATTTCTTTGAC
>CAVEWV010000139.1:0-6294 GCA_963619535.1 Acutalibacteraceae bacterium | reverse complement strand
GACCCGGGCAAGGCCAGGGACGCTGCGGCAACGAAGGCGGCGGAGGCCGACAAGGAGCCGCTAGCGGACCGCGTCGAAGCGTTCAAGAGATCCGCCGAGCTCGCCGAGCAGGCCCGCGGAAGGACCCGCGAGGCCGTCGAGCACCTGAAGGGCCGCTGATGGCCCCGGGCAGGCAATCGGCCCCGAGGGCCGCGCTGCTCTCCGCCCTGGCGGCGCTGGCGGGCTTCCTCTTCGCGGGGAGCCTGCTCGCGCTGCCCGACGGCTCGCTCGACCCGGCGGAGGCGGCCATGCGGATCCCGAGCTGGGCCGCATCCGGCGGCTTGGGGCATGCGAGCGCGCTCGCCCCGCTGGCGGGCGTGCTCTGCGCGTGCGCGGTCTGGGCGCTTTGGGCGCACAGCGCCATGCGCTCGGGAACCTTCAGGCGCGGCGAGGAGCACGGATCGGCCAGGTGGGGCACGCTCGACGAGGGCCGCGCGTTCATGAACGCCGAGGAGCCGTCGATGAACATCCCGCTCACCAGGAACATCGGCATACCCGTCGACCGGCCGGGATTCGACGCGGAGACCGACCGCAACCGCAACATCTGCGTGGTGGGCACCCCGGGCACGGGAAAGACGCGCAGCCACGTGCTGCCGCTGCTCATGCAGATGAACTCGAGCTACCTGGTGACCGACCCCAAGGGGACGCTCATCGGGTCCACGGGATGGATGTTCGAGGAGGCCGGCTACCGGATACGCAGCTTCGACCTCGTGCGCATGGGCGCGTCGAGCCGCTACAACCCGCTCGCCTACGTGCGAAGCGACGTGGACGTGCTCTCAATCGTGGAGTGCCTCATCGCCAACACCGCCGGCGACGCCGAGCACGCGGGAGACCCGTTCTGGGAGAACGCCGAGCGCCTGCTCTACACGGCGCTGATCGCCTACCTCGTGCACCACTGCCCGCCCGAGGACCGCACCCTGCCGGGCATGCTGACGCTGCTGTCGCTCGCCGAGGCGCGCGAGGGCGACGAGTCCTACATGAGCCCGCTCGACCTGCTCTTCCTGGAGCTCGAGACCGGCAAGCGCCTCGTCGCGGAGAGCGGCCCCGAGCCCTTCGACGAGGGGTCGAGGGCCTTCTCCAACGGATGCGGCCGGGCGCGCTGGGCGCAGGTGCGCGAGCCCGCCGAGCAGGCGTCCGACTTCGCGCTCAACGCCTACAAGCGCTTCAAGACCGCGGCCGGCGAGACCCTGAAGTCGATCATCATCAGCTGCAACACGCGCTGCCTGCCGATGATGGCCGACAACGTGCAGGAGATCCTCTCGGCGGACGACCTGGCGCTCGACCGCATGGGCGACGCGGGCCAGAGGACGGTCGTCTTCGCCTCGATGCCCGACACCCGCGGCACCTTCAACTTCCTGTTCGCCATGCTCATGTGGCAGGCCGTCAACGAGCTCTGCGACGCGGCGCTCGTGCGGCACGGCGGAAGGCTGCCCACGCCCGTGCACCTGGTGTTCGACGAGTTCGCCAACATCGGCAAGCTGCCCGACATAGACCGCTTCGTCGCGGTCATACGCAGCAGGAACGTGTCGATGTCGATGATCCTGCAGTCCTTCGAGCAGCTCAAGGGGACCTACGGCGAGGAGAAGGCGCTCTCGATCCGCGCGTGCTGCGACACGACGCTCTTCCTGGGGTCGACCCTCTACGGCACCAACGAGGAGATCTCCAAGATGCTCGGCAACCAGACCGTGGCCTCGCTCACCGTCAACGACACGGACGGCCAGTCCAGATCGACCACGGTGAACCGCGCGATATCCGAGCGCCCGCTGATGCTGCCCGACGAGGTCGGGAGGCTGTCGAGGCGAAAGGCCCTGCTGCTCATAGCGGGCGCCTACCCGTTCATGGACGACAAGCTCGACGCGGCGGACCACCCCCGGTGGGACGAGGTCGAGCCCGGGCACGCGGGCGCGAGGCACGAGGCGCCCTTCGACTTCGGGAGATACGCCGCGAAGGCGGGAAAGGAGGCGGCGGGGAAAGACAGGCAGGCGGCGGCAATGCGCTAGCGCACCCACGTCCGCGCCGGAGCTTCCACCTTCCGGGCGCGGCTGCCGCCGCCAAGACGCAAAGGAGCGCTCGCGCGCTCCGCAAGGCAAATCCTACCACGCAAGGCGCCGCCCCACCCCGCGGCGCCGCCAAGCAAGCAAAGGAGGCATCAGAAGATGCTCGCGAAGATAATCACGCTCGTCACGGGCTGCGTGACGTTTCTGGGAGGGTTCCTCGTGGTCTGGGGCGCGGTCCAGCTGGGACGCGCCATAGGCAACCGCGGGGGCGGCGGCGAGGGGATGGAGGCCGGCATCGCGACCATCGCGGGCGGCGCCATCATCATCGCCGCGGCCGTGTACTTCGGCCAGCTCGACACCTCGTGGATGCCGTCGTAGGAGGGCGCCCGTGATCGACGACAAGCTGCACATACCCATACAGAGGGACATCGGCGAGTACGAGCAGAAGCTCTTCGGCGACATGTCCATCCGCACCTGCGCGTGCCTGGCGGGAGGCTTCGCGTGCGCGGTCGCGACCGCGGCCGCGAGCTGGCTCTGGCTGGGCATCGACCCCTCCGACGCGGCGGCGGCGATCATGCTCGCGACGCTGCCATTCTGGCTCGCCGGCTTCTGGAGGCCGCGCGGCATGGCCTTCGAGCGGTTCGTCCCGCTCCTGGCCCGCCACCACATGACCTGCCGGCACCTCGAGTACGTGCCGAGCCACCGCTTCGCGGCCGAGACGCCGCTCGCGCTCGAGCCCAGGGCGCTGACGCGCAGGGAGAAGAGGAAGACCTACAGGAAGGGGGCGGAGCTTTATGAGCCTGCCGAGGAGATCTAGGAAGAACGAGAGCGCGGCCCCCGAGCCCGAGGGCGGGAAGAGGGCGAGGCCCGCCAAGCGGCGGAGGGGCACGCTCGAGCTCTGCGGCTACGAGCTCATGCTCAGAAACGGCGTCGCGCAGGTGGCGCCGGGGCTGTTCAGCATGAGCGTGCGGTTCGGCGACATCACCTACCAGTGCGCCAAGAAGGACATCCGCGAGAACATCTACTCGACGATGAGCGCGCTCTACAACTACTTCAACCCCGACACCAGCGTGCAGGTGACCATCACCAACGAGCCGGTGCCGGCCGACGAGATCGGCAACAGGACCTTCTTCCCCAAGTCCGACCCGTGCCTGGACGGCTACGTCGAGGAGTACAACCGCATCCTCAACGACAAGATGCGCGAGGGGGTCTCGAACCTGAAGCGCCACCGCTACCTCACCTTCACCACCGAGGCCGACGACGTCGACGCGGCCATACCCAAGCTAGCGCGCATGCGAAACGACTGCATGCAGGCGCTCGCCCGCATCAAGAGCGCCTCGGAGCCGCTCGACGGCATCGAGAGGCTCAGGATCACGCGCGGGCTCTTAAGCCCGTACGGGGCCTTCGACTTCGACTGGGACAATTTGTCCCAGTCCCCGGGCGCCCGCACGCTCGACTTCGTGGCGCCGATGTCGGTCGACTTCAAGCCCAACGGCCGAAGCGACGCCTTCAGGGCGGACGGCGCCTGGTGCTGCGCCATGGCGATCCGCTCGTTCGGCTCGGTCCTGCTCGACGACTGCCTGTCCAACATCGTGGACCTGCCGATGCCGCTGTCCGTGTCGCTGCACCTGAAGCCCATACCGCAGGACAAGGCCATCGACATGGTGCAGGGCAAGATCGACTGGATGGACATGGAGGAGCGCGGGCAGAAGAGCCGCGCCGCCAGCAAGGGCATCGTCCTCACGCAGACCTCCACGGCGCTGCGCTACTCGCGCGCCGACGCCGAGGAGCTCCTCGACTTCCTGCGCAACAAGAACGAGCGGCTCTTCGAGTACGCCGGCTACGTGTTCGCCTACGCCGAGACCGAGGAGGAGCTCGACGAGCGGGTGGACCGCATCATATCGGCCGCCAAGGGATCGGCGCTCACCGTCGAGAGGCTCTTCTACCGCCAGCAGGAGGGCTGGGCGTCGGTGCTCCCCTTCGCCACGAACAGATGCGACGTCACCCGCCTGCTCACGAGCGGGCAGATCGCCATGCAGATGCCCTTCGCGTCGCTCGAGATCAACCAGCCGGGCGGCATCTACCTGGGACAGTCCAAGATCACCAACACCCTCACGATCCTGGACAGGCTCTCGCTGCCCTCGCCGATGGGCTTCGACTTCGGCACGCCGGGCACGGGCAAGTCCAACGCCCAGAAGAGCGTCTGGCTGCAGGTGCGCATGCTCTACGGGGACCGCGCCCAGGGGATCTGGATCGACCCGACCGGCGAGGGGCGCCCCGTGGCGGAGGCCGGCGGCGGCGTGAGCATCAGGCTCGCGGCCGACTCCGGGCAGTTCATGAACCCCTTCGACACGCGCGACGTCGCCACGCTCGAGGAGCCGCTGCAGATCGCCTTCAAGGTCGACGCGTTCCTGGCGCTGTCCGCGTCGATGATGGCCGAGGGGAAGCAGGGGCTCTCGCAGGCCGAGCGCTCCATCATCGCCCGCTGCGTCGAGGAGGCCTACCGCCGCGCCGGAAAGTCCGCGACGCCCGTGCTCGAGGACTTCTACGGGCTCCTGCTCGAGCAGCCGGAGCCCGCGGCCCGCGAGATAGCGCTGCGCTACGAGCGCCACGTCAAGGGCTCGTTCTCGTTCTTCAACCGGGCCTCCAACGTCGCCCTCGACGCGCCCATGGTCAACATCGACCTGCACGACCTCAACTCCGACATGCGCGTGTTCGGCATGCTCACCGCGCTCGAGCAGGTGCGCAACCGCATGTACCAGAACTTCGCCGAGGAGCGCACGACGTGGCTGTTCATCGACGAGGTGCAGAGCCTCTTCAAGCACCCCGCCGTCATCGCGTACTTCGAGAGCTTCTGGGCGGAGGGCCGCAAGTTCGGGCTCGTGGCCACGGGCCTGTCGCAGAACGCGAGCTTCATGCTCGGAAGCGACATCGGCTCGACCATGATCCTGAACTCCGACTACCTGATGCTGCACAAGCAGTCCACGGTGGACCGCGACCTGTGGGCGGAGACGCTCAACCTCTCCGACGAGGAGGTCGCCTACATCGACGACGGCATCAAGCCCGGCGACGGGCTGCTCGTCGCCGGCGGCGCGCGCCTGCCCATCACCAACGAGATGCCCAAGGGCAGGATCTACGACCTGCTCACCACCAAGCCCTCCGAGGTCGCGGCGCTCGGCGGAGCGGGAATGAGGTCCGCGCGATGAGGGCAGGGGCCGACACGGACCCGATGCACGACGTCGTCGCCGGCGAGAGGAAAAGCCTTCTCAGCTCCGGCGTGGTGGCGGGCGGGGACGCGCTTCGCGCCGGGATGGTGGGAAGCGGCGCGGGCACCATGCCCGATGCCGCGGACCCCGGGCGCGCGCGAAGCCTCGCCGTCAAGCGCATGGCGGCGAGGGGCCTGGTCGGCGAGCTCGACGAGGCCGAGGAGACGCAGGGCGCCGGAGATGCCTGCGACGCGGCCGAGGGCGTCCTCGCCGTCAAGCGCAAACTCGCCTCCCGGCAAGCCGGGAAGGCGGCGTCGGGGCCGGGGCCGGCACCCGCAGGCGTCCGCGGAGCCGCCGCTCAGGCATCCGAGGACAAGGGCGCCGGGGCCGCCGCGGGAGCAAAGGACGCCGCCCCCGGGCAAGCCGAGCTCATCCGCGCGAGGAAGGCCAACGGGGCCGCCGGCAGCGCCAAGGCGGCCACGGCGGCCGCGGGCGCGCAAGCAGGTCCCGCGGCCGAGATGTCCGCGCAGGCGGCGGGCGCCAAGGCGGCAAGCGCGGCGGGGTCGGCCGCGAGCGCCGCCGTGAGCGCCGAGGGAACGGCCACGGCCGCAGGGGCCATCGCCTCCGCCGGGGCGCCCATCGCCGGCATCGTGGCCGGGATCGTCGTCTTCGCGCTCGCCGCGCTGGCGCTGGGACAAATCGTCTCAGCGATCTTCGGCTTCTGGGAGAACGAGCAGAGCAGGCTGAGCATGGAGGGGCTGCCCTCCTACATCACCTACGAGATGGTCGAGGCCGCCCTCGACGCCCAGGACAAGTACGGGCACCCCGCCGGCTGCACCATCGCGCAGATCATCTGCGAGAGCGGCCAGGGCGACCACATGAGCCAGCTCGCGACGCGCGACCACAACCTGTTCGGCATGAAGTGGGCCTCGTCGTACGGCGCGGCGCCCGAGGTCGCCGGAAAGGCGAGCTGGGCCACCGGCGAGGAGGCCCCCGACGGCAGCCACTACACGACGACCGCGCAGTTCATCCGCTTCAAGGGCGACGCGGAG
>CAVEWV010000138.1:0-6326 GCA_963619535.1 Acutalibacteraceae bacterium | reverse complement strand
TACAGCGTGCTCATGAGCCTCTACGCCAAGGAGCGCCCGGAGTGGCTGGCCGAGTCGCTGGACAGCATGCTCGGCCAGACGGTGCCGCCCGCCGAGATCGTCATGGTGAAGGACGGCCCGCTCACGCCCGATCTCGAGGCCGTGCTGGCCAAGTACGACGCCGCCAACCCCGGCGTCTTCACCTTCGTGGGCTACCCGGAGAACCACGGCCTGGGCTACGCCCTGCACAAGGGGGTAGAGGCCTGCGGCAACGAGATCATCGCCCGCATGGACACCGACGACGTCGCCCGCGCCGACCGCATGGAGAAGCAGCTCGCCGCCATCGAGGGCGGGCTGGACATGGTGGGCAGCGACGTGGTGGAGTTCGTCGTCTCCCCGGACAATCCGGTGGCCAGGACGGCGCTCCCCAAGGGCAAGGACGCCATCGTCGCGTACTCGAAGCGCCGCAACCCGTTCCGCCACCCGCCCATGACGTTCAAGAGGTCGAAGGTCCTCGAGGCCGGCAACTACCGCTCGGAGTACCTGTACTTCGAGGACTGGGACCTGTTCAACCGGATGCTGGCCTGCGGGTGCGCCGCCGACAACCTCGGCGAGCCGCTGGTGGCCATGCGCGTGAGCGAGGACTTCTACGCGCGACGCGGCGGCCCCGCCTACTTGGGCCACATCTGGAGGTTCAAGAGCGAGCAGCTGCGCTGCGGCTGGTTCTCGCCCGTGGACTTCGCGGCCTCGTTCTTCCCTCACGCCGTCGCCTGCCTCATCCCGAACGGGGCGAGGTCGCTCATATACAAGAAACTGCTTAGGAAATAGGACCGGATGCCTAAGAAAATCGGAATCATAACGCTCCACAACTCGCCGAACTACGGCTCGTGCCTGCAGACCTACGCGACTCAGGTCGTGTTCTCGCGCCTGGGCGCTCAGCCGGAGGTCATCGACTACTACCGCAAGGACGCCATCCCCGCAAACGAGGTCGACCGCGCCCTCAACGGCCAGCTGGTGAAGAAGATGCCCATCTTCAAGGTGCCGGGCATGAAGCAGCTCGCGCGCATCCCGGTCTCGCGCATGGTCGAGCGCCGTCGCGCGCCGCTCGACGAGTTCCGGCGCGGCAGGCTCGCGCTCACCAAGGACCACTACTACTCCTACGAGGAGCTGTGCGCCAACCCGCCGGAGGCGGACATCTACTGCACGGGCAGCGACCAGGTGTGGAACAGCACGTGGAACGGCGGCTTCGACAAGGCGTTCTACCTGGGCTTCGCGCCCGAGGGCAAGCGCCGCATCGCCTACGCGGCGAGCATCGGCAAGGGCCGGCTGGAGGACTGGGAGGCCGAGCCCATGCGCGAGGCGCTCTCGGCCTACTCGCACATCTCGGTGCGCGAGCAGGAGGCCGCCGAGATCCTGGATTCCATCGGCGTCCACGGCGCCGTGCCCGTCGTCGACCCCACGCTCATGCTGAGGGACGCCGACTGGCGCGAGATCTGCGACGGCTGGGTCAGCCCCGATCCCTACATCCTGGTGTACCAGCTGAACCGCAACCCCGAGTTCGACCGCTACGTGCAGGACGTGGCCAAGGCAACGGGGCTCAAGGTCCTGCGCATCGCCTACGGCGTGCACGAGCGCCGCGCGGGCGAGACCGCCGTGGTGTGCCCGACGCTGGGCCGGTTCCTTTCGCTGTTCCTGGGCGCGGAGGTCGTGGTGACCGACTCGTTCCACGGCACCGCCTACTCGGTGAACCTGGGCAAGCGCTTCGTCTCCATCACGCCGGGGCGCTTCGCGGGGCGCATCGCGAACCTGCTGTCCATGACGGGGCTCGAGGACCACGTGCTGGGCGACTTCCGCGACACGGGCGTGGCCGACCTCACATACGACGCGGGAGCGGTGCAGGCCGTCCTCGACGGCAAGCGAGCCGAGGCGGAGGCGTTCCTCGTGCGCGCGCTGGAAGACTAGAAGCGGGAGGCCAGACATGTACACAGAGATCAAGTCCTACCAGATCATCATCCAGCTCCTCAAGGAGTACGGCATATCGAAGTTGGTGCTTTCCCCTGGCGCCAGGAACGTCCCCTTCGTCCACTCTGTCGAGGAGGACGACTACTTCGAGTGCTACTCCGTCGTGGACGAGCGCAGTGCCGGCTACTTCGCCCTGGGGCTTGCCCAGGAGTCGGGCGAGCCGGTCGTGCTCTCGTGCACGAGTTCTACGGCCGCTTGCAACTACTGGCCGCCCGTGGCCGAGGCCTACTATCAGAACGTCCCTCTGATTGTTCTGACGAGCGACCGCGACCCGCAGATGGTGCGCAACCGCGAGGACCAGATGATCGACCAGGTGGGCATGTACGACCGCCACGTGAAGACGTCGGTGAACCTGCCCATCGTCCGCGATGAGGACGACTACCTCTACTGCGTGCGCCTGGTGAACGAGGCCCTGCTCGAGCTTGACCACCGCGGGCGCGGGCCGGTGCACATCAACATCCCGATGAAGTACTACAGCACGACGTTCCCGCTCAAGAGCCTCCCCGAGGTGAAGAAGATCGACCGTGTGTGTCTGGGCGATGATGACTCCGTGTGGGCGGCCAAGGCTCGTGAGCTTGGGCGTGCCAAGCGCATCCTGGTCGTGTGCGGGCAGCGGCCCGGCGACTCGCCCGAGCTCGACGAGGCGCTCGGGGCGTTCTGCGAGGCGTACGGCTGCGTCGTGGCCGCCGAGCACATGAGCAACGTGCATGTGGGGCCCTCCTTCAACCCGTCCGTCTGCATGGACACACACTACGTGAGCGACAAGGTTTTCGAGGAAATGATGCCTGACGTGGTCGTAACGTTCGGCGGCAACGTCATGGCCGGCGTCAAGGCCATGCTCCGTAAATATCCCGATCGCTTCCAGCACTGGCTCGTTCAGGAGGACGGCGCGATCTGCGACATGTTCAAGAGCATCAAGAACGTCTTCGAGTGCACCCCGGAGCGCTTCTTCCGCTACATGGCCGCGGCCGCCGAGGCACCTGCTTCCGACACCTCGTACCGCGAGGCAGTACTTGCGTACGCCAACTCTGTGGAGTACCCGGAGCTCCCTTGGTCGAACGTCTACGCCATCAAGGGCCTTGTTGAGCGCATCCAGCCCGGCTCCATCCTGCACACGAGCATCAACAGCGCCATCAGGGTGACCAACTTCTACGAGATGCCCGAGGGCGTCGACTACTACGCCAACATCGGCACCTATGGCATAGACGGGTGCCTTTCCTCGCTTGTTGGTCAAGCTGCGGCCTCGCCCGAGCGCCCGGCGTACCTGGTCATCGGCGACCTGGCGTTCTTCTACGACATGAACGCGCTGCGCATCAGGCACCTGGGTCCGAACGTGAAGATCCTGCTGGTGAACAACCACGGCGGCGAGGAGTTCTACTACAACGGCATGTGGCAGAACGACGCCAGCGACCTGCACACCACGGCGCGCCACGGCAACGTGGCCGAGGGTTGGGTGAGGTCGCTGGGCATCGAGTACTTCTCGGCGCGCGGCAAGGACGAGTTCGACCGGGCCATCGAGGAGTTCTGCGCCGTCGAGGGGCGCCCGGCCCTGATCGAGGTGTTCACCGAGATGCGCGACGACTGCAAGGAGGTCTACGACCTCTACGACGCGAGCCGCCCGCGCGACCTCGTCTCCGAGGCGAAGCGCAAGGGCAAGGAAGTCGTCAAGTCGACCATCGGCAAGGAGACGGCCCTCAAGCTCGCCGACAAGCTCGGCGTGAGGCTTAAGTAGAGGCGGGAGGACTGAACCATGGGTAGATTGTCAAGAGTCGCCAAGGCCGTGATGCGCGAGCTGCACTTCGAGCGCACCACGTCCGTCGAGATCCCCGTTCCCACGGGTGACGTGTCCTTAGAGGGCAAGCTGGCGCTCATCACGGGCGGCACGAGCGGCATCGGCTACGAGTGCGCGCGGGCGTTCGCCCTTCGCGGCTGCCGCGTGGTCGTCGCCGGGCGCAGCCAGGCGAGGATCGACGAGGCCCTGAAGTCCCTTCCCGAGGGCATGGTTCGCGGCATGCAGATGGACGTGCGCGACGTGGACTCCTTGGAAGCCAAGCTCGAGGAGGCGGCGTCCCTCTTCCCGGAGCTCCCCGGCGTGGGCATCCTGGTCAACGCCGCGGGCATCATGAAGTGCCCCCACATCGACGACATCGACCAGGAGCTCTGGGACTCGATCATCGAGACCAACCTGCGCGCCCCGTTCTTCCTGAGCCGCGCCGCGGCGCACCACATGGAGGACCGCGGCATCCACGGGCACATCCTTAACGTGAGCTCGTCGGCCTCCGCGCGCAACGCGAAGAGCCCCTACGAGATCAGCAAGTGGGCGCTGAACGGCATGACGCTGGGCCTGGCCGAGCAGCTCATCCGCAACGGGGTCGTGGTGAACGCCGTGGCCCCCGGGCCCACGGCCACGCCGATGCTGGGGGTGCGCCGCGAGGGCAACCTGACCCACCTGGCGAACCCCTCCGGACGCTACGCCGACCCGCGAGAGATCGCGAACCTGGCGTGCCTGCTGGTGAGCAACTACGGCGACCTCGTGGTTGGCCAGACGGTCTACGCCACGGGCGGCGCCGGCACCGTCTGCATCGACAAGTGACGGGGGCGGCGGTGAGCAAGCAGATAAAGGTGCTGCAGGTCGTCCCCTCCCTCAGCCGAGGGGCGGGCGTCTCCCGCTTCGCCTACAACATGACGATATTCAGCGACGAGTCGCGCGTGCACTACGACATACTGCACCACGCGCAGAACGACGGCGTCCCGCACCATGAGAAGCGCTTCGACGAGGAGCTCGAGGAGCTCGGGCACGTCATCTACAAGGTCGACTTCGCGGGGCATGACCTTAAGAGGTTCATGCGGGAGGTACGCGCCGTGTTCGCGGAGCACGGCGGGGAGTACGACGTCGTGCACTGCCACATGCCGAACTCGGCGTTCTGCGTGCTGAAGGAGGCCG
Source organism: Acutalibacteraceae bacterium (assembly GCA_963619535.1). Classification (GTDB taxonomy): domain Bacteria; phylum Actinomycetota; class Coriobacteriia; order Coriobacteriales; family UMGS124; genus UMGS124. Next base: position 1,381 of record CAVEWV010000138.1, on the reverse strand, counting down.
AGGCCGCGGGCATCGAGCACCGCGTGCTGCACAGCCACCTGAACAGCTCGTCGGACAAGTTCCTGCACCGGGTGCGCAACGCGCCCCTCATCGCGATGGGGAAGCGCTACGTGACCGACCGGGCGGCGTGCTCGAAGGAGGCCGGCGACTACCTCTTCGGCAGCGAGCCGTTCACCGTGATGAACAACGGCATCCCGCTCAGGCAGTTCGCCTACAGCGCCGAGGCCGACCGCGAGCTGCGCGCCGAGCTCGGCATCCCCGAGGGCGCGCCCGTCGTGGGCTGCGTGGGGCGCTTCGTCAAGCAGAAGAACTTCGAGTTCGCCACGCGGGCTTTCGCGGAGCTGAGGAAGTCCGTGCCCGAGGCCAGGATGGTCATCCTGGGCTACGCGTTGGGCGACGGGGTGGACCGCGTGCGCGCGATCGCCGAGCAGGAGGGCGTGGCCGACGGGCTCCTGCTCCCCGGCGTGCGCTCGGACGTGGAGCGGTTCTACTCGATGTTCGACGTGTTCTTCATGCCGTCGCTCTACGAGGGTCTGCCCGTCTCCGCCGTGGAGGCGCAGGCCTCGGGGCTGCCGTGCGTGTTCAGCACCGGGGTGCCGGCCGAGAGCGACATTGCGGGGGAGGGTAGGTTCCTCACCCTGGACGCGCCTCTCTCCGAGTGGGCCGATGCGCTGCGCCGGGCCATCGAGGGCGGGCGCATCAACGAGCCCGAGGCGAGGCTTGCCGCGGCGGGGTACTCTGCCGAGGCGAACGCGGAGAGGCTGATGGAGTTCTACGAGGGGCTCTGCCGCTGAGGCGTTGATTTTAGTTTGCGTGCCGGGTTGGCCGGCTTTGGTTTTAGTAGAAGGATTTGTGTTTTGAGCAGGGATTACATCGGGATCGCCGAGAGGAAGATCCGAGAAAAGACGAACAGCCGCTTCGCGGAGGGGAGGCGCGGGCGCCTGAAGCGCACCGACTTCTCCATCATCTCCAACAACTGCTGGGCGGGGTCTGTGTACCGCTACTTCGGGCTGCCGTACCAGTCGCCCACGGCCGGGCTGTACTTCTTCGGATCCGAGTACGTGAAGTTCGCCGGCGACCTGCGCCGCTACATGAGCCTGCCCATCGAGTTCATCGACCCGCGCGACTCGGCGCACTACGAGACGCTGAAGGCGCGCGGCGAGCTGGAGAAGCCGGTGGGCCGCATCGACGACGTGGAGATCGTGTTCCTGCACTACCCGACGCCCGAGGAGGCCGAGGCCAAGTGGAGGCGCCGTGCCGACCGCGTGAACTGGGACAACCTGTTCATCAAGTTCAGCCAGATGAACGAGTGCAGCGACGATGACGTGAGCGCCTTCGACGCCATCGAGTTCCCGAACAAGGTGTGCTTCACCGCCAAGCC
>CAVEWV010000137.1:0-6369 GCA_963619535.1 Acutalibacteraceae bacterium | reverse complement strand
TGCTGCTGCCATGCGGCCTACGCCCTGCACGACAAGGGCTACGAGACCGTCATGATCAACTGCAACCCCGAGACGGTCTCCACCGACTACGACACCTCCGACCGCCTGTACTTCGAGCCGCTCACCTTCGAGGACGTCATGGACATCGTCGAGGCCGAGAGGCCCGCGGGCGTCATCGTGACCCTGGGCGGCCAGACCCCCATCAAGCTGGCCAAGCGCCTGGGCGAGGCCGGCGTGCCGATCATGGGCACGCAGCCCGAGGCCATCGACCTGGCCGAGGACCGCGAGCTGTTCAGCGAGCTGCTCGACAAGCTCGACATCGCCTACCCCGCCTCCTCCACCGCCGAGACCTACGAGGACGCCGTCGAGGTCGCGGGCCGCATCGGCTACCCGCTGCTCGTCCGCCCCAGCTACGTTCTGGGCGGCCGCGGCATGGCCATCGTGTACGACCCCAAGAGCCTGCGCACCTACATGGACGAGGCTGCCCACGTCACGCCCGACCACCCCGTCTACCTCGACTCCTTCCTTGAGGACGCCGTCGAGCTCGACGTGGACGCCCTGGCTGACGGCGAGCAGTGCTATGTGGGCGCCGTGCTGGAGCACATCGAGGAGTGCGGTATCCACTCCGGCGACTCGGCCTGCTGCACCCCGCCGTTCAGCCTCTCCGACGCCCTCGTGGAGCGCGTGCGCCAGATCACGGCCCAGCTCGCCCTGTCCACGGGCGTGCGCGGCCTCATGAACGTGCAGTACGCCGTGAAGGACAACATGGTCTCCGTCATCGAGATGAACCCGCGCGCCTCGCGCACCGTTCCCTTCTCGAGCAAGGCCACCGGCGTGCCGCTGGCCAAGTATGCCGCACTCATCATGCAGGGCTCCAAGATCTCCGAGCTCGACCTGCCCGACCCCGCCCGTGAGCTGGGCTACTACGCCTGCAAGGAAGCCGTCATGCCCTTCGGCCGCTTCCCGGGCGCCGATGTGGTGCTCGGCCCCGAGATGAAGTCCACCGGCGAGGTCATGGGCGTGGGCCGCAGCTTCCCGGAGGCCTATGCCAAGACGCAGCTCGCCATCGACTACTCGCTTCCCACCGAGGGCACCTGCTTCATCTCGGTCAACGACCGCGACAAGCGCGCCGTGCTGCCCATCGCCCGCGACCTGGCCAACCTGGGCTTCAAGATCGTGAGCACCTCCGGCACCGCCAAGGCCCTGCGCGCCGCGGGCATCGAGGTCGAGGTCGTGCGCCGCATGAGCGAGATGCACCCCAACATCGGCGACACCATCGCCGCCGGCGACATCTCCTTCATGATCAACACCCCCGGCGGCGCGGGCACGCGCAACGACGGCTTCAAGCTCCGCGCGGCCGCCGTGCGCCACGGCCTGTGCTACGTCACGACGCTCTCCGCCGCAAGCGCCTTCGTGTCGGCCATCCAGCTCGTGCAGCGCTCCAAGCTCGAGGCCTTCGCGCTTCAGGACCTCGCCCAGATGGGGAAGGAGTAGGGGATGCCCGTACCTTCGACCGCATACTGTTACGATTTCAAGATTCTTGAGAACGAGCAGGTCGCGCCCCAGATGATGCGCCTGCGCCTTGAGTGCCCCGAGCTGGCGCGCTCCATCGAGCCGGGTCAGTTCATGAACCTGCGCGTCCCGGGCGACCCCAGCGAGATCCTACGCCTGCCGTTCTCCTGGTCGTGCAAGGACGAGGCCGCCGGCTGGGTGGAGTTCGCCTACCTGGTCATCGGCCGCGGCACGCAGCGCCTGGCCGGCCTTCCCGCCGGCACCTGCTCGGACCTCCTGGGCCCGGCCGGCCACGGCTGGCAGGTCCCCGAGGGCGCCAAGCGCGCCATGGTGGTGGGCGGCGGCTCGGGCGTCGTGCCCGTCGTGCCCCTCGTGGCGGCCCTGCGCCAGGCGGGCGTGGCCTGCGACTTCGTCCAGGGCGCGCCCACGGCGGCCCGCGTCATCTACGAGGACCGCATCGTCGCCGACGGGGCGGAGCTCTTCGTGAGCACCGACGACGGCACGCGCGGCACGCACGGCTTCACCACCAATGTCGCCGAGAGGCTCTTCGCCGAGCGCTCCTACGACGTGGTGTACGCCTGCGGCCCGCAGCCCATGATGCGCGGCATCTGGATGCTCGCCAAGGACAGGGGCGTGGCCTGCCAGGTGTCCATGGAGAAGCTCATGGCCTGCGGCTTCGGCGTGTGCACCACCTGCCTTGTGGACACGACCTCGGGCCGCAAGGGCGCCTGCATGGCCGGTCCCGTTTTCGACGCCGCGGAGGTGATCTGGTGAGCTCGGTGAGCATGGCCGTCGATTTCGCCGGCATCAAGATGAAGAACCCCGTCAACACGGCCTCCGGCACGTTCGGCGCGGGCTACCAGTTCCAGCACTTCATGGACGTCACGCGCCTGGGCGCCATCACCACCAAGGGCGCCTCGGCGCAGCCCTGGGCCGGCAACCCCCAGCCCCGCATGGCCGAGGTGTGCTCGGGCATGCTCAACTCCGTGGGCCTCACGAACCCCGGCGTCGCCGGTCTCGTGCAGGAGTGCGGCGAGTACCTGCAGGGCCTCACGCAGGCCGGCACCGCCGTCATCTGCCAGGTGGCAGGCCACAGCGTCCAGGAGTACGTGGACGCCCTGGACATGTATGAGCAGCTCGCCCCCTGGGCGAGCGGCTTTGAGCTCAACATCTCCTGCCCCAACGTCTCCCAGGGCGGCCTGGCCATGGGCGCGACTCCCGAGAGCGCTGCCGAGGTCGTGAGGGCGTGCCGCCCCCATACGACCCGCCCGCTCATCGTGAAGCTGGCGCCCGCGCGCGCCAAGGAGGTCGCGCCGGCCGTCGAGGCCGAGGGCGCCGACGGCCTCACGGTGATCAACACGATCCCCGCCATGTCCATCGACGTCCGCACGCGCAGAAGCCGCGTGTCGCGCCCCACGGCGGGCCTGTCCGGCCCCGCCATCCATGCCATCGCCGTGCGTATCGCCTGGGAGGTCTGCCAGGCCGTGAAGATCCCCGTCTGCGGTATCGGCGGCATCACGAGCGGCGAGGACGCGGCCGAGTTCATCCTCGCCGGCTGCACCGCCGTCTCCGTGGGAACGCAGAGCATGGTGGAGCCCGGCGCTGCCGTGCGCATCCTCGACGAGCTCGAGGCCTGGGCGCAGGGGCAGGGCGTGTCCGACATCAACGAGCTGGTTGGAGGCTTTGAATGCTAGAGGCTGCCGAGCACGTCATCGTCGCGTTCGACTGCACGCGCGAGCGCGCCTACGAGCTTGCCGAGGAGCTGTCGGGCCAGCTCGCGTGGGCCAAGGTGGGCATGGAGCTCTTCTATGCCAGCGGGGCCGAGCTTGTGGGCGCCCTCAAGGAGCGCGGCCTCAAGGTCTTCCTCGACCTCAAGCTCAACGACATCCCCAACACGGTGAAGTGCGCCGCCCGCGTGCTGGGCGGCCTGGGCGCCGACATGATCACCATCCACGCCTCGGGCGGCCCCGCCATGGTCGCAGCCGCCCGCGAGGGGCTCGACGAGGGCGCCCGCGCCGCCGGGGTCAGCGCCCCGAAGCTCCTGGCCGTCACCGTGCTCACGAGCATGGACCAGGCCCAGCTCGCCGCTGTGGGCGTCGAGTGCGAGGTCGGCCAGCAGGCTGAGCTGCTCGCGCGCATGGCCCTTGCCAACGGCGCCGACGGCGTGGTGTGCTCGGCGTTCGAGGCCGGCGCCATGCGTGCCGCCCTGGGCCCGGACGCCCTCATCGTGACGCCCGGCATCCGTCCTGCCGGCGCCGACGCGGGCGACCAGTCGCGCGTCGCCACGCCTGCAAACGCCATCTCCTGGGGCTCGACGCACCTCGTGGTGGGCCGTCCCGTGACCCGTGCCGAGGTTCCCGCCCAGGCACTGGGCGCGGTGCTGGCCGAGGTGCAGCAGGCCCTCGACGCCAAGGCGGGTGCCTAGCATGGGCAGGCTCTTCGTCATCTCAGGGCCTGCGGGCGCCGGGAAGGGCACCATCATCAAGCGCGCCCTTGAGCAGCGCGGCGACGTCGGGCTGAGCGTGTCGGCCACGACGCGCGCCCCGCGCGAGGGCGAGCAGGACGGCGTCGCCTACTACTTCCTCAGCGAGGAGGAGTTCCGTCGCCGGGTGGATGCGGGGGAGTTCCTCGAGTGGGAGAACGTCCACGGAAACTTCTACGGGACGCCCCGCCGCGAGGTCGCGGCCAAGCTGGGCGAGATGTCGCTCATCTTGGAGATCGACCCCAAGGGGGCGCTGCACGTCCGCCAGATGTGGCCGGAGAGCGTCCTTATCTTCATCGCGCCCCCCAGCATGGAGGTGCTGCGCGCACGCCTTGAGGGACGCGGCTCGGAGACGCCCGAGACCCTCGCGGTACGCATGGCCGACGCCGAGCAGGAGATGGCCCTGGCCGAGCAGTACGACCAGATCGTCCTCAACGACGACCTCGACACGGCCGTGGCGCAGCTGCTCGAGCTCATGCGGCGCTACGAGGCCGACAAGGCCGAATAGCGCGACACACTTCGACGCGGCCGTGGCAAGTTGCATGCAGGGGAGGGACGTGCTCGTCCTTCCCCTCTTTCTGTTCGCAGCCTCTCCACACGTCTATGTTTGCAGCATGATATAGTTAAGCGTTGCAAAAGTCGGTTCTTGTACCTGGCACATGCCAATGCCCTTGCGGGCGTTCTGGAAGGATGGATAATGTCCGTAGTTGAGCCCACCATTGACGAGCTGCTTTCTGTGACCGATGAGAACAGGTTCCTGTTGTGCGAGATGGCCGCCCGCCGTGCCCGCGACATCAACGACATGATGCGCAACCAGCACAACCGTGCCGAGCAGCTCGCTGAGATCGAGGACATCTCCGTCTTTTTGAGCGATGACGAGGGCCACGCCCCCAACCCGCTTTCGATTGCCTTCGGCGAGATCGCGCCCAAGCATGACGAGGTCACGGGCGAGACGTCCGTCGGCTCCCTGAGCTACGACGCCGCCAACCTCAACGCCGCCCTTGGCCTTGCCAGCGACGACGCCCCCCAGGCAGACGAGGATGTCTCCATCGACGACCTCGTGTCCGAGATTGACGAGGCCCTTGAGGCCCAGGACGCCGCCCAGGACGCTGAGGACGCCGGCGCTTCCGCCGAGACTGCCGAGGCGTAGTCGTGGCCTCGTTTGTTTGCCTGGTTCATTATCATGAGATAGGTCTCAAGGGAAACAATCGCAGCACGTTCGAGCACAAGCTGATAGACAACCTTCGGGCAACCCTCAAGGGGTTGCCCGTTTCGTCTGTGGAGCGCATCTCCGGCCACCTGCTTGTTCGGCTCGAATCCGGCGCTTCCCCCGAGGTGGCCTCAACGGTGTTCGAGCGCATCCGCCAGACCCCCGGTGTGGCGCGCGTCTCCTTCGCCCGGTGCTGTGAGGTCTCCTCTGAGCAGTATTGCGACGCCGCCTGGCGCGAGCTGGCGGCCTCTGGCGACTTCGAGACCTTCAAGGTCGAGGCGCGCCGTTCCAACACGAACATCGAGCTGAACTCGCTCGACCTCAACCGCGAGGTCGGCTCGTATCTATGCGAGCGCTTCCCCGAAAAAAAGGTCCGCATGAAGGGACAGGACCGCACAGTCCACGTCTACATCATCCAGGGCTCGGCCTATGTGTACGTGAAGACCGAGGAGGGCGTGGGCGGCCTGCCGGTCGGCTCTGCGGGCAAGGTCATCTCGCTTCTGAGCAGCGGCATCGACTCCCCGGTGGCCTCCTGGCGCATGCTTCGTCGCGGCGCCATCGTGATCGGCCTGCATTTCTCCGGCCGTCCCCAGACCTCCGACACGAGCGAGTGGCTCGTGCAGGACATCATCGAGAAGCTCTCGCCGGCCGGCGGGTTCGGGCGCCTCTACGTGGTTCCCTTCGGCGACATCCAGCGCCGCATCGCCCGCGCCGTCCCCGACGACCTGCGCATCATCATGTATCGCAGGATGATGTTCTCGTTCGCCTGCCGGCTTTCGGCCATCGAGCACGCCAAGGCCCTTGTGACCGGCGAGTCGCTCGGGCAGGTCGCCTCGCAGACCCTCGAGAACATCATGGCAGTCGACGAGATGTCCACCCTGCCGGTCTTCCGCCCGCTCATCGGCTCGGACAAGCGCGAGATCATGGCGGAGGCGGAGCGCCTGGGTACGCTTGAGATCTCCAATCAGAAGGCCGCCGACTGCTGCACGCTGTTCATGCCGCGAAGCCCCGAGACGCACGTGCGCCTGAGCGAGGCCCACGAGGTGTGGGACTCCTTCGACCACGAGGGCATGCTCGACGAGATGATGGGGCTGCTGGAATACCGCAGCTTCAACTGCCCCTCGTATGTGGCGCCCAAGCAGTTCCACAAGATTCATCCCGAGCT
>CAVEWV010000136.1:4131-6413 GCA_963619535.1 Acutalibacteraceae bacterium | reverse complement strand
CCATGGGCCTGTAAGACCGCCCGGACAGAGGCCTACCTGGTCATTTGAGGCCAAACAAGCCCCCGCCTTCGGGTCGCGCACGTGAGGTGCGCGCGCCCGAGGGCGGGGGTTTCTGCGTTCGTCGGGGATCTATCGGGTTCAAAGTCACCTAACAGGCGTATGACCTCGTGCTTTGCGGTGCTGTGGGCGTTTTGCGCTACAATCGCGCTCGGCGCGTCTCGGGGGAGGGACGTGCGGGATTGGGGGAGCGATGGATACGCGGCAGCTTGCGGCCTTCAAGGCGGCGTATGAGACGGGGAGCATGGCCAAGGCGGCCGAGGAGGTCGTCATCACGCCGCAGGGCCTCTCGCGGCTGGTGTGCTCGCTTGAGGCCGAGCTTGGCGGCCAGCTTTTTGTGCGCACGAGCCAGGGCGTCACGCCTACCGAGTTTGGAAGGCGTGCCTACCCCAAGGCCCTGCGCGCGCTCGCGCTCATGGACTCGATGCGTCCCGGCGAGCCCGACGAGGGCCAGGTCGTGACGGTCGAGTCGGTAAGCGGGGGTCTTTCGTATTTCGGCGAGTCCTTCTTACACGACTTCTCCGCGTCGTACCCGGGCATCACGCTGCGGATCGGGGAGGGCAACGACCGATGCGTCACCCGCCTCGTGGACGCGTGCCAGGCGGATTGCGGGATCCTCTCAGGCTCGCCCGACCTGGAGAAATACGACGCGTGCCTCATTGCCCGGCATCCTCATGCGCTTGTGGTGCAGGCAGACGACGAGCTTGCCGGCCTTGCCGCAAGCCGCCAGGACGGTTGCCTCGATCTGTCCGACTTGAACGGTCGGAGCGTCGGCATCATGGGGGAGGGCTACAGCCCCTTCCGCTATATCCGGGAGCGCATGCTGCGTGACGGCGTGACCCCCGCCGAAATCGTAGGGTTCGCCGAGATGTACACGGGAATCGTGCGGGTGCGGGCCGAGGGCATCGCCGTCATTACGACCGATTTTCTGGTGCCGCCCGGCTCCGACGAATCCCTTGCGGTGCTGCCGTTTCGCGACAGGCAGTTTACCTGGGACGAGTACCTCGTAGTGCCGAGGGGCACGCAGGTGCCCCTCGGCGTTGACAAGCTTCGTGATTTTCTGCCGCGCTGGTACGCGAGCCACGAGGCTACGCTTTTCCCCTGGCGTGGAGTCGACGGCCCCTGGCCGCTCTCGGGGGCGTAGGGAGGCGCAATACGTTATGCGCGTGGCTTTGGACCGTCATTGAATCGCGCACTGAGGCTGTGCCCGTTGGGGCCACCGCGCCCAGTCGTCGCCTAGCTCTGGAGGTTGTACACGCTCTCCTTGACGAGCTTGGCCTGGGCAGGCTCGTGGGCGTAGATGTTGCGGCCGAACTCGTAGGCCGCCTCAAGGCCGCCCGTGTCCTCGATGTGCTTCACGCTGCCCTGACGGTGCATCTCGGTGTTGTCGCCCCAGCTGTACTCGCCGCATCCGCCCACGAAGAGGTGGCCGCGGTCCTGCAGGCCTACGAAGTTGCATAGGGCGGTGTGGTACCACTCGCGCACCCAGTTGTAGGTGTACCAGCCCGTGTCGGCCGAGGAGATGAGCAGGGCACAGTCGAGCTGGCGGTAGGTCTCGTGCCAGTCGTGGGGCAGGTCCTCGATGTTGGAGCCGTCGGCCACGCGGTAAAGCAGGCGCTCGATGGCGTTCTTGAGCATGCCCGTCACCATCCAGTAGCGCATGGGCGTGGCGAACACGATCATGTCGTAGTCCCAGTAGGCGTCCACAATCTGCTGCATGTCGTCGTCCCACACGCAGGAGCGGTCGTCGCTCTGGCGGCAGTGGCCGCAGCCCAAGCAGGGCTTGATGTCCATGTTGCCGAGCATGAACGTCGTGACCTCGTGGCCCATCTCGCGAGCGCCGCGGGCAAACTCATAGGCGAGCTTGGAGGTATTGCCCAGGTCGGTGTCCTGTCCTGCGCCCAGGAGGATGGCGATCTTTTTGGGGCTCTGGGCGGCCAGTTCCTCGGCGGCCACGTAGTCGGGGATGAACGGGTCGGCCTCGGTGTCGGCGCTGTCGGCCCGCGCGACGTCGGCGTTGCTTGCAAATCCCAACGCGCTCAGCGCCGCCGCTCCCACGGCCATGGTCTGCGCAAAGCCGCGACGGCTCATTTCCATCTCGATCATGTCTGTCTCCCTCTCCCTTGGTTCCCTTGTATTCGCAGCTGCTTGGCAAGCAGTCTAGGGAGTGCGGCCGCCCAGCGGAATAAACGAGGTCTTGCGCGGGGGCAACAAAACGTTGGGGG
>CAVEWV010000136.1:0-3956 GCA_963619535.1 Acutalibacteraceae bacterium | reverse complement strand
CGGGGCGGGGCGGAGCTGCCCGCGCCGTCGTCCGTGCCGGCCTGCAGGTTTACGCCAGGCTCTCCAGCAGTGTCTCGAGCTCGGCCTTGGAGCGCACGCCCAGCTTGGCGTAGGCGTTCTTGGCGTGGGTGCGCACGGTGTTCTCGCTCACGTAGAGGTGTCGCGCGATGGCCGTCTTGCTGCGGCCCTGGGCGATGAGCGCCGCCACCTGGGCCTCGCGCTCGGACAGGTTGAACTCGTCGCGCAGCCGCTGCATGCGCGCGAGCTCGACGGGGCTCAGGGCGACCCCCTCGACCCCCTCGGTGCCGGCTGTGATGGCGACGCCGGCGGGGCCGGGCGCGTCGGCGACCCTGGGTGCGCCGGCGGCCCTGGGCGCGCAAGCAGCGGACCTCGCGGGCCCCACAGAGACGACGCTCTCGTGCGCGGGCGCGCCCGCCTCGGCCGGCTCTGTCTCGTCGGCGGAAAAGAACGCCCTGGTATGCGGCACGTTCTCGGACAGAAGCAGTGCCATGCTTGCCCCGATGGCCGCCGTCAGCGCCCCGATCACCACGCCTGCCTGCGGGATGGCGTTGACCGACCCCAGCACGAGGATGAGCACGCGCCCGGCCTCGCGGGAGAAGACGCGCACGGCCCACGCGATCCCGAACACCGCATAGGCGTGCCGCGACGAGTGCCGGGCGGCGTCGGCCATCGTGATCCAGAGCACGCCGAGCATGAACGAGTCGGCGATGTTCTCGATGGCGATGGCCAGGGCGTCGAAGTCGTCGGGCATGATGGACAGGGAAAGCGCCCCCAGCGCCGCCACGCCGATCTCGATGCGCCACAGCAGGGTGAAGCTGAGCCTGTTGTGGCGGCGTATCGTCCAGTGCATCACGAACAGGGCGAGGCCCGCGACCCCCAGCTGGTGCAGCGCCCGCAGCACGGGGCCCATGGTGATGGGCTCGCCGGCCGGGTAGCCGCGCGACAGGCCCAGCGCGAACCCGAACACCGCCAGCCCGCCCAGGATGAGCCAGGTCGTCGAGCGCGGCTCACGGTCGTAGACGGGCTCGGGGTCGTGCGGCAGCCACGGCTGCGCGAACTCCCCGCATCCGGCGGGGGCGTCGGAGGGGCCGACGGTCTTGAGGGCGCGCCGGTAGCACATCTGGGCGAGGGCCGCCATGAGGATGGAGACGATCTGGCCCGGGTCGGGCGCCATGAAGCTCACCGCCAGCCCGCCGATCGAGCCCAATGCCAGCGAGCTCATCCCGTACAGCACGATCTGCCGCACGCCGAGGCGGGCGTACACCGCCGTCCATACGCCGGCTCCCATGCCCCCGGCGACGCCGGCCAGCAGTCCCACGGCGACCATCTGTCCCACCGAGAGCTGCCCGGGGATGGCAAGAAGCCCCAGGGGTGCCAGCGCCATGAGCGTAAAGGCGGCCCAACCCAGGCGCTCCTGCGTGCGTGCACAGGGAGGACGGCGCAAGGCGACGAGCGCTCCCGCGAGGATGGCAGCGCCGTAGCCCAGGTTGTTGATGATGGTGAAGAGGCCGTCGTCGGCCTGGGTGTAGGAGTCGAAGAGGATGCATTGGATCCACACGCGCACGGCGGCGAGCCCCAGCATGCACGTGAGGGCGCCCCCGCCGGTGAGGGAGGCGTGCTCGCTGACCCTGCCCGCTATGCCCGGTGTCATGGTCGCCCCCTCGCCCCGTCGTCTTCGCGTGTCTGCTCGGTATCGGCAGGCACGGCGGCTAGTATAGGGGATACTCACCCGTATTCGGGTGAGGTTGGGTGTCTCACACGTTTGCGGCGCGCTCACCCCGTGCTTGCCGGCCTATTGTTCTGCCTGTCGCCGCGCAGGGCTCGCCTGAGGCACGCCGTCGTGCAACATGGGCGCATACGTGCAGGCAGACGTCATATTCCAGAGGGGGCGCGACGCCGTCGCGCACATGAAAGGGGAAACCATGAGCATCGCATCGTCCAATTTGACCCGCCGCCAGTTCACCCAGGCCGCCGCAGGGGCCGCCGCCGTGCTGGGTGTGGCAGGCATGGCGGGCTCGGGTGCGGGCCGCGCGTTTGCCGAGGAGGCTTCCGGCGAGCTTGAGTGCGACGTCCTTGTCATCGGCGCGGGCGGCGCGGGCATGACCGCTGCCGCGATGGCGGCCCAGGAGGGCGCCAACGTGATCGTCATCGAGAAGTGCGACTCCCAGATGGGCTCCAGCGTGCTCGCCCTGGGCACCTTCTACGGCGCGGGTACCGAGCTGCAGAAGGCTGCCGGCATCGAGGACGAGCCCGCCGCCCTGCTCGACTACTTCATGAGCTGCAACGGCGACAAGCTGGCCTACAGCATCCAGAAATTCGCGGCTGAGAACTACGGCGACACCATCGATTGGCTCGTGGGCGACCTGCAGGTTCCCTTCAAGGACACTGTCTCCAAGAAGGGCAAGGACACCGTGGAGCGCGGCCACAACTGTGCCAACACCGCCGCCGACGCCCTGACCGCCGTGACCGACCTGGCCGTCGCCAACGGGGTCGACCTGCGCTTCGGCATCCAGGCGACCGAGCTTGTGATGGACGAGGCCGGCGCCGTGACGGGCGTGAAGGCCGTCGACGCCGACGGCAACGAGCTTGCCTTTACCGCCAAGAAGACCATCGTGGCCACGGGCGGTTTCTGCCGCAACGACGACATGATCGCCAAGTACATGCCCGACTACGTGGGCGTCTACACCGAGGTGGGCCAGGGCTGCACCGGCGAGGGCCTACAGATGGGCCTGGACAAGGGCGCGCGCTACATCGGTCACGGCGGTACCAACGGCATCCTGTTCTGCGCCGTGCAGACCGGCCAGTCCAAGCTCATCGCCAACAACGTGCTGTGGCTCGACAAGGACGGCAAGCGCTTCGTGAGCGAGGCCGGCCAGACGCACGACATCTACTACCAGGTGGCCCACTTCGACGGGCAGCACTTCTACGCCGTCTACGACCAGGCCGCCCGCGACGCCCTTGACGAGAAGCTCCAGGAGAAGTTCCAGAAGGGCCTCGACGACGGCATCTTCGCCCAGGCCGACACCGTGGCCGAGGCCGCCGAGGCCCTGGGCCTGCCCGGCGAGGCCTTCCAGGAGTCGCTCGACGCCTACAACGCCCTGTGCGAGGCCGGGCAGGACGACGAGTTCGGCAAGAAGGCCGAGCTGCTCGTGCCCCTGACGCAGGCCCCCTATTACGTGCTGACCATGGGCGTGTGCACGCACGGCACGTTCGGCGGCTACGAGGTCAACGCCGACATGCAGGTCATGAGCGAGATCGGCTTCGCCATCCCCAACCTGTACGCCGCCGGCGAGGTGAGCTGCGGCACCTTCATCTACGACGACTACCCCGCAGGTGGCTGCGGCCTCAACTGGGCCTACACCTCGGGTCGCTTCGCGGGCACCAACGCCGCCAAGGCCGCCCTGGCCGGCGCCGACGAGCAGTAAACGCGCAGTGAGCGAGCAGTAATCAGGAAGCGCGGCCCGGCAGCATTGGTGCTCGCTGCCGGGCCGCGCGGGTGTTCGTGGGGAACGCGCTCTTGGGGCGCGTCCGGGTGTGACGGAGGGCTACTGCGCGGCCGCCACGCCGGAGAAGGCGTTTACCTTGTCCTGCATGTAGAAGCCCGTGGAGGCCTCGACGGCCGTGTCGCCGGTGGCACTCTCGCCCGCGGGGCCGCCGGTCGGGGCGTTGCCGTCGGCAGGTGCCTGAGGAGCGCCGTCCCCTGCCTGCGCGTTTGCGTCGGAGCTTGCGTCAGAGCTGGTCGCGTCCGGGGTGCTTGCGCCGTTCGCGCCCGCGCTCTCGCTGTCCTGCGGGCCGCCTTGCGGCGCGTCGCTGCCCGTGTTGCCGCTCGCGTTTGCGTCGCCCTCGGGCTTGCTCGGCGGTTCCTGCCCGCCGTTCTCGTCCGCGTCGCCCTGCGGGCCGCCCTGGCCGGCGTCGCCCTCGGGCTTGCTCGGCGG
>CAVEWV010000135.1:0-6427 GCA_963619535.1 Acutalibacteraceae bacterium | reverse complement strand
GTCTGGCCGACGACGGCGTGGGCCTGGCGGACGGCGGCACCGGCGCTCGCGCCTACGGCGAGGCCATCGGCGTGTACCTGGCGTTCGTCGTCGACAAGCTGACGGATTACCATTCGTCCATCTGCTCTTGGAATGCCGGACGAGATCAGACCCGTAACGTGTTTGGCCGCCAGGCGATCCCGATGACCTGGGACTATGCGGAGAATAATCCTATCTGTGACTCCTCGGGGTCGATGCCAAACATGCTTGAATGGGTCGTTAAAGTACTGATCGGCCTCCCTGTGAAATCAAAGCAGGGCGTAGCCCGTCAATTCGACGCCCAAAGCGACAACGGGATGCGCGGCATCATGGTGTCGACCGACCCGCCATACTACGACAACATCGGCTACGCGGACCTGTCGGACTTCTTCTACGTGTGGCTGCGCCAGTCGCTGCGCGGGACCTATCCCAAGCTCTTCTCCACCATGCTCGTGCCCAAGCACGAGGAGCTCGTGGCCACGCCCTACCGCGAGAACCGCGGCAAGGAGGGCGCGCGGGACTTCTTCGAGGAGGGCATGTTCAGCACGTTCAAGCGGGTCTACGAGTACGCCCGCGAGGACGTGCCCGTGACCATCTACTACGCCTTCAAGCAGAGCGAGACCGAGACCAAAAACAACGTGGAGTCCACTGCGTCGACCGGCTGGGAGACGATGCTCTCCGCGATCATCCGCGCTGGGTTCTCAATCACGGGCACCTGGCCCATGCGCACCGAGATGGCCAACCGCTCGATCGCGTCAGGCACCAACGCCCTCGCATCCTCCATCGTGCTTGTGTGCCGCAAGCGCCCCGAGGGCGCGCCCATGGGCACCAGGCGCGACTTCGTGGGCGCGCTCAAGCGTGAGCTTCGCCCGGCGCTCGACAAGCTGCGCGCCAGCAACATCGCGCCCGTGGACCTCGCGCAGAGCGCCATTGGCCCTGGTATTGGGGTGTACTCGCGCTACTCCAAGGTGCTGGAGGCCGACGGCGGCCCCATGACGGTGCGCAGCGCCCTGCAGCTCATCAACCAGGAGATCGACGCGTACTTCTCGGACCAGGACGGCGAGCTCGACCGCGAGAGCCGCTTCTGCGTTGAGCTCTACACGCAGTGCGCCTTCAACGACATCAGGTTCGGCGAGGCCGACGTGCTCGCCCGCGCCAAGAACACCTCGATCGCGGGCCTGGCGGCCAAGGGCCTGCTCGAGGCGGAGAAGGGCAATGTGCGCCTGCTGACGCGCGAGGAGATCCGCGAGTCGCACGACCTCTCCGCGCCCACCTGGCTGCGCACGCAGCAGCTCACGCGCGCCATGGAGGCCGGCGGCGTGGAGGCGAGCGCGCAGGCGGTCCGCGAGATGCTCGACGGCTCCGCCGAGCACGCCAAGGCGCTGGCCTACCGCCTCTTCACCATCGCGGACAAGAAGGGCTGGCAGCAGGAGGCCTTCGCCTACAACTCGCTCGTGAGCGCGTGGGGCGAGATCCAGGCCCGGGCGGCGCAGCTCGCGGCCCAGAAGCCCAAGCAGGACAGCCTCTTCGACTAGGTTCCCGGGAGGAAGACCATGGAGAACAACAGCAACCACGACCTCATGACCAAGGGGTTCGACCGGCTCCTGGAGGCCCTTGCGCCCTACGTGGTGCGCGAGCTCATAGGCGCTTACGGCGCCGACTTCTGGCAGGCGGGCGTTATGGGCAAGCTCTATGAGGACCAGCGGCGCGACCTTCCCGCCGACGGCAAGCCCAGCGAGCTCGCCAGGTCCCTCGACATCGCCAGGTGCCTGCTGCTCATCGAGATCAACTGGCGCGAGGTCTTTGGCAAGAAGCTGCCGCGCGACTGCAAGAACTACGTCATCGAGCTCAAGGGCAAGCGAAACGAGTGGGCCCACAAGGGCGTCGAGGACGTGACGGACAGCAACGCCTTCCGGGCGCTCGACACCATGAGCCGGCTGGCCGAGCAGGTGGACCCCGAGGCCGCGGCCTACATCAACGCGCTCCTGCGCCAGGTGCGCTACGGCAGCGCCGAGGGCTCGACCGCGTTGACCACGAACGCGGCGGCGCCCGAGGCCGCGCCCGCGCGCAGGGCCTCGCTCGAGCAGACCAAGGCCGTGCGGGGCCTGCCGAGCTGGCGCGATGTCATGGAGCCCCACATGGACGTTGCCGAGGGGCGCTACAAGAACGCCGAGTTCGCCGCCGACCTGGCCCAGGTCGCGCGCGGCAAGGGCGAGCTGGAGTACCGCGACCCGGTGGAGTTCTTCAACCGCACCTACGTGACCGAGGGCATGAAGGGCCTGCTCGTGCAGTCGCTGCGGCGCGTGGCCGGCAAGGACGGCGAGCCCGTCATCCAGCTGAAGACCGCCTTCGGCGGCGGCAAGACGCACAGCATGCTCGCGCTCTACCACATGATGCGCTCGCGCACGCGTGCGGCCGGCATCGCCAACCTGGCCCCGGTGCTCGCCGAGGCGGGCGTGGCCGAGATCCCCGAGGTGCACGTGGCCGTGCTCGTGGGCACCGCCCTCAACCCCGCCAACGCCAAGCGCCCCGCCACGATGCCGGGCGTCATGGTGAACACGCTGTGGGGCGAGATGGCCTTCCAGCTGGCAGAGTCGGCCGGGAGGCCCGAGCTCTACGACTACGTGAAGGAGGCCGACAAGAAGGGCGTCTCGCCGGGCTCCGAGGCCCTGACCAACCTCTTCGACGACTGCGGGTGCTGCCTGGTGCTCATGGACGAGCTCGTCGCCTACGCCAAGAAGCTCTACGGCGCCGAGAAGCTGCCCGCCGGCACGCTCGACAACTTCATCACCTTCATCCAGGAGCTGACCGAGGCCGCGCGCGCGTCCAAGTGCAGCCTGGTGGTGGCCTCCATCCCGGAGTCGGAGAACGAGATCGGCGGCGAGGCCGGCCAGCGCGCCCTGGAGCAGATCGAGCACACCTTCGGGCGCATGGAGGCCATCTGGAAGCCCGTGGGCGCGAGCGAGGGCTTCGAGGTCGTGCGTCGCAGGCTCTTCCTCAACTGCAAGGACGAGGCCGCCCGCGAGGAGGTCTGCTCGCTGTTCTCGAAGATGTACAACGAGAACAGCGCGGACTTCCCGGTGGAGTCGCGCGAGCTGGAGTACCGCGACCGCATGATCTCGTGCTACCCGATCCACCCCGAGGTGTTCGACCGGCTCTACGAGGACTGGGCCACGCTCGAGCGCTTCCAGCGCACGCGCGGCGTGCTTCGCCTGATGGCGACGGTCATCCACGAGCTGTGGATGAGCCAGGACCCGTCGCCCATGATCATGCCGGGGTCGTTCCCGCTGGACGTGCCCGGCGTGCGCGACGAGCTCACGCGCTACCTGGACGACAACTGGAACGCCGTGGTGGACTCCGAGGTGGATGGCAGGCAGTCTGTGCCCTACCGCAAGGACTGCGAGCAGACCCGCTACGGCAGCCTTCTGGCCGCCCGCCGCGTCGCGCGCTCGGTGATGCTGGGAAGCGCCCCCGACGTGGGCGGACAGTCGGTGCGCGGCATCGAGCGGGCGCACATCCGCCTGTCTTGCGTGCAGCCGGGCGAGAACATCTCGGTTTTCAACGACGCCTTGAATACCCTGCAGACCTCTTCCTCCTACCTGTACAGCGACGCCAACGGCAACCGCTACTGGTACGACACGCGCCCGACGCTGCGCAAGGTGGCCGAGGACCGTGCCCAGCAGGTGAAGGACGCCGACGCGCTCTACGAGGTGCAGCGCAGGCTGAAGTCGCTGCGCAAGTGCGAGCCGTTCGGCGGCATCCACGTTTGCCCGTCGTCCTCCCTCGACGTGCCCGACGAGCAGTCGCTGCGCCTGGTTGTCCTGCCGCCGGCCGCAGCTCACCGCGGGCGGTCTGCTGACAGCGAGGCCCTGAAGCTCGCCGCCGAGATCCTCGCCGCGCGCGGGACCTCCCCGCGCGCGTACAAGAACATGGTGGTGTTCGCCGCCGCCGACGCGTCGTACAGCGTCCAGCTGGCCACGGCCGCGAAGCAGTACCTCGCCTGGTCGTCCATCAAGGACGACCGTGAGCAGCTCAACCTGGACGTGGCCCAGACCCGAGAGACCGAGCAGAGCACTTCTCGCGCCAACGAGACCCTGGACGTGAAGATCCAGGAGGCGTACAGCTGGCTCATCTACCCGAGCATCGACCTGGCGAGTGGCTCCATTGACGTGGCGTGGAACGCCGAGCACGTGACCGGCGGCGGCGAGAGCATCGTGGCCAAGCTCGCGCGAAAGCTCGTGAGCGACGAGGCGGCCATCAAGGCCTGGGCGCCCGCACTTCTGCGCATGGAGCTCGACAGGGTGCTTTGGAAGGACGCCGATCACATCCAGGTGAAGCAGCTCTGGGGCTACTTATGCACGTACTGCTACCTTCCGAGGCTCGCCGACAAGGCGGTGCTGGAGGGCGCCATCCGGCAGGGCATGGCGTCGAGCGAGTACTTCGGGCTCGCCGCCGGTTTCTCGGACGGGCGCTACCTGGAGCTGACCCTGGGCGAGGCACGGGCGTACCTGAACGACAGCGACTTCTTGGTGAAGCCCGCCGTCGCCAAGGCGCAGATCGAGGCGGACGAGGCCGCGGCGCGGCAGGCGGCCCAGGCGGCTGTTGCGCAGAATGTCCCGGGCGGGCACGTGTTTGTCCCCGAACCCGGCTCCAGGACCGTCGGGGAAGTCGCCCTCCCGAACGGGCGGACCAGCACGGTCGCGACTGTCGAAGGCAGGATAGGGCCGGCGTCACGACCGAAGACGACCTTCCGTATGTCGGCAAAGATCGACAACACGCGTGTGAACCGCAGCATCCAGATTCTCATGGACGAGGTGGTGAACCAGCTGAACATGCTGGATGGTGCCGAGGTTGAACTGTCCTTCGAGGTGCGCGCGCGGGTAAGCGGCGGCTTCCCCACGCCGAGCGTGCGCGCCATCAGCGAGAACTGCTCGACGATCGGCAACGTCGACTTCAGCTTTGGGGAGTAGTGCGAGCGACGCTCGTGGTCCATGGGCGCCCGCATCCCAGGTTGGGGTGCGGGCGCTTTCGTGTTTTGCGGCGGCGTTAGTCTTGCATACAGTCCGGAGGGAACTGCAGGGTCCTCAGGACGGTTTTATTAAAGCCATAGGGAAGGACATGTAGGCGACCTCCGAGTTCGCGGTATTCCTCGCTGTCCTCCGCCGCGTACAGCCAAACGCAGACATCGTGAACAAAGTCTTTGGGACTTTCCGACCTGGTTTGGTTGTCCCCATCTATGATTCTGGGCCAGTCGTGCGCGCTCGAGCAGTGCGCAAGACCCTCGATGAAGATCAGATGCTTGGAACCCAGGTCGTACAGGGAGTCGAAGTCTTGGCCGCTCGTTATTTTACGGAACGCGGCGTAATCGTCGCGCTTGAGAAATATGAGCTGTGGAACGAGGAGGCATTTGACGACGGTTACCATGATCGAGTCGTCGCCATTCTGCCCGCAGAAATTGTTTCCCGCCGCAAGCTCGCCTCGAAGGCGCTGGTAATCGCGTATCGTCAGGTCATGGGACTGTATGAGCGATTTGACCATCGACGCATAGATATGGGAGCTTGGCGTGGGCCGATGACCTTCCACCACCCTGTACGGGTCTGACTGTGATAGCAACAGGCGCCGATCGAAGAAGCGTTCCAGGAAACGTTGCGAGTCATAGTCCTGGCCATATAGGCCGGCCATGGCGTGTGCAAGCTGGACCGAGTCGGCCGAGATGACGACGATGATGTTTTCGCTCTGGAACAGGCTCTTCGTCTGCTCGAGCAGACGCACGGCGAAGTCGGGCCGGCAACGGTCGAGCTCGTCGATGATGACGACCAGCTTGTTGGCCACCTCCTTGATGGAGTCCTCGGCCAGCTCGTTGATGAGCGAGCGTAGAAGGGCGCGCTTCTCGTAGGCCTCGATGAGGCTCTCCCCGGCGAAGGCATCGGTGGCGTTGGCTACTTGGCTTGATAGCACATTCGTTGCTGGAATCGCGGCTAATGCGGCATCGATAATTGACGCGATTATCTTTCTGCCCGAGTGGGCCACTGTGAGGTTTTTCGCTTCGAATGCCACGGCCATGCTCGCGAACAGGGCGCTGATGGGGTCTTCGGCGAAGTCATTCTCCCAGGCGTTGAAGTAGAAGGGCAGGTAAGGAGTCTCGATGTCCTCGAGTTCCTGCGTGACCTGGCTCAGCCTGAGGTCGATTTGCCCCGCTGGTGTAATTTGCGGGTTGAGAGCCCTAAGAATCTCCTCGGCCGAGCGCACGAAGAAGGTCTTGCCATCGCCCCATGGGGCGTCAAGGAGCAAGGCGTAGGGACCTTCGATCGTGTCGAGGATCTTGATGAAATCGACGAGCTCGTCGTTCCTGCCGGTTGTGTGCCGAAAGTTGGTGTCACGACTCCGTTTGGGAGGAGCGGGCTTCAGC
>CAVEWV010000134.1:0-6445 GCA_963619535.1 Acutalibacteraceae bacterium | reverse complement strand
GGCCCGCTCTAATCTCCGAAGTATTCCTGCGCCAGGCTGTCGTAGAGCATGCGCAACTTGGCGATCTGCTGCTGCGCGATGGAACGCGTCGCATCGACCTGGGCGACGAAGGCGGCGAACTCTTGCTGGAGGGCGAGAGGGGGAAGGGGGAAATTAAAGTCCATGAAGGGCTGCTGAGTTATTTTCCAAAGGTCGCCCTTGTCGGCATACCTGTTGAAGTCAACAAGCTGCATCAGCGTGTCGATGTAGACAAGGTCGAGACCATCCCCAAGAAACTCCTTGATGAACATGGCATTGTCGGTTACCCAACACGGCTCGTTTACCAAGCGCGTATTCCCGCAATGACGTCCGACGCGCCCAATGACGATAGTGGGTGAATCGACCAAGCTCTCCTTTGCGTACCAGGAAATGCCGTTGCCGCCGTAGGCAGGAATGCCACTTTCGTATCGCTCCGCTGCCGGTTTGGTCTTTCCGTTGCCGATTCTAAACAGCTTTGAGCCGGGCTTAATGGGAAACTTCTTGGGGTTGGTAAATGGGTCTCCGAACATCTCGACAAACCGGGATTTGACGAGCCGGTCGAGCTTCTCGAGCTGCTCGTTTTCCAGTTTGATTAGCTTGGCAATTTCCTTGAACTTAGCAGCGCATTCCCGCTGTACATCCACGGTCGGAAGGTTCAGCATTAGCCCTGCAAGAACCTCCTTGGGGACTCTCCTTTGGCCAGCGCTTCCCTTCATTCTCTGCGAGCAGAACGTTTTCACCCTCGAAGAACGGAGGTATGCAAGAAGGTAAAAGGGGTCGACGTGAGACGATTTCGGCCTCACAACGTGAAATTCCGTCGACGAATATCCATCGGCCATTCCGCAGGTGACTAAAGCGATTTTTCCGTTTTCAAAGCTGGGGGTAATCTTGGCAACAAGGATGTCCCCTTGCATGAAGTAAGGGTGACCCTTTCTGACCTCGCCCCTTTCAAATGTTGTGCCCGGCTCAGTTGTTCCGTCAGTATGAACTGACGCGAGGGGCAGAAACGAAACGAGATCTCTATCATCAACGTTTTTGCTTGCCTTCGGGTTAATCGTGGCTATCTCGCCCAGTTTCACCCGCCTGCATTCCCCGCCAGCTCGGCCTTTGCCACCCACGCTACTCACCGCCCAGCATGCGGCGCAGCTCGGCGAGGCTCTCGGCCATCTGCCTGTTCAGGCTGTCCAGGTCGGCGAGGATCTCCTCGGTCGGAGGATACTCCACGCGCTCATACTCAGTCTTGGTGTACTTGTTGAAGCTGAAGTCGTAGCCGTTCGCAGCAATCTCGGCCTTGGGCACGAGGAAGCTCTTCTCGCTGCGGCTGCGGCCCTTTTCGGCCTCACGGTTTGCCCAACGGGCCAGGATATCGGGGATGTCGTCGTGCTTCTCGTCGGCGTCGCGCTTGTCGTCGAGCGTGAAGCCGTCGCCCTCCATGTTGTACATCCACACGTCGCCAGTACCGCCGTTATCGGTCTTGGTGAATACCAGCACGGCCGTGCTCACGCCGGAGTAGGGCTTGAATACGCCGCTGGGCATGTGGATGACGGCCTCGAGCTTCTGCTTCTCCACCAGCTCATGGCGCAGCTGCCCGTAGGCCTTGGAGTTGGAGCGGAACAGCACGCCGTTGGGGACGATGCACGCGCAGCGTCCGCCCACCTTGAGCATGCGCAAGAAGAGGGCCACGAACAGCAGCTCCGTCTGCTTGGTGTCCACGATGCCGCGCAGGCTCTTGTCGATGTCCTCCACGTCCACCGACCCCGTGAACGGCGGGTTTGCCAGGATCGCGTCGTAGCGGTTGCGCACGGTGTTGTTCTTGGAGATGGAGTCCAGGTAGCGCACGTCGGGCGCCTCCACGCCGTGCAGCATCAGGTTCATGGTGGAGATGCGCAGCATGGTCTGGTCCATCTCGAAGCCCGCGAACTGCGTGGGCCCCTCGCCTGCGCCGGTGAAGCAGTCCCACTGCCCGCTGGTCATGCCCGCCTCGTAGTGGGCGCGGATGTGCTCGGCCGCCGAGATGAGGAAGCCCGCCGTGCCGCAGGCCGGGTCGCAGATGAGCTCGCCGGGCTTGGGGTCCACCATGGCCACCATCATGCGGCGGATGTGCTGCGGCGTGCGGAACTGCCCGTTGGTGCCGGCGGTGGAGAGCTTGGAGAGCATGTACTCGTAGAGATCGCCCAAATCGCCGATGTGGTCGTCGAACTCCGCCAGCAGCCCCTCCACGCCGTCCACGGCCTTCTCCAAAAGCGAGGTCTTGCCGGCCGGGAAGCCGAAGGTGGCGCTCTCCATGGCCTTCGAGAAGGCCGAGCCGTCGCCCAGGCCCTTGATGAAGGGGAAGACGAACTCGCTCACGATGCGGTACATCTCCTGCGAGGGCTTGTCTTTGAAGCGGCTCCAACGCAGCTGGTCGCCGGGGATTTCCGCGCCGAGGGCGTTGCGATAGGTTTGCGGGAAGATATGCGGCTGCGGCACGCCCAGGACCTGCTCCATGCGCTCGGCCTCAAGCTCCTTCTCGTCGAGCGAGCGGATGAACATGAGGTAGGTCAGCTGGCTGATGACCTCGATGGGGTTGGTGATGCCGCCCTCCCACATCTTCTGCCAGATGGCGTCTACCTTGCCCTTGGTTGCCCCCGTGATCATGCGGTGCCTCTCGTCTTGCGCGCGATGCGATTGCCTGTGACCCAGGAATTGTAAGCCAGACGGCGGCACTGAGGGGCTTTTGCGTGCCATTGCGCAGCCAAAAGGCAGCATGACGGCAACCGTCGGCGCACGCGGTGGTCTATCGCTCGCTGGGGTCTCGAGCTTCCAGAGGGGAAGCGCCGCACGCGTGAACGGGGGGATGTGCGAAGAGGGGACGTGCCCCCGTTCGCGGGGCCAACTTCCCGAGCGGGAACGCATTGAAGACCCGGCACCCCCAAGTGGGGCGCAACGGTATCGTCGCAGCCCCTTGCACAAGCAGGGCGCCCCACCTCCTGGTAAAAGGAGACGAGGCGCCCTTCGTTTCGCACAGCTGACACGCCAGCAAGAAGGCCCTTTTACGTTTCGTTCCTCACGAGGGCTCAGCCTTACGAGATGCCGAACTCGGCAAAGAGCGCGTCGCGCAGCGCCGGGTCTTCACTCGCGCGGCGGGCGTCGTCCAGCCTGCCGGCGTCGAGCAGGGCGCCCATGAGCTTTCCGTACCGCTCAACGCCTTCGGCGCGGCCCTCAGCCAGGCCCTCAGCCCGGCCTTCCTCGCGGCCTTCGGCCCGGCCCTGGACGCGCGCCTCCTGCTTGAGCATCGTCATGGTGTCGATCATCATGCCAATCACCGCCTTATCGCAGTTGTTCCGCTCCACCTCGCCGTCTATCTGCGCGAGAAGGGCGTCGCCGACGGGGACCTCGTCGGTCGCCACGTATCTTAGCAGCGCACGCAGCCCCTCGTTGTCCTGAACCCTGTCGTACGCGGACGCGTTCAGGGCGACCCAATGCGCCCCGCAGTCGACGCCCACCTGAGGCGCCTCGACGCACGTCCTCTCGACGGTGTACACGGGCAGCCCCGCGCCATACGGGTCCTCAAGGCAGATGAAGACGAGGTAGCTCTCCTTGAGCCTGTCGTAGTCGTCGCCGCGCTTGAGCACGCCGGCGTCCATGATGGACTGGTACCCCCTCAGCCTCTTGGAGAACGCCGGGCATCGGCCCACCTGCATCTCCACGTCGAACAGCCTGCCGCCGGACTCCACGAGGTAGCTGTCGAGCCGTATGGTCTTCCCTCCCGGCAGGCCCCGTATCTCCTGCTCGGTGTTGTGGTACTCGACCTTGCCGATGGGAATCCCCAAGACGCGCTCGATGACGCCCCGGCAGATGTCCTCGCGCTCCATCACGCGCTTGAACATCAGGTCGTCGCTGAACGAGAGCCCGCGCTGCTCGCGCATTGCATTCTTCTTCATTGTGCTAATCCTTTGTGTAGCGGCCAGACCAGACCGC
Source organism: Acutalibacteraceae bacterium (assembly GCA_963619535.1). GTDB lineage: Bacteria > Actinomycetota > Coriobacteriia > Coriobacteriales > UMGS124 > UMGS124. The sequence goes on along the minus strand of CAVEWV010000134.1, from coordinate 2,467 downwards.
TCGGCCCTGTCCGGGTCGATAGGCGGCCGGTATCCATCTGATTCGCCGGCTTTACAGGCTGAGCCGGCAGGCGGGAGCGCTACTCCGCCCGAGAAGGGATTGGTTTGCCCGGCCCCTGGAGCCTCCGGGCAGTCGCCGACGCGCGCTCTTACGGCCTTTCGCGCCGTGCCCAAACCTATCTCTGACCTTGAGGTGCGAGTATAGGGGAATATGGGACGGATGCAACATGGCGACGGCAGCGGGACGGCGGTGCCGCGAGCAAGGGCGCGCCCTGTTCATGTGTTCACGTGCGCGTCGGTGCCTGCCATGTTCGCGCCTTCCTTACACACGCCCTCGCACATAGTCTATGAATTCGTGATCCGCCCAGCTCAGGCACCTGTCACCCAAATAACAGAGATAGACGTCCCCTGTTCACGCGGCGAAACTCCGGACGCCGGTCTCCCCGCACAACGTAAGCCACAGTGTGCGCTTGTGCCGCACCCGCCTCACTGCTTCTGGGCATGCGGTATACTCCCAGGCAGGAGTTTTGTATCAGCGGGCAACGCGTCAGAGGAGATGCCATGGCCGACGTCACGAATGCAAGCAAGGCCGCCGTGCCCGAGCTGGAAGACCTCGGCCATGGCATCTGGCGCGCCCCCGGCGCCCGCATCATCGACCGGACCGGGCGAAAGCTGCTACCTATCGGGCGCGACGGCTTCGTCCCCGCAGCCGAGGGCTCCGTCGTCATCGACAAGACGATGCTCATCGCCGACGTCCTCAACTCCGGCTACACAGTAACCCTCTTCTGTCGCCCCCGGCGCTTCGGCAAGACGCTCAACATGTCGATGATGAAGGCCTTCTTCGAGGCACCCGGGGTACGCGACAAGGCCCCCGACGGGCTGTTCGACGGAACGGAGGTCCTCGAGGCGTGCGACGGGCTGTATCGCAGCCACCAGAACGCCTACCCGGTTGTCTATATCAACCTGAACACGGTTAAGAAGGCGACCTGGCCGGCGGCCTACGAGGCCATCAAAGGAATCATTGCCCGCGAGTACGACCGTCACGGCTATCTTGAGAACTCCGAGAAGCTCTCGGAGCCTCAAAGGGCCCTGTGCCATCGCATTCTGTACGGCTCGGCGAACGAGGCGGACTTCGAGATGTCGCTGAGCGAGCTGTGCCGGATGCTCTGTCAACACCACGGGCAGCGCGCGGTCCTGCTCGTCGACGAGTACGACGCCCCCGTCATGGCGGGCTACTCTGCCAGCGATGGGGGCTACTACCGCGAAGTGGTCGACTTCCTCAAGGCCTGGCTCACGGGCGCCCTCAAAGGCGGCGGGGACTTCCTGGCCTTCTCGTGCCTCACGGGCGTCCAGCGCATCTCAAAGGAGTCGATTTTCTCCGACCTCAACAACATCGCGGTCAGCACGGCGCTCTCAATAAAGTTTGACGAGCGCTATGGGTTCACGGAGGCGGAGGTCGCCGCCCTTGCCGCGTATCTGGGATATACCAAGGGCATCGATGAGGCGCGCGAGTGGTACGACGGCTACCGCTTCGGCAAGACGGACGTGTACAACCCTTGGAGCGTGCTCTATTATTTCGATCAGGACTGCACCCCAGGCGTCTACTGGCTCAACACCTCGAGCAATTCCGTGGTAGGCGCCGCAATCCGGGCCGCCAACACGCGTGTTCTCAACCAGCTGTACGCCCTGGCCCGGCCGGGCGGCACGGTGGCCGCCGCGCTCGACCTCGGTATCGTCTTCCCCGACATCGGCGTGCGCAAGGACGCCATGTGGTCGATGCTCTACCTGGCAGGCTACCTCACGACCAACGACGTCGCCACACCGGACGACCCTTGGAAAGAACGGGCGCTGCGCATCCCCAACCGCGAGATTCGCCGCCTGTTTGAGAAGGAGATTCCCCAGCGCTTCGCGCCGTCCCCGCAGACGTCATACGTCGTGCGCGATTTCCAGCATGGCCTGCGCGAGGCGGACTCCGATGCTGTGCACGAGGCGCTCGAGCAGGCGCTTCTTGGCTCGGCGAGCAGCTTTGACCTGGTAAACGAGAACAGCTACCACATGATGCTGCTCGGCCTGTGCTTCGGCATCGAGGGCTACGAGAGCCCCACGTCCAACCGCGAGGCGGGCCGGGGCCGCTACGACATCTGCGTGCGGCCCGAGAACCTGCCGGGCGTCCCTGCGCCGTATGGCCCACGCCCCCTCATCACCATCGAGGTGAAGCACCTGCCCGCCCATGATGCGCCGAAGGGCGAGGCCGAGCTTGCCGAACACCTGTCGGCCTTGGCGTCCGCCGCCCTCAAGCAAATCGACGACAAGGCGTACGACGCAGCCGACCTGCCCGCCGAGGTCGACGGCCGCGTGCGCTGGGGCATCGCGTTCAGCGGCAAGCGCGTTGCAGTCGCATGCGAGTCGCTGCCGCTGTAGAGGACACGGCGGCTAATCGTTGCACGAACAGGGCGCCGTGCCTCCTG
>CAVEWV010000133.1:0-6501 GCA_963619535.1 Acutalibacteraceae bacterium | reverse complement strand
TCATTTGCCTGGTAGATGGCAAAATTGCTGTGCTTGCCCTGTCACTTCTCGTCATTTCGGCGCTGCGGGCAAGCGGGTGCCGCATTGTCGGCGCTGGCACGTGGGCCGGGGTCTGGGGGTCGTCCTTGAATTGTCACAGCAAGTGCAACACCGTCGAGTAGTGGACCTCGTAGGGGGTGCGGCAGCCGAGACGCTTGCGCGCCCCCCTGTTGATCTCATCGTACGCCGCCCGAGTTCCTCGCTAGCCCCTTCGATATGGTCGACTTGTCCCGGCCGGTCGCGCGGGCGGTCTCGCCGACGCCCGTGCCCTCGGCGCGCATCACCATGATGCCCTCGCGCTCTTCCAGTGCAAGATGCCCGTACTGGCCCACGGCCCCTCCCGTCGCACGTCTGACTTTCGCAAGCGCCATGCCACCGGAGCCCGTGGGCCTTTCCCTGCTCAGGGGCGTTGCACTTGGAATGACAATTCAAGGTCATAAGAACAAACTCCTAACGCTCGTAACCGCCCGATTCAGTTCCCAACTGAATCGGTTTCTCCGGCAGTGGGCTAAAATGCCCTCGAGCGCTGAAAAGGAGAACGAATGGAAGCTGGGTCCCGCAGTGTAAAGCCCTACAGAAGACTTGAGGATTATGCCGGTGGCGCACCTGAGATAACTTTCGGGGGATGCGGCATCCCAGAGATCGCCACCGCAGTAGCATGCGGCGTCCTCGGCGGGATAGTGGACATTCTCTTCGTGGGCGCCCCAAACGACGGGAGACCCCTCGAAAAATGGGCGGACAAGCAGGTCGACGGCGCCGTCGAGAACTTTGCGAAACTGAATGGATGGCAGTCCAAAGAGGGCCAAAACGGCGTTGCGCATGCCATCGGGTTTCTCGAGAGGGCATTCGAGGTCAATTACGACCAGCGCTATGGGGCCGATGTGGGTGGCCTGTTCGCCATGAACACGCGGGATCACCATTTCAAGTCGCTCGCTCATTCCCCGACCCCCGTGGGACTCTTTTTTTCAATGCTCAACCAATTCACCTCCACTGCGACGTTCGCCGTGGACGGAGGACTCGTTTTCGTCAAGACGGATACCTTCGAGCTCTACGGCAAGGACTTCCCGTCGAAGGTATTCTGCGGATTCGCCAACTGGATCGGCCATGTCATGTCGGACATAGCCGGCAGTTCCGTGATGCATCGCTTCCCGGGCGACGGCATGGGCGTCGCCGCGCCTTTCTGCGAGCTTCTCCAATTCTGCAAGTTCGGCAACTTCGACATCAACGGGGGCAAGGGCGACTTGACGGAGCTTGCCGCCAAGGTGTTCATGAATGGCTACGACGCAAGGTTCGCCCTATCGCTCGGGGTCCCGGTTGCGGTCACCGACCTGCTCATAAAGCTCATCTGGGCGATCAAGGAGCATTTCGGACGAAAGAGGCCGATTCTCGATTGCATACGGGCCAAAGACAACGACGGGCTTAGGACCATGCTCCTCATCGGTACCGGAACACTGTGCGTGATAGACGGGGCCGACGCATACGCCCGATCCGGGGGCGGCGTCAACGCCGTCGAGCTCGCATCCAGGATCAACTACATCGCTTGGCTCAGGCTGGCTATGCTCGTCGTCAGGGAGCTGCAGATAAGGCTTTCCCTCGAGAGGGACATCGAGGCGGTGAAGAGCCTCAACGCCGCCTACAAGGATTACCTCGAAGAGCTCGAGGCGCTCGATATCGAGGCATTCAAGAGGGAATCCCTCGTCTTCGAGTCTTTCCGAAAGGAGCTTGATTCCGTGAATACCGAAAAGGAGCTAAACGCCTTGCTCCTAGGCACATACGAGAAGCTCGGCTTGGAAAAACCTTGGCAAGGAAGTTTCGACGATCACATGGCGGACAGGACTGCCACCCTGCGTTTTAGCTAGAGAGGAGTATCAATGCCATTGCCGATTGTCATTGCAGCCGCCGCCATCGTTGCCGGTGCGGCTGGGCTGGTCTCCGGCGCCGCCGGCGGTGTCGACATCAAGAAGGCCCACGACAAGGAGGAGGCGGCAAAGCGGCTGCATGAGGAGAGCTGCAACAGGTTCGTCCAGGAGGGCGCCCAGACAGACGAGTCGATGGACGAGCTGGGGAACCTCGAGCTCGGGGTGCTTGAGAGCTTCGGTGAGTTTTCGGATATCGTGAGCAAGATCCAGAACGCGCCCGAGTTCGCCAGCATCGACCCATCGTCAGTAGACCTCCCGCAGTTCAATACGGAGGGGTTGAGGGATGTGGCCGTTGTCGCAAAAGCTGCCATCGGCGGCGTCGCGGGCGCCGCGGCGGGAACTGCCGGAGGCTTTGCGGCAGCCGGCGCCGCGACCTCTATCGTCGCCGCCCTCGGAACCGCATCGACGGGAACTGCCATCTCCACTCTGTCGGGCGCCGCAGCAGCGAATGCTACGCTTGCGGCTCTCGGAGGGGGCGCCGTAGCCGCCGGCGGAGGCGGGATGGCGGCGGGAGCCGTTGTGCTTGACGGCGCAGCAGTCGGCGCCGCGATCCTTGTGGGCGGAGTCATCGTAAACATCGTCGGGCGCAAGCTCGCAGAGGATGCCGACAAGCTCGAGCGGCAGGTGAACGAGGAGAAGGAAAGCGTCGATCGCGCCTGCGATCTATTCCGGAATATCCGCGAGTCGGCAGGCCGCTACTACAAGGCAATCGAGAGAGCCCATCACGAGTACGTTAAGCACGTCGGCAAAATCGCATTCACCGTGAACGACCTCGGCAAGACGGACTGGAATGACTTCTCAGACGACGAGAAAAGGGTCTTCGAGAACACGGTCCTGCTCGTCGGCCTGCTCTTCAAGATTTGTCAGACGAATCTCGTGATCGACGATGACGGCGACGGCTCCATCGACAGGGTGAACCATGACGGAATCGAAGAGTCATGCGACCAATCCAACAAGGTTCTCGAGGACCTTTCAGCAGCTTAGGCCAAGCAGCCAGCTAATGAAAAGATAAGGCCGAGCGGTTAAGCTCGGCCTTGAGGGGTGCCGGGTGTGCGTCCGGCTGAACTACCGGTGCCCCACTTTTCGTCATTTGCCTGGTAGATGGGCTGCTGAGCTGGTGCGCGATGTCTTGCGCGTGCGGCCTGCCACGTCACGGGAGGCGTGGCGACAGTAGTCGATGAGGGCCACTAGGGACGGTGTGACGCTGCGCTCGCGCGACCAGGCGAGGCCCACCCCGACGGGCGCGGCGCGCACGGGCAGGGCCACGACGTTCGCATCGTCGGCGAAGAGCTGCAACAGGTGCTCGGAGGTGAAGGCGATTCCGCGTCCTTCGCGGGCGAACTCGTGCAGGATGGAGTTCTCCGAGAGGGGCGTCACACTGGCAGGACGGATGCCCTCGCGCTCACAGAGGGAGAGAAACCCCAGGTAGCCTTTGTAGTTTGGCCCTACGAGCGCCACGTGCTGGCCTGAGAGGTCGGCCATGCTCAGCTCGCGGCGCGCGCTTAAGGGATGCGCGGCCGGCACCCAGGCGTACAGGCGGCTCTCGCCCAGCTTGCGCGTCTCAAGGCCCTCCGCGGGCAGCACGGTGATCGCCGCCTGCGCCGTGCCTGCATGGACCGCGCCCTCGGCGTCGAGGTCGGACATGTTGGTGCAGCGCAGGTCCACCTGCGGGTGGGCTGTGCGGAAGCCATCGAAGAAGCCGATGCCCAGCAGCGAGAGCGTGCCGGCCGCCACGGCGAGCGCGAGGGGTTCGCGGGCGTCGCGTTGCACGCGGGCCATTTCCTGGAGTGCCTGGTCCCAGGCGGGCAGGGTTTGGGCGCAGAAGTCGTGCAGGATGCGCGCATAGGGGGTCGGCACCTGCCGGCCCGAGTTGTCGGCCTCGAAGAGGGGGACGCCCAGCTCGCGCTCGATGGCGCGCATCGACTTGGTGAAGCCCTGGCTCGTCACGCCGGCGCGCCTGGCCGCCTCGACGAAGGTGTCGCTGCTGTACATGAGCATGAAGTTGCGCATCTGTGTCAGGTTCATACGTATCCCCTTAAGCGTGCCGCCGCCTGTTGCCCCGCTCGCCTGTTTGTCCCAATGTACGGCGGTGTCCCCTGTACCGCTGTCCGTGGCAGCATGCACTGCCTGCGACTGAAACGTCAAGTTTCACGCGTGGAAGCTTTGGTTGCTCGCGTGGTGCAGGCGGCGCGGCCTATGCTCGGGGTGTCGCCGGTGGGGGCCGGCGGCACCATCGAGTGAGGCGGCTAGAGGTTGCGGGTAGGCGCGGGGCGTGCCCAAGACGGGCGCGACGCCACGTGTCGAGGCCACGAGTCGCCTCGGAAGACAGAAGGGGGTTTCACCATGAGCGAGATTTCCACCAGCAGGCGGGCGTTCCTCAAGGGCGCGGCGGGCCTCGGTGCCGCATGCGCAGCGGGGATGGGCCTGGCGGGCGCAGACGTCGCCAAGGCCGAGGAGGCCACCCAGGCCGACCTGCCCGACACCTACACCCACGCCACCGCCGCCAACTCCAAGGAGATTCTCGAGGGCGAGCAGTACGACCAGGCGCTGCAGTTCCTCGCCTCGTGCTCGCATTACCTGTATGTGAACCGCGCCACGCCTTATTACGGCAACTTCCACGACTTCCCCGAGACGGGCTTCGACACCGCATGGCGCTCGCCGCTCAACGGCCGCAACTACCGCGGGCCCTACTACGACCCCATCACGCGCTCGGTCATCTGGCTGAGCGCCAACCAGAACGGCGCCGTCAACATCTCCGTGGGCTCGTACTGGGGCGCCATCCCGCCCAACACCGAGCTTGTCCTTGAGCACCACGAGCTTGAGGACTACGAGCCTTCCGACAACTGGACCATCGTCTCCTACCAGGCGCCGGGCCAGACGGTGGAGAACTTCATCCGCACCGGGCGCGGCTCCTTCTGCATCGACGCGTCGCTGCTGAGCCACTACGGCCCCGAGGACGGCTGGGGCTACTCGGCCACCGACCTGCCCGGCTCATGGGAGCATCGCAACGTGCTCAACGTGGAGGTCAAGCTGCGCAGCTACAAGCGCCGCCAGATCACGGCCAAGGAGTACTACGACGGTGAGGCGCCCACCACCATCAGCTGGACGGTGCCTGCCATCTGGGGCGCCGTGGAGGGCTGGGGCCCCGATGCCGGCAAGGACCAGTTCCGCACCATCGAGCAGTTCTGGGGCTGCGCCGAGGGCGACGAGCTCAACTTGACCAGCGACGAGGAGCGCGCCGCCTATCTTGAGCGCGCCGACGCCGACGAGGCCCTCAACGAGGCCCTCAAGAACGTGATGATCTACCTGTACTTCGACATCATGCAGATCGTAAACGTCAAGCAGGAGATCGGCTTCGACTTCGAGCAGGGCAGCGGCAAGGTCAACGGTCTGGACATGGACGGCGACGGCCTGCTCGACCGCGACGAGTCCGGCGAGCTCATCTTGCAGAACGCCTACGGCGACAACGCCAAGCTCCTGCCCGACTGGGCCTACAACCTCGACTTCAACCAGGGCTGGTGGATCGCCGGCGACGGCAGCCTCATCAACCCCGAGGGCAAGGTCATCGTGGGCGCCAACGAGGACGGCACCCCCATCCTGCAGGAGTAATGACGAAAAGGGACGGGGACTTTTCGTCATTTGCCTGGTAGATGGGTTGCGGCAATGAGACGAGCTAGCTGTGGACGGCTGAATATGTCTGCCGTTCGCGCCTAAAAAGCCGGGGCCCCGCCTGCTTGGTGGGACCCCGGCTTGCGTCTGCGGTCGTGGTCGGGCTCGGGTGCTTGTCGGCTGCGCGTCCTGCCTGTGATGGGCGCCGCTCGTGCCCGAGTTGGCGGCATGGCCGGCTTCGGCGGCACTCGCTCCTACGCCAGGTAGCGGCCCTTGTCGTCGGGGAACTTGCCGCACAGGATGCGCACCAGGTCCACCATCCAGCCGATGCCGAACAGCCCGAAGGTGAGCAGGTACGCCACACCCATGCCCGGTCGGCGGCAGTAGAAGTAATGGGCGCCGAAGTAGCCAAGGAACAGGCACAGGAAGAAGGCGATGCCGAGGCTCTTGTCGCTCGACCTGCCGGTGTGGCCACAGTGCTCACCGCCACGGCGGTTGTTGGACCCGATGTTGTTGCCGTTGCCGTTGACCGTGATGTTGATGTTGACGGGCGAGGCCGCGTGCGCGGCGGCCCGTCGGGCGGCCTTCTTGGGGCGCGGGGCGGGCTGTTCTTCCGCGCGACTGCGTGCGGGCTCGTCGTCCGGGTCGGCGTATTTCTCCGCCAGCTCCTCGGCCAGGTCGGAGTCGCCGAACTTCTCGAGCGGGGTCTGCATGAGCCTGTCGCGGCGGCTGTCCTGGCGCTCCTTGTGCTCGAGAAGGAGTTTCACCAGGTACACGATGGTGCCGCAGACGATGACGATCCATAGGTTGGATGCGATAGCGGACAGGAACTGGCTGCCGGTCATGCGGGCCCTCCTCGAGCGTGCGTGGCGTGGGTTCATCATTGTAACCCGCGTGCCGTGCGCAGAGGGGAATTCTTTTGGACAGGCGAGGG
>CAVEWV010000132.1:0-6518 GCA_963619535.1 Acutalibacteraceae bacterium | reverse complement strand
GCGGAACCTGATGCGCTGCGTTCCACAGGCGCTCATGTACTCCAGTACACATCGCACCTGTGCGCCTTGCGCATCAGAACCCGCTTTTAGAGGGGACTGTGGAACCTGGTCTGTATTGTTCCGCACAATCGTGTAATCGCTTCGGCCGGGTGTTTCGGGGAAATGCCCGGCCGTTCGTATATAGGGAGGCCATCATGGCCGAGAAACTCACCCGTCGTTCGTTCATCGCGGCCGCCGGCGTCGCCGCCGTCGCGGGCGCACAGGCCTCTGCGGCCCTGGCACAGGAGGCGTCCTCCGACGCCGCGGCCGCCGAGGAGCCCCAGCCCGACTCCGGCGTCATGCGCGTCTGCATCTCCTGCAACGACCTCGACCGCAGCCTGGCGTTTTTCACCGACACGCTCGAGTACACGCTGGTAGGCGCGGGCATCTACACGGCCGAGGAGGTCGCGGCGCTCTGGGACCTGGAGGGCCGCGCCCGCTACGCCATGGTCAAGAACGCCTACCAGGCCACGGTCATCCAGCTCATCGAGTTCGAGGGCCGCACGGGCGCCTGCATCCGCACCGGCCGCAACGGCTACGACCCGGGCTACTACGACGTCGCCATGCGCTGCGACAACAACGCCGCCGTGCACAAGCACCTCACCAAGCTCGGTTTCTCCTATTACTGCGAGCCGTACGAGTACTCCACCGACTGGAGCGACTCCACCGTCTCCGAGGCGGTGCTGTGCGGCGTCGACGACATCCCCACCACGATGATCGAGACCGTCTCCGAGCCGCGCCCCGAGTTCGAGGGCCTCTTCAAGAACATCACCGACATCGCGCTCGTGGTGAGCGACATGGACGTGGCCGACAAGTTCTGGAGCGATGTCATCGGCATGCCCAAGGTGTATGACGAGGAGCTCACCGACGGCCTGGTCGATCCCATCATGGGGCTGCCTGAGGGCACGCACTCCCGCATGGCGTACTACTCCGGCACCAACACCCCCGTGGTCGAGGCGCTCAGCTTCTCTATCGAGGGCAACCCCATGAGCGATGTGGCAAAGCCTGAGAACGCCGGCATCTTCGCCATGGCCTATGTGGTCGACGACGTGCAGGCCGTGGCCAAGAAGGCCGCCGACGCGGGCTTCACCGTGCACGCCGACCCCGTCGATACGGTGATCGCCGTCTTCGGCCGCGTGCGCTCCGTCGTCATCGACGGGCCCGACGGCATGCTCGCCGAGGTGTTCCAGCAGCTCTAGGCGGCGGTGCTTGGCGAGGGGGCTGTGCGGTGCGGCTGCCGAGTGGGTTACGCGCACTGACATTCCAGCGCCTCGGCGACATCCTGCCTGGTAGAAGACATGCCGCGCCCCGCAGGCCTTGCGCTTGTGGGGCGCGGCTTTTCTTTGTGGCGCCTGCCTCCCGGGTGACGTCCGCTCCCAGGTGGTGCCCGCCTCGCCTTTCGTCCGCCGCTCAGACGGCGCCGCAGGCAATACGCACCCGATCGGGGCGGCTCAGGCAGCCGTCGCGCCGCTTAGTGCGTGAGCAGGTCGATGAGCTCCTGCTTGGAGTGCACGCCGAGCTTTGCGTAGGCCTCCTGCACGTAGCCGCGCACCGTGTTGGTAGCCAGGCCCAGGTCCTGGGCGATGTAGGGGGCGCTGCGGCCCTGCGCCAGAAGCACGATGACCTCCTGCTCGCGGGCGGTGAGGCGGCGCTCCTGGGCGAGCTGCGCCGCACGGCTGGCCAGTTTGGCCTGAGGGTCCGACTGCTCAGCGACGCCCTGGGCAATCCGGGCCTCGGTGCGCTCGCGCTCCTTGTGCTCCTTCAGCGCCTCGGCGCTCATGCCCTCCGGGCGGTTGAAGCTCACTTCGTCCGACCCCAGGGGCACGGAGACGTCCAGGTCGCCCGTGCGTTCGGCGGCGGCCCGCCGCGTGAGGAAGGCCAGCGTCATGGAGAGCAGGTAGATGCCCACGATCACGAGCACGAGGGCCTTGAGGGTGTCGTCGGCGCCGATGCGCTCACCGGCCGCCGCCCCGACGGCCAGGCTCGCCAGAAGGGCCAAGCGCGCGATGAGCATGCAGCTCGCGCACGCGGCAGCGGCGGGCACGCGGCGCACGCGCGCCGTCTCAAGCAGCATGAACAGCATGGAGACGTTCACGATGGCGCTCAGAAACGTCAGCGCCGACTGGAAGAACAAGCTGTAGCTCGGGTCGGCAAAGGGCAGCACCGCCAGCATGAGCGCGATGAGGGGAAACGCCGCCTGGAAGGTCTTCATCAGGTCGAACATGCGGTTCGACACGAAGGCCGCCGCGGCGAGCAGCGCGATGCCGGCAAGCGAGGCGATGCTGTAGGTGGGGAGCGCGGCGGCCGGTACCTCCGCCGGCGTCATGAAGGAGGCTGAAAAGCCGCTGAGCATCGTGAGGCTCGCGTAGATGACAAGCGGCCCGGCAAGCTCGCCGAGCAGCCCCAGCGTCTGGCCGAAGGCGGCGCGCGGTGCGGCGGGCAGCACGAACGCGCCGTCGTCGTGACGGGCCCTCACCGGGTCGGGCGTGCGCGACATCGCCCAGAAGAGCGCCACCGAGGCGGCTCCCAGGCAGGTGGTCCACGCCGTCTGCGCCTGGCCGGGCAGAAGGCCGGCGACCAGCGAGCACGCCGAGCTTATGAGCACCGAGGCGATGAGGGTGGTGAGGCAGCGCCGCGAGCCCAGCTCGGTGAAGGGTATGAGCCAGGCGGTGTTGGCCACGATGGAGGTGAGGCCCCACACGCAGGCCAGCGGCAGCGCCACGTCGGCCCCCGGGGCCCAGAGCAGGCCGAGCTGTGAGAGGAGGTTCGTGCATGTGAGGACGGCGGCGGCCACCAGGCCCGATGCCACGAGCCGGCGCTTGGGGCGCATGCAGCCGACGGCCACGAGGGCGATGCACGTGGCGATGATGGTGGCTGAGGCGCCTATGGAGAACTCCAGGTTGGCCGCGCTCACGGGGGAGAGGTTTCCCACCGTGCTCATGGCGCTCGAGTACGTGCAGCCCATCAGGCTGCGGAACATCCCGTAGCCCAGAAGCAGCCTCATGCAGTGCATGTCGATCAGGCGGCGCTTTCCCGTACGTTCAAGCATCGGCGTGCCCCCTTGGCATCAAGCGCGTGCTGTGCCGTCCCCCGGCGGCCTTGCGCGCGACAATGGGCCACAAGCATACCCCAATGCCTGGTCGGGCGCGTCACCGATTATCGGTTAGCGGCGGGCGTCTCCTGCGTGAACCAGAAGTCGTTCTTCTCGAAGTCGATGATGCCGTCCTTCTTCATGCGCGTGAGCTCGGTGGACAGGGCGCTGCGGTCCACGCACAGGTAGTCGGCGAGCTGCTGTCGGCTGTAGGGGACGTGGAAGACGCCCCGCTCGTCGGCGTGGCGCGTGGCCTGGTCGGACAGGTAGCTGATGAGCCTGCCGCGGATGGTGCGCGGCGTGACGTCGGCGATCTTGCGGGTGAGCGCGAGGTTGCGCTGGCCCATGGCGGCGAAGAGGTTGCGGATGAGCTTGGCGTGGTAGGAGCACGTGGTGGGGCAGGTGTTGAGGACGCGCTCGAAGTCGATGTGCGCCACGGTGGTGCCCACGGCCGCCACCACGTCCACCTCGGAGGGCGCCCCGCTCGCCGCGAACACCTCGGCGAACACCCCGCCGGCGGCCACGTTTCCCAGGATCGAGCGGTTGCCCAGGGCGTCGGTGCGCTCCATGGTGACGAGGCCCTCCATCACGAAGCCCAGGCTGCGCACCTTGTCGCCGCGCCGCACCACGAACTCGCCCTTGTCGTAGCGGCGCACCTGCCCGTTGAGGCAGCCGAGTATCTTCGCGCAGTCCTGCGGGGCGATTCCGCGGAAGAGCGCCCCGCGCGTGTACTGCTCGAAGTTCTCGGGCAGCGTCTCGATGGTCTTGACGGAGCTGTCCTGTGCCATGGCGACCCCTCCTGGACTAGTCGTGCGGGCACGGGCGGCGGCCCGGCTGCGTCGTGCGCCTGTGAGATGCGTCTGCGCCGATGATAGCCGCGCCTGCGCCCTCAAGATGGCCCCCGGCTGCAAAAGCATGCGAGAGCTTCACATCTAAAGTTGTAATTGCAACATGCGAAAGCTTGGCATCAAACGGGCGAGTTGAGATATGGGCCGGAGTACCAGGTGAAATGTTACAAGACTGTAGCAAACATGTTAGCTAATCCGAACTTGAACAAGCGATAAAGAAATCAAACGATGTTGTATGAACAACAGACGAGCAGTCATGGCGCACCTAATCTCTCGCGTACGGCACGACCTTAAGCACGACCGGTTTCAATAAAAAAGGAGAGGGATATGAGCGAGGCCATGTTCTGTTTTCAGTGCGAGCAGACCGCCGGCTGCAAGGCCTGCACGGGATGCGCGGGCGTATGCGGCAAGAGCGCCGATGTCGCCGCCCTGCAGGATGAGCTGACGGGCGCCCTGGTGGGCCTGGGCCGTGCCTGGGTCGCCAAGGGCAAGGACGACGTGTGCGACGACACCTCCAAGCTCGTGGAGCACGCCCTGTTCGCCACCCTCACCAACGTGGACTTCGACGCCGAGGACCTGGCCGGCCTCATCGCCTGTGTGCGCGAGCGTGCCGCCTGTGCCGCCGGCGGCGCCGAGAACGTCACCGAGCTGGACCTGGCTCAGCTCTGGGGCGCTCAGGAGGACGTGCGCTCGCTGAAGTCGCTGCTGCTCTTCGGCATGCGCGGCATCGCGGCCTACGCCTACCATGCCCGCGTCCTGGGCAAGTCCGCCAACGCCGAGGTGGACACCTTCCTCATGCGCGGCCTCAAGGCCCTGGGCGAGGAGCTTTCGGTGCCCGAGCTGCTGGGCCTGGTGCTTGAGGCCGGCGGGGTCAACACCACCTGCATGCGCCTGCTCGACGAGGGCAACGTCTCCACGTTCGGCACGCCCGCGCCCGCCCAGGTGGAGCTCTCCGTGGAGCCCGGCCCGTTCATCGTCATCTCCGGCCACGACCTGGCCGACCTCGACCAGCTCCTGGAGCAGACCGACGGCCGCGGCGTCAACGTCTACACCCACGGCGAGATGCTGCCCGCCCACGCCTACCCGCGCCTGAAGGCCCATCCCCAGCTCAAGGGCAACTTCGGCAGCGCCTGGCAGAACCAGAAGCGCGAGTTCGCCGAGATTCCCGCGCCTGTCGTCTTCACCACGAACTGCCTCATGCCCCCTGCCGCCAGCTACGCCGACCGCGTCTTCACCACCGGCCCCGTGGCCTTCCCCGGCACGGCCCGCGTCGCCGAGACGCCCGAGGGCAAGAAGGACTTCTCCGCCGTCATCGAGCGCGCCCTCGAGCTGGGCGGCTATCCCGAGCGCCAGGAGCGCTGCGGCATCAACGGCGGCAAGGTCGTGACCACGGGCTTCGGCCACGACTTCGTGATGAGCGTCGCCGGCGCCGTCATCGACGCCGTTAAGTCCGGTGCGGTGAAGCACATCTTCCTCGTGGGCGGCTGCGACGGCGCCCGTGCCGGCCGCAACTACTACACCGACTTCGTGAAGTCCGCCCCGGCCGACTCGCTCATCCTCACGCTGGCCTGCGGCAAGTACCGCTTCAACGACCTCGACCTGGGCACCGTCGGCGGCCTGCCCCGCCTGCTCGACATGGGCCAGTGCAACGACGCCTACAGCGCCGTTGTGGTGGCGCTCGCTCTGGCCGAGGCCTTCGAGTGCACGGTGAACGACCTGCCCCTGACCCTTGTGCTCTCCTGGTACGAGCAGAAGGCCGTCTCCATCCTGCTGTCGCTGCTCAACCTGGGCATCAAGGGCATCTACCTGGGCCCGACGCTGCCGGCCTTCGTGAGCCCGGCCGTGCTCGACGTGCTGGTGAAGGAGTTCGACATCCATCCCACCACCACCCCCGAGGCCGACCTGAAGGCCATCCTGGGCGAGTAAGGGCGAGAACTCACACGCGAGAGATGGGTGAGGCGGGCGCTGCCATGCGATGGGGCATGGGGCGCCCGCCTCTCTTTGTGTGGCCTACAGCGCCTCGCTCACCCAGGCGCCCACGTTGTGCGTGAGGCAGTCGAAGGCAACGCCCAGAAGCGTCACCTCGGCGCCCGAGCTGCGGTAGGGCTCGGCGTAGCCGCGCTCGCGGATCTGGGCCAGGGCGGCCTGCGCCGCCCTCTCGCCGGCCTCATCGCCGGAGGCCACCTTCAGCTCCAGCACGAAGACGTGGCCCGGGGCGCGCATCACCATGTCGACGCGCCCGCGCGAGGTGGTGACCTCGGCGTCCAGGTAGACCCCGATGAAGCGAAGGATCGCCACTGCCACGCACTGGTAGGCCTGCTCGGTCAGGCGGTCGGTGAGGTCGTAGCCGATGGAGGCGAAGAAGGACTCGAGGCTCTCCATGAAGCCCCCGGCGTCGCCGGCGCTCAGGGCGTCCAGGCAGGAGATGGCCCACCCGCTCGTCTGGGAGACGTCGGTGCCCGGGCGCATGTAGGCGTTTGCCAGCCAGCGGTTGAAGCCGGCCGACACCTCCAGGTTGGGGAAGCCCAGCTCGTAGACGG
>CAVEWV010000131.1:0-6723 GCA_963619535.1 Acutalibacteraceae bacterium | reverse complement strand
ACGAGAAAGGGCCCCATTGGGGCCCTTTCTCGTTTACGTCTCAATATGACCGGCAGCCTCAACCCCTGTCGCGCGTGAGGTTCCGCAACCCTCTAAAAGCGGGTTCTGGCCTGCAAGGCGTCGGGAGGCGATGCGTACTGGACGTACGTGAGCCTCCCGAGAACGCAGCAGGCCAGGTTCCGCAACTAATTCCCCAGGATGGTGCGGGCGGCGGAGTCGAGGGAGGCGATGAGTGCTCTCGCCTCCTCGTCGGTCTGCGCGCGGGCGAAGATGTAGGCCTTGATCTTGGGCTCGGTGCCGCTCGGGCGGATGATGAGCTTGTTGGAGCCCTCAAGGTCGAGCTCGAAGACGTTGGCGCCCGGCAGGGTCTGCACGTCGGCGGCGTCGCCGTTCACGCGCGGCATCTCGGCGCCGGCCGCGTAGTCCACAACGCCCTGCACCGCAAGGCCCGCCACCTGGGTGGGGTGGCTGGCGCGCAGGCCCTCCATGATGGCGCGCATCTGCGCCGCACCCTCGGCACCGGGGTACGACAGCGAGATGGTGCGGTTGCGCCAGTAGCCGTGCTTGGCGTAGAGCGCCTCCATGGCGTCGACGAGGTCCATGCCGCGGCCCTTGTAGTCGCGGGCCATCTCGCAGATGAGCATGGAGGCCACCACGGCGTCCTTGTCGCGCACGTAGGTGCCGCTGAGGTAGCCGTAGCTCTCCTCGAAGCCGAAGAGGAAGCGCCCGGGCTGGCCGGCCTGCTCAAGGCGGGCGATCTGCTCGCCGATGTACTTGAAGCCGGTGAGGGTGCGGCGCAGCTCAAAGCCGTGCTCGGCGGCCAGGGCGTCCATCATCGAGGAGCTCACGATGGTCGTCACCACGACCTTCTCCGCAAGGTCGGCGCCCTGCAGGGCGGCGCGCTGGGCGAGCCAGTCGGAGAGCAGCACGCCCACCTCGTTGCCGCTGAGCAGCACGTACTGGCCCTCGTGGGGCACGGCGATGCCGGTGCGGTCGGCGTCGGGGTCGGTGGCCAGCAGCAGGTCGGGGCGCACCTCGTCGCACAGCTCCAGGCCCTTCTGCAGCGCCTCGCGGATCTCGGGGTTGGGGTAGGGGCAGGTGGGGAAGTCGCCGTCGGGCTGCGCCTGCTCGGGCACCACCGTGACGTCGGTCACGCCGATGCGCTCAAGAATCTTGCCCACGCACTCCAGGCCCGCGCCGTTGAGCGGGGTGTACACCACCTTGAGGTCGGAGCCTTCGGCAGGCGCCTCCACATGCTGGCTCTGCGCGTACACGGCGTCCACGAAGCGCTCGATGGTGCCCTCGCCGATGTAGTCCACCAGGCCCGCGTCCATGGCCTCGTCGAAGTCCATGCGCGCCACGCCCTCGAAGACGTCCACCTTGCCGATCTCGGCCAGGATCTCCTTGGCGGCCTGCGAGGTGATCTGGCAGCCGTCCGGGCCGTACACCTTGTAGCCGTTGTACTCGGCGGGGTTGTGGCTCGCGGTGACGTTGATGCCGGCCGAGCAGCCCAGGTCGCGCGTGGCAAACGAGCAGGCCGGCGTGGGCTCCAGGCGCGGGTAGAGGTGGGCCTGCACGCCGTTTGCCGCCATGACCTCGGCCACAACGCGGCAGAAGAGCTCGCCCTTGTTGCGCGAGTCGCGGCACACGGCCACGCTGGGCTGGTCGAAGTGGGCCTTGAGGTAGTTGGCCAGGCCCTGGGTGGCCAGCGCCACGGTGTAGACGTTCATGCGGTTGGACCCGGCGCCGAGCACGCCGCGCAGGCCCGCCGTGCCGAACTCCAGATCCTGGAAGAACGCGTCCTCGATGGCCTTCTCGTCGCCTTCCATGGCCTTGAGCTGGGCGGAAAGCTCGGCGTCGGTCACCTTCTCGCACCAACGGCGGTACTGTTGGCTCGCGCGATCGCTCATGTGGGACTTCCTTTCGATGCATCAGGGGGCGCGCCCGCCCCGCGTAACGCGGCTATGGTAGCGCCCCGCCCGCCCGTCGTGTCCCAGGCGGGGGCATCTGCGCCTAAGCCCTATGCGCCACGCCTTCCTTCATTGTGGGGCGTGAGATTCCTGGTGTATGGAAGCGCCATATAATCTAAGTCTTGAATTGTGAGATTTCTTACATTCGCGTTGTGAGTGCCAAAAAGTCTGGGTACCATGCAGGGCGTCATCAAGAGCCGCCCGCGGCAAAGTCGGGTAGGCGCCGCGCCTTGGGCGCGGGTCGTCAATGAGGAGGTTCCACCATGCAGCTTAGGCCTTTGGGAGATCGCGTCCTTGTCAAGCCGGAGAAGGCTGAGCAGAAGACGGCCGCCGGCCTGTTCATTTCCTCGGGTGCCCAGGAGAAGCCCCAGCGCGGCGAGGTCATCGCCGTGGGCGCCGGCAAGCTCGACGACAACGGCAACCGCATCGCCGTCGACGTCAAGGTCGGCGACGTCGTGATCTACGGCAAGTACGGCGGCAACGAGGTCAAGATCGACGGCGAGGACTACCTGCTTATGCGCGACTCCGACATCTACGCCGTGGTCGAGGAGTAACTTCTTAGCTCTTCACATGCAGGCACCGCGCGTCCACTGACTCGGCGACGCGCGGGGCCTTCTTCTTATCCATCCCAAGTCACCTGGAGGTCATCCACTATGGCAAAGCAGATCGCTTTCAACGCCGAGGCCCGCGCCAAGCTGGCGAAGGGCGTCAACACCCTGGCCGACGCCGTTACCGTCACCATGGGCCCCAAGGGTCGCTACGTCGCCCTTGAGCGCTCCTACGGCGCCCCCACCATCACCAACGACGGCGTCTCCGTCGCCAAGGAGATCGAGCTGCCCGACCACATCGAGAACATGGGCGCCCAGCTCGTGAAGGAGGTCGCCACCAAGACCAACGACCTCGTGGGTGACGGCACCACCACCGCCACGCTGCTGGCCCAGGTCATCGTGAACGAGGGCCTGCGCAACGTCACCGCCGGCGCCAACCCGCTGGCCATCCGCCGCGGCATCGACAAGGCCGTCGACGCCGTCGTCGAGTACATGAAGGGCGCCTCCAGCCCCGTCTCCTCCAAGGAGCAGATTGCCTCCGTCGGCACCATCTCCGCCGGCGACGCCAACATCGGCAACAAGATCGCCGAGGCCATGGAGGTCGTGGGCAAGGACGGCGTCATCACCGTCGAGGAGTCCCAGACCTTCGGCATCGACATCGACACCGTCGAGGGCATGCAGTTCGACAAGGGCTACATCTCGCCCTACTTCGCCACGGACAACGAGCGCATGGAGGCCAACTTCAAGGACCCCTACATCCTCGTCACCGACCAGAAGATCTCCAACGTCCAGGACATCGTGCCCCTGCTCGAGGACGTCATGCGCTCCGGCAAGCCGCTCGTGATCATCGCTGAGGACGTCGACGGCGAGGCCCTGGCCACCCTGATCCTCAACAAGCTGCGCGGCGCCCTGAACATCGCCGCCGTCAAGGCCCCCGGCTACGGCGACCGCCGCAAGCGCATGCTCGAGGACATCGCCGCCCTCACCGCCGCCAACCCCCTGATGAGCGACCTGGGCGCCAAGCTGACCGACGCCACCATCGACGACCTCGGCCGTGCCAAGTCCATCAAGATCACCAAGGACAACACCACCATCGTCGACGGCGCCGGCGACAAGGCCGCCATCGACGCCCGCGTCGCCCAGATCAAGGGCGAGATGGAGAACACGAAGTCCGACTTCGACCGTGAGAAGCTCCAGGAGCGCCTGGCCAAGCTCTCCGGCGGCGTTGCCGTCATCAAGGTCGGTGCTGCCACCGAGTCCGAGATGAAGGAGATCAAGCACCGCATCGAGGACGCCCTGCAGGCCACCCGCGCTGCCGTCGAGGAGGGCATCGTCGCCGGCGGCGGCGTCGCCTTCATGGACGCGCTGCCCTCGCTCGACGCCCTCAAGTGCGCCGACGCCGACGAGACCATCGGCGTGAACATCGTCAAGAAGGCCCTGTCCGCTCCCGTCGCCACCATCGCGGCCAACGCCGGCTACGAGGGCCAGGTCGTCGTGGAGAAGGTCCGCAACATGGAGGCCGGTTGCGGCCTGGACTCCGCCAGCGGCAAGTGGGGCAACATGATCGAGATGGGCGTGCTCGACCCGGTCAAGGTCTCCCGCGTCACCCTGCAGAACGCCGCCTCCATCGCCGGCCTCATCCTGATCACCGAGGCCACGGTGACCGACATCCCCAAGGACACCACCATTGAGGATGCTATTTCTGCCGCCGCTGCCCAGGGCGGCCAGGGCGGCATGTACTAAGAGAGCTGCGGAACCTGGCCTGCTGCGTTCTCGGGAGGCTTACGCGCGGTGCGCACCTTTGGTGTACGTCTAGTACGCTGCGCCTCCCGACGCCTTGCCGGCGAGAACCCGCTTTTTAGTGGGCGGAACCTGGCCTGCTGCGTTCCGCGGGGCTCGTCGCAAAGGGCGCTCCGTGTCGGGAGGCTTACGCACGGTGCGCACCTTTGGTGTACATCCAGTATGCTGCGGTCCTGCGCGCCAGAACCCGCTTTTAGTGGGTAGAAGAAGGCCTGCTAGAGGGCGGGTAATTCGGTAGTTTTTGCGGATGCCCCCTGCGAGACGATCGCGGGGGGCATTTTAGTTTATGGCTTGATAGTTGACCTTGCCGCTGTCCCGTGCCAGCAGATTGGAGCCCCGTTGGAGTCGGTCCTACCTGTCGTGCTCATGCTCATGGCCGTGCTCGTCTCAAGCGTGGTCGCCCAAGTCTTCCCCAAGGCCCCTGCCTCCCTTGTGCAGATCGCCCTGGGCGTGATGCTTGCCGTGACGCCGGCACCTGTCGACATCTCGCTCGACCCGGAGTTCTTCCTCGTCTTCTTCATCGCGCCGCTCTTGTACTGGGACGCCATGGAGTCTGACAAGAAGGCCCTCTGGACGCAGCGCAAGCCGGTGCTGGCGCTCGCCTTGGGCCTGGTGCTGCTCATCGTGGTGGTCGTGGGCTGCTTCACCCACCTGCTCGTTCCCTCCATCCCGCTCGCGGCGGCGTTCGCGCTCGGCGCGGCCCTGGGCCCCACCGACGCCGTTGCCGTGACCACGCTGGGCAAGCGCCTGGCTATAAGCAAGGACCAGAAGACCCTCCTGCAAGGCGAGTGCCTTCTGAACGACGCCTCGGGCGTCGTCTCGTTCCAGTTTGCGATCGCCGCCCTTGTCACAGGTACGTTCTCGCTGGTGGACGCGGGAATCTCGCTGGTCTGGAGCTTTGTGGGCGGCATCGTGCTCGGCGCGGTCCTTGCGGCCGTCAAGGGGCTCATCCTGCGCGCCGTGCGCCGCACGGGCCTGGAGGACGTGACCTTCCACGTCCTGTTGCAGGTCCTCACGCCGTTCGCCTTCTACCTCGTGGCCGAGGAGCTCGGTGTCTCGGGCATCCTCGCCGTGGTTGCGGCCGGCATCGTGGACTCCTTCGACAGCAGCGGCCTCATGCCCAGCTCCGCGCGCCTCAACATCGTGAGCACGAGCGTGTGGAAGGTCGTCTCGTTTGCCCTCAACGGCATGTGCTTCGTGCTCCTGGGCACGCTTCTGCCCAACGCCACCGCCCGCACCTGGGCCGGCAGCATCCCCAACACCCTGCTCATCGCCGACGTCCTGCTCATCACCGTCGTGCTCGTGGCGGTGCGCTTCCTGTGGTGCCTGTGGATGGAGCGCGTCAAGAAGCGCGAGGACGGACGCCGCCACAAGGTGGACAACAAGGCGGCGCTCGACGCGCTCGTCCTCACGCTGGCCGGCCCCAAGGGCGCCGTCACGCTCTCCATCTGCCTTACCGTGCCGCGCGTCATCGGCACCGGCGAGGTACTTCAATGCCGCGAGCTGCTCATCTTCCTGGGCGCCGGCGTCATCCTGGTCACCCTGCTGCTGGCTAACTTCGTCGTGCCGCTGCTCGTGCCCAAGAAGGCGCCCCAGCGCACGCGCCTCGAGGAGACGCAGGGCCGCGTGCAGGTGCTGCGCAACGTCATCCGCGAGCTCTCCCACGACGAGACCATCACCGACAAGCGCGCCCTGCGCCGCGTCATCGCCAACTACGAGACGCGCATCGACCGCATCAAGAAGTCGTCGTCTTTGGAGGACGAGGCGGAGGACTCCCTGCGCGAGCGCGCCGTGGGTTGGGAGGCGGAGTGCGCCAGCAAGTCCATCCGCGAGGGCAAGGTGGCCCCCGTCGTGGGATACAGCTACCTGTTCGAGCTTGAGCGCAAGCTGTCGCGCATCCACCACAAGGGCGAGTTGCGCTGGTTCTTGAAGAACGTGCGCGGCTGGCTCGGCAACCTCATCCATGCGGGCGTCTCCGATTGGGGCCTCGACGAGCAGGCGCGCATGAGGCGCAGGCGCAGCCGCGAGCTGCTTCGCCTGGACTGCGCCGAGCATGTGCTCAAGGAGCTTGCCGCCCTCGAGCCCTCCGACGGGTTCGACGAGGAGGCCATCACGCACCTGTCGCTGGAGTACCAGCGCGTGGTCGCGGCGGCCCGCGCCAATGCCTCGGCGACGCGCATGCGCCTGGCGACAACCACGGTGCAGACCGACGCCGTGATGCGCCGCGCCCTGCAGATAGAGCGCGAGCAGATCCGCCAGGCCTTCGACAACGAGCTCATCTCGCGCGAGACGGTGAGGACGATGCGCGACAATGTCTCCGCCATCGAGTTCGGCTTGCAGGAGTAGAGCTGCGGAACCTCGCCGGCTGCGTTCTCGGGAGGCTTACGTACCACCAGTACGCTGCG
>CAVEWV010000130.1:0-6821 GCA_963619535.1 Acutalibacteraceae bacterium | reverse complement strand
CGCCCGCACTACTCCGAAACTCGTTTTGGTGCCAACAGGGGCGTCCGCGCTACTCCGAAACTGATTTTGCAGCCAATGTCCCAAAAGAGACTTCAATCCCGTTGGGACTTGGCCTGCCGAAGCACGCCCAACGCCTATTCGACTTACGTGCTCCTGCTGTTTAGCAAGCAAACTGACACCGCGTTTTCAAGCGATGCGACGCCGCGTTAGCGAAGCGCACCATGCGCTGCCCCGTAGACCGCCTACCGAGCGGTTTCGCCCGCCCCGCCCGCCTCCAGGAGCAGCAGGAACTCCTGGCGCGAGCGCACGCCTGCCTTCATGTAGATGTTCTTGACGTGGGTGCGCACGGTCTCGTGGGATACGTTGAGTCGCTCCGCGATCTGCGGGAGCGTGTAGGCGCTGCGCAGAAGGGCCGCCACCTCGGTCTCGCGCCTCGTGAGGCCAAGCCCCGCGAGAAGTGCCTCGCCTGCCGGGGCTGGCTTGCCCGAAGGCCCCTGCGGGGATGCCGCCGTGGCCAGCGACGCGCCCGCGGCCCCTCGGGCCGTCCGGAGATAGCGCCGTAGCCCGCAGCACGTCACGACGAGGATTGTCGCGAAGACCGCGATCGCGCCGATGAGCGAGGCGGCGCCCTCGTCGACGCCGGCCAGCGCGGGCCCGGCCAGTCTGCCGAGAATCCGGGGAAGCTGCAGGCACAGCAGGTGGCCCAGGCCGAACACCATCGGCGAGGGCAGGCTCACGCGCCTTGCCGCCACCACGAGGTATGCCCACACCACGAGCATATTTGTCCGCCGGATGGCGATGGCCACCCCGGCGGAGAACTCCTGCGCAAACGACTGGAACGACAGGAAGAAGAGCGGCCCCACGAAGAGCGTGGCGATGAACACGGGCAGCAGCCGCTCGACGTCCTTGCGTCCCAGAAGGCAGACCCACATGAAGGTCACGAGGAAATCCACCAGGTAGATCGCGAGCCAGATGTAGCTCGACGACTCGTGGATGTGCACGCGGGACATGGTCGCCTCGAGCACGACGTTCAAGAACACGACCGGCAAAAGCAGCCACAGCCACGGCAGGCGCAGCACCTCCCGCCACGAGACCTCGCTGCCGCCCTCGCAAAGCGCCACCTGGTTGATTCCCCACGCAAGGCAGACGCCGGCCCCGAGCGCGAACACGATGGGCAGCAGCTCAAGACTGCCCGGCGAGAACAGCGGGGCCGACAGCGCCAGAACGCCGTTGAGGGCAAAGCCGGTGACGATGGTGAGCAGGGCAAACGCCGGCTTGATGGAGCAAAGGTAATACCCGAGGACGAAGATGACCGCGGCGCTGCCCACGTTCCGCAGCAGGCCGCCCACGACGAGCCCGGCCGTGCTGGGCACCTCAAGCGAGACGACGCCCCCTATCGCCATGGTCACGCAGGCAACCGCGACGAGGCGGCGAAGCGCCTGCTGGCTGTAGGAAACGCGCCGCTCGGCCACGACGAGAAGCGCCAGGACGAGCGCCTGTACGCAAAAGAGCGCCGCGTCGAAGTCTCCCGCCGAGGGAGCCACGTTCGCAAACATCCTGAAGCAAGCGAAGGCGAGGCATGGCAGAAAGATAAAGCCCTCGAGCGACCCCATGAACGGCCGCGCTACGGGCTTCGCGTCGGTTAAAGGCATGTCGAATTCACCGCAAACGTCATCGTGGGCATGGTCCCCCTTACTGCAACAGGGCAAGCATAACATCCCATCCGCAAGGGCGCGGCCCGTAACGTGAGCGGGCGGCGCGAGCGAACCCCGTCCACCCGCGCGCAGGCGACGTCGCCGAGCGCAAGTGGGAGCGGCCGAATCTGGCGTGCGGCCCAGAAAAGCCCTCAACGCGCGCGGCATACTCGGCCAGAGCCGCCAAGGCTACCCAAAGACGCGCGTGCGACCCGCCGAAAACGCATCCCCCTTTTGGGTGAATTGCCTGGTCCGATTGGGTGAGAGGCCCCGCAGGCGCGCATTTCCCCCGGTAAAGGTGTGACGCATCGGCCCGATTGCGCAAACCATTGTGTCCGGAAGAGGCGCCGGAGCCTCGGGGGCAACTGCTCCCGGCCACGCTGGGCGCCTCGCGCAAACGGGAGAGCGGCAGGGACAAGAAAGGACGGGATCCGACTATGGACGCCATCACGCGAAGGGGATTTGTCAGCGGGGCCATCGCCTTGACCTCCGGCGCCGTCGTGGGCCAGGGGTTCATCGGGGGCGCGGGCCAGCCCAAGGCGGCGCAGGCCGACGAGGCCGACGGCGTCGGGCAGTTCTACAACCCGACCCCCCAAGACGACAGCTGGATGTCCTACACCACCGACTACGCCGACCTCTTCTCGCCCATAACGGTAGGGCCCCTGACCCTCAAGAACCGCCTCGTCAAGTCGTCGGCCGGCTCGGACACCACCAACAAGGAGGAAAAGACCGTGGCCGCCGTGAGCCAGGCCGCCCTGGAGTACTACACCCGCATCGCCAAGGGCGGCGTCGCCGCCATCGTGCTTGAGGCCGACACCCTCTCCCACCTGGGCTTTGCGCCGAACCCCACCGCGTCGGCGGCATCCGAGAAGACCGAGGGCGAGAAGGCTGAGGGCGAGGCGGCTGGAAAGACCGAGGGCGAGGCGACCGAAGGAACCAAGTCGGGCTACGCCTCCTCCTCGATCGCCACGCGCGACGAGGGCGAGCAGGTCGCCGCGGCCAAGGTGCTCGCCGACGCCATCCACGAGCACGACTGCCACGTGCTCTACCGCTTCCGCGCGCCGGGAACGGGCATCGTGGACAACGACGTGGCGGGCAAGTCCAAGGAGTTCCTCGAGGGGTTCTTCCAGTCGTGCGGTGACTGCGCCCGCAAGCTGAAGGAGGCCGGCTTCGACGGCGTGGAGATCAAGGCGGCCACCACCGACATCTCCAGCCAGTTCCTGAGCCTCAAGAACAACACGCGCGAGGACGAGTACGGCCCACAGTCGCTTGAGAACCGCGCCCGCATCATGACCGAGCAGGTCAAGGCCATCCGCGCCGCCGCCGGCGACGACTTCGCCATATTCACCGTGCTCAACGCCTGCGAGGAGAACGACGCCGCCCTGGGCGACACCGAGGGGTATCTCTCCTTCGAGGAGTGCGCGGCCATCGCCAAGCTCCTCGAGGAGGCCGGGGCCGACGAGGTGCAGGTGCGCGCGGGCGGCGGGACCATCGAGACCTCCTCGTGGGCGCCCGACAACGCCCATGCCGGCTACAAGCGCCACGGCATGACCGGCTACGGCACGCGCATCGACTACAACGCGCACTGGAACGGCATGGAGTGCGGCGCGTACAGCGGGGTGGGCGCCTTCTTCCCCGCCACCAAAGCCCTGAAGCAGGAGGTCTCGATCCCCGTGGGCTGCGCCTCGGCCGACCCCAGGCTCGCCCCCGACCTGGTGAACAACGCCGTGCGCGACGGGCTGGTCGACCTCGTCTTCGTCAACCGCTGCATCCAGGCCGACTTCGACCTGCCCAACAAGCTCGCCGAGGGGCGCCGCGACGAGGTCGCGCCCTGCTGCCGGTGCCTGCACTGCCACACCGCGGGCCTCATGCCCAAGACCCCCGAGCGCTGCCGGGTGAACGCCGCCCTGCAGGTCGCGTACCGCGCAAGCATGCCCGAGGGCTACGACGTCGTGCCCGCCGAGGTGAAGAAGCGCGTGCTTGTGGTGGGTGCGGGGCCCGCCGGCATGGAGGCGGCCCGCATCGCCGCCCAAAGGGGGCACGAGGTGTCGCTCTACGAGAAGGGCTCCTCGCTGGGCGGCCTGCTCGTCGCGGCGAGCGCCTACAAGGGCGAGCACGAGGCGCTCGGCGACCTCATCGCCTACCTGGGCAGGCAGCAGGAGCTGTGCGGCGTGGACGTGCACCTGGACACGGAGGTGACCGCCGACCTGATGCGGCAGGAGGCGCCCGACGCCGTGATCGTCGCCGTGGGCGGCAAGCGTCCCGAGCCTTCGCTCGTCGGCAACGGCGCCGTGAACGTCATGGGTATCGACGACGTCGCCCTCAGCACCGAGATAGGCGCGCGCGTCGCCGTCGTCGGCGCCGGCGCCCAGGCCATCGACATGGGGCAGTGGCTGCTCGCGCAGGGCAAGTCGGTCACGTTCCTGAACCCGGGCGTGAAGGACGACATCGACAAGGAGCAGTCGCTGTGGTTCCGCAAGTACCTGCTGCCCGACCTGTACGCCGCGGGCGTGAAGATCTGGAACCAGGCCCAGGTGGCAGAGCTCACCGAAGACGGCCTCACCTTCACGAGCGGCGCCGACGGGGTCGTGCACAAGCTCGCGTGCGACACCGTCATCGAGGCGCAGGACATGGTCGTAAACGACGAGCTGGCCCGGGAGCTCGAAGGCCTGTGCGAGGTCGTGTGCGTGGGAGACTGCGCGGCGCCATTCAACATCCAGGCCGCCATATCCAGCGGTAACCTGGCGGCGCGAGCGCTGTAAGGGCCCGCGCATCACGGTGGCCTGCGGTATTGCCGACGCCGCGTTGCGCCCGGGCTCGCATATTCCAGCACGCTTGCGGCCCGCGCACTTCGCCTCCGCGATCCCCGCCTCTGTCCTAAACTACTCGCAAAGCAAGACGCCCGCCCGCCCCTCGGTGCCTCCCGGGGGCAGGCGGGCGTACAGATGTCGTCCGGCCACCTCGGCCAGGATCATGAAAGGAACCCACGGTATGGAACTCGTGCGTCTGGCAAAAGGGGCGTCTGTCATCGTCGCCGCTTCCGTCCTGACACTCTCGCTGGCCGCGACCGGCGCGCTGGCACAGCAGGCGGGCGACGGTGCGGTCATGTTCGCACACGGCGACTTCGTCGAGAAGGAGCAGCCGGCCCTGTCCGACCAGACAAAGCAGCTCATCGCCCTCTACCGGCAAGACCCCTCCATGGAGAACTACCTGAGCCTGCGGGCGTGTGTCATCGAGAACTACAACGCCGTCCTGGCCCGCAAGGAGGCCAAGCTGGCTGCGCTGAAGGAGGAGACCGCGGGCAAGCCGGGCGGCGACGACATAGTCGCCGAGATGGAAGACATCGTGCAGGACATGTACAAGACCTACTGGGACCGCATCAACAGCAGCATGCTGCGCTTCACCGACAGCCGTCTTTTGCAGTGGCGGGTGGCCGACGCGGCGCAGTTCGACTACATCCCCGTCATGGGCGCGGGAGACACCGTGTACATCAAGCGCACGCCTGTGACAAACGCCGAGTACGCCGCCTTTCTGGCCGACACGGGCCTCGTCGCCCCGCTAAACTGGGACGGCGGAACCTACCCCGCAGGGCAGGACGACTATCCCGTCAACTACGTGAGCTATGAGGACGCCGAGGCGTACTGCGCCTGGCTCACCGAGCAGGACGGCACGAACACCTATCGTCTGCCCAACGAGAGCGAGTGGGAGCTGGCTGCCGGACACATGCCCAAGGACGCCGACTTCAACTGCGGCGTGAACGACGGCAGGACGCCCGTCGAGGCCTACGCCGACGTCACGCGCGGTGCCCACGGCGCGGTGGACTTCTGGGGCAACGTGTGGGAATGGACCTCCACTGTGCGCAGCTCCGCCGACGGAGTGGACCTGCTCGCCGTCAAGGGCGGCGCGTGGGACTCCGCCCGTACCGACTGTCGCACCGAGTACCGCGGCGAGGCCCGCGCGCAAAACGCCGGCTACGAGGATGTGGGCTTCCGCGTGGTGCAGGTCCTGGGCGGCGAGGAGCCGCAGCAGAAGGTGGAGCTTGCCACACTGGACGCCCCGATCGTCAGCGCCATCCAGCTTGGGGACGGTACCGTGCAGCTCTCCTGGCAGACGGTGGAAGGCGCAGTGGAGTACCAGGCCTTCGATTATTGCGTCGAGACGGGCCTCGTGCGGATGCTGGGCACTACGACCGGCACGTCCTATGCGGCGGCCTCCCCTGCCGAGGGCACCTACCGCTACATCGTCCAGCCCATCTCCTACACCGCCATCTGCGACAACGTGTCGGTCGAGTACAGCGTGGAGGCCACGCCGGTGTAGGGCACGGGGACGAGCGGCGGCATCCTAGCGAAGCGGAGGGCGAGAAGGCCGGCAGGGGGGTTCGGCCTTCTCGCCCTTTCTGTCTTCCCGCATTCCTGTATCGCGAGATACTGCCGCGTTTTTGGGGTTCGCCTACCGCCAGTTCGCGATGCCCACGCCACATGACGGCGCCGCGACAGACAATCCGGGGCAAAACAATCCCCCCAGGACGCGATGGCCCATGTTTTGCGCGATTGTTCGACCTGGCCGCCAGCTTCGCCGAGAAGCCAGCGGTGGGCGAACCCCGATTTTGCGGCAACTTTTCCGCCGGTACACGATATCGCGCGGCAGCATGCCAGCGTGATTTGCGACTGCCATACGCCTGGCATAGGGCGATCGTGACAGCGACCATGGCCGCTTCTTCATTCAATGTCTTAAACCGCCTGGCGGAAACGTCAATACCTCAACGAGGGGAAGGCATCTGAACTCGTTTTGGTACGCGCTGACCACACGAAGGGCCCTTCTCCTGCGGCTCCCCTCGGCCATAGTATCGAATTGCTGTCGGCCGTCAGCCAATCGATTACAAGGGGATATGGCAAAAGGAGAAGCAATGGACGTTACCCGTCGTACATTCGTGGCAGGGTCTGTCGTCGCAGCCGTCGGGGCAGCGTGTCCCGCCATCGCCGAGGAAGCGCGTGCAGGCACGAGCGCAGACGTGATCGTCGTGGGCGCAGGGGCATCTGGCCTTGCCGCCGCGGCCGGCGCAGGGGAAGCCGGCGCCAGCGTCATCGTCCTCGAGGCGGCGCAGGTCGAGGGCGGTGCGGCGCGCCT
>CAVEWV010000129.1:0-6833 GCA_963619535.1 Acutalibacteraceae bacterium | reverse complement strand
GTTGTCTTTTGGTTGCGGGTTGGTTGCCACTTGGGTGTCACTGCTGTTCAGCAGAGGCATGAGAAAGCCCCGCCGGGGCGGGGCCTAGATGAACGGGATTATGCCCTTCGCGTCCTTCGGGAAGCGCTTGGCCTTCTCCATGAAGGCGTTGCCGTCAGGTACTCGATGCCGCGGGGCGTGATGCAGGCGCCATCGAGGCCGTAGACGCGGTCGAACGCGTTGTCGGCCTCGACCCTTATCACGCCCGAGACGAAGCCGTAGTCGAGCAGGCTGCACAGGATGTAGTGCCAGTACCCCTCGTTCGCGCCGGCGGCGAGGGCGATCTCGTCGAGCCTCTTGGGGCCGACGTCCTCCCCGCCCTTCAGGCACGCGTAGAGGTACAGGAGGATGCGGTACACGATCACGTGGTAGTCGTCCTTAGTCATTGACGCTCCTGACGCCGTGCTCGAGCTCCCAGTCGATGTCGCGCTTCCATGCCTCTTCCCACGTTTTCGGCGGGTTTTCTCGCTCGTCCTCGATGAGGGTCTCGAGAGCTTCATCCGAAATGCCCGCCAACTTAACGGACACGGGCCGATCGTCGACGCCAAAGGAGCTGTAGTCTATAGCCTTTCCCATTTGATGCCATGGCTCCTCTCGTAGGCCCTCATTACTTCGATAATCGCGTCGTATTCATCCAGCCCCATTTTAACCTTCTCGGAAACCTTCTTGTCGAAAGACTTGCCGAGAAAGGGCACGTCTCCCACCTCGTAGTAGTAGACCTCTCCATTGTGCAGGGCGACCAGCCCGCAGCCGTAACCGTTGTACCCTGCTGACGCGAAGTCGCTCCCGGTGGGCGGTATGTTCGTCGGATGGTTGTGTACAGATATGAGGTCGCCGCGGGGGTGGCTGGAAATCGCCTTCTCGATCTCGGCGTTTCTCGCCGTCTCGAACGGCACTGTCCCTGCGGTGCTCCTCGCGACAACCTTCCCACTCGACCTGGAGACCAGCACGAGGTCCTCGAGCTCGCTGCCCGAGCGATGGGTCAGCATGGCGACGGCGGACTCGTGTAGCGACTTGACGGCATCCCCCGGCATGTCCAGCTTCGAGAACTTCGCGGCATAGCCGTCCGACTTCACGATGTCCATGTCGACCTTTGCCCCGCTGGCCGCGTGCTGCTTTGAGGTGATGCCCCTCTCCGTCGCCAGCGCCCCGTCCAGCACCTTCTGCTGGTCGCCCGCGCTCATCTTGCGGAACGAGCCGGACGGTATGCCGTACTCCTTGAGCTGCTCCGTGAGCCGCTTCCTCGCCTCGGTCGGCGACACGCCGGCGGCTTCGAGCTTGCGGGCCGTGCCGGGCATGTCCATGAACTCGCCAATTGTGCGGTTCGCGGGCACGGTCCCGTTGACGGCGGGCTTTCCCGCCTTCCACTGCTCATACGTCATGCCCGGCGGCAGCTTGCTCCACCGCTCGCCGTCGCTGGCGTCCACGCCGTCGATGGCCGCTGCCAGCGTGCAGCGGCAGTTGTATATCTCGGAGCCGCGCGCCTGCGGGTCGCCGGGGTAGCGGCACCCGTTGCTGAACGCCTGCCCCACCTCGCGCCGCTCGCCGTCGAGCTGCCGGTGGGTGTGTCGCGTGCGCCCGTCGAGCGTTGCAAGCCACTCCTGCTCGAGCTTGATGCCCATGGCCTGCGCACGCTTGTACGACGCGACGCGCCCCGCGTTCTCCGCGCCCGTCGTGGCCGTGCGGGCCGTGCGCACCGCCGCGGCGTAGTTGCTGCCCATCACGCGCTGCATGCGCTTGGCGAGCTTGGGTATGGACTCTCCGAGGAGGATGCCCTGGGTGAGCTGGCTGGCCATCAGCTTGCGGTTCCAGGCCGCGTCCTTGGCCACGTCGAGCGCGGGGGCGGCGAACATGGCCTCGCCTGCGGCAAGCATGTGCTGGGCCGTGTCGGCGTCCATGAGCGACCACGACAGATTCAACCCGGTGGCCTCGCACGCCTGCCACCCGCCGTAGTTGGCGTTCTCCGCGTACACCTCGGGCAGCTTGCCGTTGAGCACGTCCACGGCAACCTGGTTGGCGTTGGCGTACGCCTGCGCCACCTGGTCGAGCACCTGCTCGTACCGTCTGCCGGTCATCATCTGCGCCCGCCGCCAGTCCGCGTACGCCTGCTCGGTCATCTCGCCGGCGGCGACCTGCCGCCGCTTCTCGCCGTCCCGCTCCTCGAAGCGCGCCAGGTGCTCCTCGAGTCGCTTGCGGGCGGTCTCCTCGGCCTGGCGGTACACGTCCGCCACCTCGCGCTGGAACTCCTCCAGGCGCGCGTCCGCGTAGTCGTGGCCCTCGTCCGCCATGGGCTAGCCCTCCACGATGGCGAAGCCGCGCGGCTGCGTAACCTGCTCCCCCTCGCCGTCATCGCCCTGCTCTCCGCCGAGGCCGGCGCTTCGCTGCAGGGCCGGGGGCAGCGCGCCCATCCTCTCGGCGGCCTCCGCGTCTTTTCGCGCGAGGATGGCCGCCACCTCGTCCGGCGTGATGTTCGGCAGCTTGCGCAGCACCGTCTCGTCATCCAGATACTCGGCCTCGGCCAGCACGATCTCCACCTGCTCCTTGAGGTTGCTGACGCGGTTGCGGGTGAACACGGGCGTATCGACGATGCCCTGCAGGGCCAGGATGTCCATGATGCCCTCGCGGATGTGCCGCTCGAACTCGTCGGCCTCCTCGTCCATGGGCTGGTACGCCGCGTCGATGTGGTCGTTGGTCGCGCCCGCCGCCACCGTGTGCACGTCCAGCGCGCCGAAGTCCTCGTACATGTCGGCCTTGATCGCCGCCAGCGTCTCCTTGCGCGCCGCGTAGGGCACCTCCTGCGTGTAGGGCCTGACCGCCCCGCCGTCCTCCACGTCGGCCTTGGCGATGTGCGTCAGCTTGAGCCGCTCGCGGAACTCCGCCAGGTCGGCGTCCTGCATGCCTCCGGCGTTCTCGACGATCCAGTAGATCTCGGCGCAGTCCTGCACGTCGTTGGCGAGCCCGCTCTTGATGAGGTCGTACGCGTCGATGCTCTCCCGCAGCCCCACCAGCGTGCTCTGGTGCTGGTCGCTGCCCCATATGGGGATGATGGGCAGGCGGCTGTAGTTCTCCATGTCCACGGCCAGCTTGAGGCCGTCGGCGGGCACCTCGGCGTACGTGGCCTTGTACGCCCGCTTCGCGCTCGTGACCACCAGGCTCTCGCCGTCGTTGGACGGCGCGGCGAACTCCGTGTAGCCGTCCTGCTCGTACAGCACCGCGTTGAGCGCGTGGTAGGGGTCGAGCCGCCAGAAGCGGATGCCGGCCATGAGCGCGCCGGACGTCTCGTCCCAGATGGGGCAGAACTCGGTGGCGGCGAACACGTCGATGTGGTCGAGGTTCCAGAACGGGAAGCTGATGCCGTGTATGAGCGCGTTGATGCCTATCTGCTTGACGTCGTCGTCGAACCTGTCGCCGAGCGCGGCCTTGGTCGTGTCCTCGCCGCTCTCCCCCACGCCCACGAACGACACGCCCTTGCCCAGGCTGTACATGCACCGCTGAACGTTCAGGCGGCGGAACAGGTTGCTCGCGAGCCGCAGGTTGGACGCGGTGAAGTCGTTCCACTCGTCCCCGTTCGTGGTGAACAGCCGCTTGGTGAACAGCGCGATCGTCTCGTTGCGCTGGCGGAAGTACCTGTCGGCGCTCACCGCGGGCACGTACGAGTACGTGGACGGCGGCGTGGGCAGCGAGGCTGACGCGCAGAAGCTCGGAATAGGTGATGATTGTCGATGCGCTCATCTGCGCCCTCCTTTTCGCTCGAACACGGACTTGTACTCCCTTTGCGGCCTGTACGCGCGCAGGGTGGCCACGCCGTAGCGCAGCGCGTCCATGAGGTGGTCGTTCTCCTTGACGGGCCTGTCCCCGGACGCCTTGGCGTCCCAGACGTAGCCCGCGAACTCCTTGGCAAGCTCCGGCAGGCCGTCGGCCACGCGCATGGTGCCGCCCTGCATGCACGCAGCCGTCTCGCGTATGCCGTCCTCCACCGCGTTGCGCGCCTTGCGCACCTTGAAACCGGCGCGGCGCATGGCCGCG
Source organism: Acutalibacteraceae bacterium (assembly GCA_963619535.1). Classification (GTDB taxonomy): domain Bacteria; phylum Actinomycetota; class Coriobacteriia; order Coriobacteriales; family UMGS124; genus UMGS124. The sequence goes on along the minus strand of CAVEWV010000129.1, from coordinate 2,768 downwards.
TGGAAGCTCGTCGCGCTCGGGTCGACGATGAACGGGATGTCGCGCGGCAGCTCGCCCAGGAACGCCCCCATGTCGGCCACGTAGTCCGCGTCGGTCTTCTGATGTCCGGTGTCGCGCCCGGAGTAGCGGTACTCCCTCACCACGTGCCATACGTGGCCGTCGTGCGCCCACAGGAGCGCGGCGAAGGCGTTCTGGGTGCCGTAGTCGCACGACACGGCCAGCTTCTCGTATGCGGGCCGCTCGGTGCCGTCCTCGCCGGTCTTGACCAGCTCGAAGCGCGGCTCTAGCGCGTCCTTCCAGCCGGGGTAGACAAGCCCCTCGGCCTGCGTCCAAAGCCCCCTGATGTAGCGGTCGTAGTACACGGTGCCCGCGTAGTCGGCCTCGAGCTGCCTGACCACCTCGGGCATGAGCGCGCCGTCCCAGATGGTGTAGTCCTGCCTGTAGATGTCCACCTCGCCGGAGTCCAGGAACGCCTTGAACCAGTGGTTGGGGCTGTCGGGGTTGCACGTGCCGTCGAAGCGGCTGTGCGGGCAGCGCAGGCGGCTCTTGAGCATCTGGAACACAGGCTCGGCCCACGTGGTCACCTCGTCGCCGTACGCCCATTCGAAGGTCGCGCCCTGGATCTTGCTCACGCTGTTGGACTTGTCCGCGCCCAGGCAGTACACCTTGCGCCCGAAGATGGACGCGGTGTTGTCCATGCGGATGGTGCCCACCACGTCCTCGGAATAGAGCGAGCGCATAGGCTCGAGGATGTTGCGCTCTAGCGTCGAGCGGGTGTTGCCTATCATCACGAGCAGCCCCTCGCCCCTGGACGCCAGGATGCGCTGCGGGATGGTCACGGCTATGTCCACGTAGCTCTTGCCGCTGCCCGTCGCGCCGCACTTGACGTTGTATCGGTGCGTGCAGCTCTGCAGGTACTCGTTCTGCATCCGGGTCAGCATGGTCACTCTATCGCGCTCTGCACGGACGAGACCAGCTCCTTGGCCGCCTTGAGAACGGCGGTGTCCGTATCGTCCTGGAGGGGCTTGTCGCGCCACATGTCGGGCTGGCGGTTCTTGAGCCAGAAGATCATCGCGGTCGTGTCCGGCGGCAGCTGCTCCTCGGATACCTCCGTCAGCGTCACCTTTTCCTTGTTGGGGTCGAGCACGTCCCGCTTGCGCTTGGTGATGCGCACGGCGGTGCCGGTCGCCTTGGAGTACAAGCTCTCCACCACGCGGGCGTCCGCGACCTCCTTGCCGTGCTTTATGGCGTCCGAAAACTCGGGATGCGCGCCCATCCACCCGTACAGCGTCGAGCGCGCCACGCCCAGCTCCGCCGCTATCTCGTCGGAGGTCTTGCCCATCATCGCGAGCGAGTGCGCCCACGGAACGTGGTACCGCTCGTCGTACTTGGTTTTCCGTCCTGTTTTCGCCATGGGCCAAGTATGCCCGCCAGGTAACGGGCAGAAGAAAAGCCCCCGCGCTCTGCGGGGGCTTGCATGTCGACGGGAACCGGGCGGCCTATTACACCATCGCATCCTTGGGCCTTTTGAGAATCCAACAGCAAGAAAACTCAATTGTGTTCGCTTTGTGTCGTGGTACCCCTACATATTGCCTTATGTCGTGGTATCCCTATAATAGTAAATATCGAAAGGCAATAGGGCTTTTCGGGAGAAGAAAGGAGCAAGGCAATGAGCATCACGTTCAGGGTTTGGCGATTAGCCGTCACCATCCAGATCCGCTTCCGCCTGCTGAACAGACGATAAGCGGAAGGGTTGCCCGCCGCCTGGCGGGCAACCCGCCCACCTTGAAATGATGCCCAGAGCCTTCGTCGAAAGGATACAGCATGGCAGACGCGAGAAGCAAGGCGAACGAGAAGTACCGCAAGGCGAATGTCAGGTCGTTCAACGTGAAGTTCTTCCCTGCGGACGCGGAAGTACTCGAGTATTTCCAGGGCAAGGACAACCGCAACCAGTACATCAAAGACCTCATCAGAAAGGACATGGAGACCACGAAAAGCCCGAAGACCCATATTTTCGAGACCGCCAACAAGGGCGACGTGACAATCACGATTTCCGACGAGTACGTTGACGGATGCGTCGACATGGAAGCGGAAATCTCGACCACGGGCGACTACCGCGAATGGTCGGAAATCGACGGCGGCGGCGTGAATGAGATTTTCGAATGGCTGATGGACAAGGGCGTGAAATTCGAGAGCGACCGCTCGCTCTGGTTCAACGTCCATTACGTCGAGCAGGTCATGATCGACCGCTCGAAAACGCAGGACCAGCTTCTCGACGATGCGGCAAACGTGACCGCCGAAGACCTCGAGAAATGGCGAGGGTTCTATTTCGACATTTAAACGCGAGCAAAGCCCCGCCTCGGCGGGGCTGATTGCTATAGCTTGCCGTCCTCCCGTTGGTCTTGAAACCATTCCATAGCTCTCCAGACCGCGTCGCTATCGGCATTCGGGTATTCCCTCATGTATTCGGCCACATACTCCGATACGTCGCCCTCTTGGCAAAACGCCAATAAATGCTCACCGAACCCTTCATAGGCATTGCGGTTGTTGGCTAGCCGAATGAACTCTTCCTTCGTTGCGCTCATTCCATACACGCCCCTAATCTTTCGCCTTCCTACGATGCGGTACACGCCTTGCTCTTCGACCTCGAAACGGTAAACGTAATCGCCCACCGCCATAGAACCGCTAGATTTTCCTGCGAAACGCCCGCTGTAGTTGGTCGCAATCGCGCTTTGCACCCGCGCATATTCCGCCTTGGGCAATTGTAC
>CAVEWV010000128.1:0-7000 GCA_963619535.1 Acutalibacteraceae bacterium | reverse complement strand
ATGACGAAAAGGGACGGGTGCAATTCGTCATTTGCCTGCTAGATGCCCAAAACCGCTCTTCTGCCCTGTCCCTTTTCGTCATAGGTGAACCGATGGGAGGCTCGCATGAACACGGACCGACGCCTGCGCGAGGCCCTTGTGTCGCTCATGCAGGACACACCGGTGGACAAGCTCAGCGTGCAGGCCGTCTGCGAGGCGGCCGACGTGAGCAAGCAGACGTTCTACCGCCACTACGCCGACAAGTACGCCCTGCTCGAGGACGCCTTTTCCGAGCTCGTGATGCGCCCCTTCGAGCAGGAGTCCGCGCAGCTGCGCTGGACCGAGGGGCTCGTGAGCCACTTCAGGCGCATGCGCGAAAACGAGGCGTTCGTGCGCAACGGCTACCTCTCCTCCGATGTGAACGGCCTGTTCCAGGCCGATGTGCGCCTCACGCGCAAGGTGCTGGAGGACATCCTGCGCGCCCACGGGGCCGACCCGGGCGAGACGCTCCTGGGCTTCGCCATGGACGTGGAGCTGTACGGCACCATCTGGCTCGTGCGCGACTGGGTGCTCGCCGGCATGGGCATGCCCGAGGAGGAGCTGGCCGGCCTCATCGTGCAGACGATGCCCGAGGTGCTCAAGCCCTACCTGCTAGAAGGGTAAAGCAGGGCAGCCGCGCGTCGAACGGACCCTCCCCCGTGACGATTTCCCCAACCAGTCACGTTTGGGACGAACCCGGGAAAACGACCCTCCCGCATCCCCCGGCCCTTTCCTAATCTTGCAAAAACACAAGGATTGCCCGCTGCCAGGCAGTTCCTTGTGATGAGCAGGGCGCGCCAAAGGGAGCGCGCACGCAAGGGAAAGGAGAGGGAGATGGAGAAGAGACGCGGCAGCAAGGCGATGGCCGTCGCCCTGGCGGGGGCCCTCATGCTGGGAGGCATCTGCGGCGTGGCGGCGACCGCCAACCAGGGCAGCGCCCAGGCCGAGCAGGCAAGCGCCCAGGCAGCCGACTCCAACGGCACGGCGCTTGAGGTGATGAGCCCCTCCAACGCCATGAAGCAGGCGCAGGAGTCGACCGGCGCCGAGGCAGATGCCGCCACGGAGACGAGCGACGAGGCAGCGGCCGACGACTCGTCCGACACCACGCAGGACAGCCTCGAGGCGGCGCGCCAGGCCTACGCCGAAGCCACCCCACAGGCAAGCGGCACCTGCGTGGAGTGCCACACGAGCCAGGACCTGCTGGAGGCCTCCAAGAGCTCCGACGACGTCGACGTCACGCTCTACCTGGTGGATGAGGACTACGCGACGAGCCTGCACGGGCTTCTCGGCTGCACGTACTGCCACGGCGGCGACGCCACGGCCACCGATGCCTCCACGGCCATGGAGGGCATGACCGCCTACCCCAGCGCCGACGGCGGCGTGTCCGTCTGCGGCCAATGCCACGCAGACGAGGTGGCGAACTACGCCACGAGCCTGCACAACACCACGGCGGGCCTGGAGTGCGCCTACACCAAGCGCCTCGCCACCGCCAGCGAAAACGCCGGTGAGGACCTCGCCGCGGTGAACTACCGCAGCGCCGGCTGCCCCGACTGCCACGCCGAGTGCGGCGAGTGCCACGTGCGCAACGCGGCACAATCGCAGTTCGGCAAGGAGGACACGGGGCTCATCAAGGGCCACATGTTCGTCGACGGCACCGACAACGACGACATCTCGGGCACGTGCCTGTCGTGCCACGCCGGTTCCATCGCCGGTTGCTACCAGAACTACGACGTCCACGGCATGTCCGGCGCCAACATGAACTGCATGGACTGCCACAGCGTGAGCGAGATTCACGGCGACGGCACCGAGCGTTCCACCATGTCGCACTCCGGCGCCATCGAGGTGGAGTGCCAGGACTGCCACAGCACCGACTCGCTCAGCGGCGAGTGGCACTCCTCCACGCACCTGGAGAACGCCGAGTGCTGGAGCTGCCACAGCGTGGCGTACAACACCTGCCGCAGTTGCCATGGCTGGAACGCCGCCTCGCGCGACGACGACGCGTTCACTGCCGACGAGGAGCTCATGCTCGGCTACGACACGGCGAACGGCAAGATCACCACGCTCACCAAGGCCCCCATCGACGCCGGGATGCTGGGTGACGCCGGCGTCGAGCTCGACGACGCCGACCTCAACAACGGCAGCACCTTCTACCCCGGCTTCACCCACGGCGTCGTCGTGCCCGAGGTGAGCCAGGAGCTGTGCGACCGCTGCCACGGCGAGGGGACCGCGCTCATCGACGACGGCGACCTGCAGTATCCCGACTACGAGTCCGACCAGGTGGTGGACCCCCTGCCCGCCGTCGATGTGGACGACTACGCCGACAGCGCAAGCGAGGGGTAACGCCCCGACGGCATGACGAGCTCGCGCACGGCAAAGGCCGTCGGGCACCCGAGGACACCGGGCACCCGACGGCCTTTTAAAATGACGAAAAGGGACGGAGGCAATTCGTCATTTGCCTGCTAGATGCCCAAAAACGCCCCTTTGCCCTGTCCCTTTTCGTCATTCAGGAAACCTCGCGCCGCAGGCGCCCATCCGAGCACCGCATTCGCAAGCCGCGAGCGCGGGCGCGGGGCACAAGCAATGCGGGCGACGACACCGACACGGCTCCCAAAAGCTACTATGATGGCCCGGAAACACCCGGGCGGCGCACGCCCCGGCGCGACTCGCGCGCCCGCGGCCCGCACCCCCTGCGCGCCATCCCAAGGAGCCCCATGACCAGCACCGCCCCCGCACACGCCGGCGAAGACGCCTTCGCGGCCTTCCACCCCGAGCTCTCGCCCGCGAGGCGCTGGGCCATGCTCATCTGCTTCGTGTGGGCGGCGGCCATCTGCATCATGAGCCAGCTCACCATGACCACCTGCCTGCCCTCCATCCTGGCCGACTTCGGGGTGTCCACCGAGCACGGGCAGTGGCTCACCACGGGCTACATGCTCGCCTTGGGCGTCATGGTGCCGTGCAGCGGCTACCTCACCACGCGCTTCCAGAGCCGGCACCTCTTCCTGGCGGCCAACCTGGTGTTCCTCGTAGGGTTGGCGGGGGCCTTCGCGCCGAGCTTCCCGGCCCTCGTGGCCGTGCGCTGCGTCCAGGGGCTGGCGGCGGGCCTCTTCATCCCGCTCATGCAGATCGTGGCCTTCCGGCTCTTCCCGCCCCAGCAGCGCGGCTTCGCGATGGGCATCGTGTCGGTGGCGCTGGCCACGGGCCCGGCCCTGGGCCCGCTCATCGCCGGCGTCTGCACCGACGTGTGGGGCTGGCGGGCGGTGTTCGTGGGCGTGGCGTGCCTCACGTGCCTGTCGCTTGCCACCTACCCCCTCATCGCCAGGCTGACCGACCCGCAGCAGCGCTGCCCCTTCGACTTCCCCTCGCTGGCTATTCTGGCGCTTGGCTTCTGCGGCCTCATCGTGGGCTGCTCCAACCTGGGGCTTTTCGCCAGCGACGTTCCAGGCGGCCTGGTCAGGAGCGCCGCACCGCTTGCCATGGGCGTCGCCGCGCTTACGCTCTTCGCCCACCGGCAGAACGCCTCGGCCGCCCCGCTGCTCAACCTGGCGCCCCTGCGCGACGTGCGCTTCCTGGCCGGCTCGCTTGCCGGCATGGTGCTCTTCGGGGCGCTCATCAACACCGAGGTCTTCATGAGCCTCTACATCCAAGACGTGCAGGGCCACTCCCCCACGGCCGCGGCTCTGTGCCTGCTGCCCGGCGCCCTCGTGTCGGCGGCGCTGTGCCCCTTCACCGGCCGCTACCTCGACCGTAAGGGCCCGCTTGCGCTGGCGGGCCTGGGCTTTGCCGTCATCACGGTGTCGGGCGTGCTCGCCGCGCTCGTCGAGGCCGGCTCGCCTTTGGGCTACTCGGTGTTCGCCTTCGTGCTGCGCAACATCGGCAACGCCTTCGCCATGCAGAACCTGCAGACTTGGGCCGTCAACGTGCTGCCCGCAGGCCAGATGACCCACGGCACGGCCATCACCAACTCCATGCGCCAGGTGGGAGGCGCGCTCATCAACGCGTGCCTCTTCGCGCTCATGGGCGTGGCGGCCCCGGCGCTGGGCGAGATGGGCGCGATACGGCTGGCCTTCTGCGTCTCCACCGCCGTCACGGCCCTGCTCGGCGTGTGGGTGGCCGCCGTGCTCGTGCGGCACAGGTGACGCGGGCGCACCCCTACGAATGCGCCCGCGCCCTTGCCGATACCTCGCGGCCTACTCGTGCACGCGGTCCTCGCGATAGGCGTGGTCAGGACCCCACATCGGCACGGGGTAGTCCTGCCCCATGACGTCCTTGGCCGCCAGCCAACCCGAGATGAGGTTGTGCGAGAGGTTGAGCCCGCCGTAGTACTGGGCGTACATGCCGTTGAAGAAGCCGCCGTGGTCCAGGCCCACCACCTTGAGGCCCTCGATCTTGCGGCCGTCCTCGGTCAGCGGCGCGTAGGTGTTGTCCACGCGCACGCCAGCGAGCGTGGAGAGCAGCCATCCGGCCAGCTTGCAGGCGTAGTAGGGCGGCTCGTCGATGTTGGACAGGCGCCAGGGGGCCTTGCCGTAGTCCTTGTCCCAGCCCGCCGTGGCCATCTCGTTGTAGCGGGCCACCTGGGTGAGGAACGCCTCCTTGGCGGCGTCGTCGAAGCCCATGGCGTCGGCCAGCTCCTCAAGCGTGTCGGCCTTGATGAGGTTGCCGTTCTCCACGTTGGGCTCGATATACACCTCGTTCCACATGTCGGCGTCGGTGCACGGCCAGAACTGGCCCAGGAGCAGGCAGTTCTTGGCGCCGGGCTTGGCCACCACGCGCGAGCAGATGGTGGTGTCGAAGCTCACCACGTCGTCCCAGCTCGACGAGTCGAACACCTGCCAGTAGTACCCGCCAGGCTGCTGGGTGCCCAGGTTGAACACCACGTCGTAGGGGCCGTCCTCGTTGCAGAAGCGCTTGCCGTTCTCGTTGACGCGCAGGAAGGGCTGCGAGCCGGGCCACCAGAAGCGGCTGTCCTCGCCACCCTGGGAGAACGGCCCGATGCCGCCGTTCGTGTCGTTGCCGGTGATGCAGCCGCGGTCGAAGATGTTGCAGCTGCCGGCCATGTCGCGCTCGTAGTCGGCGCCGGCCCACACGGCCATCTTGATGCCGTCGCCGTTGCGCCCGTCGCCGCCCATGTGGTTGGAGCAGAACTTGTGCGCCTGCACGCCCAGCTGGTCCATCATGTCCTTGTTGCCCGAGAAGCCGCCCGTGGCCAGGAACACCGCCTTGGTGGTGTCGAACTGCGTGTAGGTGCCGTCTTCCATCTGGCAGATGACGCCCGTGACCTTGGTGCCGGGGCCGTCGGGCTGCACGAGCTCCACCGCGCGGGTGTTGTAGAGGATCTGCCCGCCCGCCTCGGCGTACAGCTCGAGCATGGCGGGAACGGCGATCTCCGAGCCCATGGCGTTGGCGGTGGGCTCCAGCGGGGGCTTGTAGGCGGTGTGCACCGAGGCCGGCGAGTAGTACACGCCCTCGGGGAAGAACTTCTTGCAGCGCGTGTCCACCATCACGTCGAGGCCCTTGGCCTGCATCTGCTCCTGATACCAGTCCACAAGGGCGCCTGCGTTGTAGGCCCACTGACGGATGAGGTTCTGGTCGCATTTGCCCTGGTTGTAGCGCAGGATGTCCTCGATGACGTACTCCTTGTCGATCTGGATGCCCATGTCCTTCTGGATCTGGGAGTCCAGGGCGTCGATGTCGCCGGCCCACATGCAACAGGCCCCCGACTGCTCCACCAGAAGCACGTCGGCACCGAGCTGTGCCAGGTGCAGGGCGGCCACCACGCCGGTGTTGCCGCCGCCCACGACCACCACGTCGTGGGTCTCGGTAGCGCTCACCTGGTCGGCCACCGAGGCGGGGCGCTCGTCCCAGGCGGCCTGCGCCTGCGCGGCCTCGTCGGCGTGCGCGACACCGCCTGCCAGGCCCGATGCGGCAACGGCCACCCCGCTTGCGGCGGCTGTGGCCACAAACGCGCGACGGGTTACGGAAGCATCCATAGGTTCCTCCTCAATTCTTGGCATCGATAGCGGCGGCAATCCCCCTTGACTGCCGCTACCGGGATTCTAGGCAGCCCCGCCCCGGCAAGGGAACCGACAGATGGCCGCAAGTGTCAGGCCGGCGCGCGGGCGTGCGAGAGCACACGCAAGCGATCGGGCGGTCCATAATGCGATACTGGCACCGCAAGGGGACGCACATGGGTATCGGGCGGGCGCAAGGGCGCGCCCGAAACGTCAGGGGGACGGCATGTCCAAGCAAGAAACCTGCCTGCGGGTGGTAACGGCGCTCGACGAGCGCATGCGCTCCACCTCAATCGATCGCGTCAAGGTCACCGACCTGTGCCGCGACGCAGGCATTTCGCGCGCGACGTTCTACGAGAACTTCTGCGACGTGTACGGCGTGGCCACGTGGGCATGGGATTACCTCATGCAGGGCACCCTCTACCAGATGGGCGTCACGCTGGGCTGCCATGCGGCCCACCTGCGCAAGTTCGAGGTGCTGCGCGAGCACGTGGCGTTCTTCGGCAACGCGATGCGCATCGTGAGCTACTCCTCCATCTGCCAGCACGGCGGCCGGTACATGGAGGAGCATATGGAGAGCCTCTTCGTGCAGAAAGCCGGGCGCGAGCTCACATCCGACGAGGCCCTGCAGGTGGAGTTCTACAACACGGGCGCCAAGCACATGACGCGCCACTGGGTGGAACGCGGCATGGCCGAGCCACCCGCGCAGATGGCCGACCTCTTCTGCTCGTTCGTCCCAAAGTTCCTGCTACCCTACCTAGAGCCCGCAAACGCCCAGGAACGCCACGCGTAAGCCTCCGTTCAAGGAGCGCTCTGCGCGACGAGTCCCGTGGAGAACGCAGCGGACGAGGTTCCGCAACTCCCTCTAAAAGCAGGTTCTCGCCGGCAAGGCGTCGGGAGGCGCAGCGTACTGGTGGTACGTAAGCCTCCCGAGAACGCAGCCGGCGAGGTTCTGCATCATCCTCCCCTATTTG
>CAVEWV010000127.1:0-7001 GCA_963619535.1 Acutalibacteraceae bacterium | reverse complement strand
CGCAGGACGCTGGCGCACCGCCCGCACCCTATGCGCCCGCCCGGGCCCCGCGCACCCGCCAGCGTCCTGCGGACCCGCTCGTGCGTCGCGCGCTATGCGACCTCGTAGAAGCGGATGTCCGGGTCGGCGGCCCAGGTGGGCTGCAGGCCGGGGAGCACCTTCTGCGTGAACAGATCGCTCTCGAGGTAGGCCTTCGCGTGCTCCATGCTGTCGAAGCCGTGGATGACCTGGACGTCCTCGTCGCGGATGAGCAGCTCCTTGGTCAACGCGCCCTCGATCTGGTCCAGGAAGGGCTGGCGGTAGTCGGCGTACACCTTGGCGGCCGCGGTGCGGTTCTCGGGGTCGATGGTCATGATGGCCTGCAGGTATGCCTTGACGCTCATGGTGGTTCCTTTCTCCCGTGGGCGCGCCGGATTGCGCTGCCCCTCGATTGCGGCGCTCACTCTACGTGCGCCGCTTGGCAAGAGGAAGATATCGGGCAAATTATGAGTCACTCAATATTTTGTTAGCGACTTGTGCCGCTGAAGCGCCAGGCAGATACTGGGCGAGCAGTCGAGGGGAGGGGAGCGAGCATGGCGCACAAGAGGAAGCTCGAGAAGGACATTCGCTGCCCGCTGGAGTACGGGCTGGACGTGTTCGGCGGCAAGTGGAAGTCGCGCATCATCTGCGTGCTGGCCGCCAAGGAGACGCTTCGCTACAGCGAGCTGCGCGGCGAGATGGCCAACGTGAGCGACGCGGCGCTGTCCGCCGCGCTCAAGGAGCTCATAGCCGACGGCATCGTCGCGCGCAGGAGCTTCGACGAGATTCCTCCCCGCGTGGAGTACTCGCTCACCGAGAAGGGCGCCTCCGTCGTGCCCATCCTGCAGGACATTTGCCGCTGGGCGGGGCTGTTCCACCGCGAGGTGAGCGCCGACGCCCCCAGGCACTGCCAGCAGTGCGACTACGTGTCGTGACGGGCCTGGACGCCCGAGCCCGCCCCGCCGACGGTCCAACTGCCGGAGCAAAACCGTCCAACTCCCGGAACGAAAACCGTCCGACTGCCGGAATCAAAACCGTCCAACTCCCGGTACGAAAACCGTCCAACTGCCGGAACCAGAATCGTCCTCGGCAGTCCTGCGGCGTGTCGCACACGGCCAGGCCGCGCCTGCCCAGGTCTGGGCGGACGGCTTCGCCGCGATCGGTTAACCCCTCGAGAAGTGCCACCGTGGCGGCATTCTCGGCATAGTCGTCACCAAGGCCGAACAGGCTTTCTATGCTGGGGGCAGTGCGCTCAACCGTATCTTTCGAGAACAGGGGACGTAGCACCGTTCACACGGGGGAATTGGCAATGCCGAGCGACACGCCACGCGCCTCGCGCTACGCGAGCGCCTCGTCAATCTCGCGCATGATGCCCAGGACCACGCCCACGGCGGGGGAGGATGGCTGGGCCAGTGTCACGGCGTACCCCTTGACCTCGTAGAATCCAGGCCCGGGGACCACCTTTGCCAAGCGTCGCGTCCCAAGTCGGCCCCCGGGGACGAAGTCGTCGAAGCTCCAGTCGGTGAAAAACGTGACGCTCTGCCTGCTCATGCCCGAGAAATACTCGAAGTAGTGCTCGCAGGCCGAGTTGCAGTAGACGCTCTCGACGCTCGGCGCGAGACCGGCGTCGGCGAAGAGTCGTTTTACGGCAGCCGGAAGCGCGCCCATGTCGGTGTCGGTGGGCATGGCGAGGGGGTAGTCGGCGATCTGCGCCAGCGTGGCGTGCCCGAGTTCGGCGAGCGGATGGTCGTCGGCTACCCCGAAGATGAGCGGGGCCACGTCGGAGCGCAGCTCGAGATAGGAGCAACGCGGGTCGCGGGCAAGCGTCTCGCGGCCGTCGATGGTGATCGTCCGGACAAAGCCGAGGTTGATCTTGCCCTGCACGAGCATGTCGACGTCGTCTTCGTTGTCGTGTACGAACTGGACGTCTATCTCGGGATTCGTGTCGGCAACGCGCTCCAGCAGGGCTGCGTACAAGCTGGCGAAGGAGCCGGTGCCGTAGTTGCGAATGCGCACAGACGCCGCAGCGCGACCCTTGAGCCCGTCGAGGGTGCGGACCATGCGGTCGTGCGCGGCGAGCATGGCATTCGATTCCTGTAGGACAATCCTTCCGGCGGGGGTGAGGCCAAGCGGTGCGGTACGTACAAGCAGCCGCTGGCCGAGCTCCGTTTCCAAAGCCGCCATCTTCCGGCTGAGCGCCTGCTGGGACATGAAGTTGCGCCGCGCCACCTCGGTGATGCTCCCGCGCGCCGCGACCTCCCTGAACAGCCGCAATGTCTCTATGTCCACGACAACCCCCTTGCCGATGAGGTTTGATTATAACCCTTGGGCAGGCGTCTTTCGAGCAAGAGGCCCGGCACGACCTGGGAGACGGGTCGTGTCGGGCCAAGATGGGCAAAACGGGTTGACTCGGGCCGGAAAGCCAATATCGCGGCTTTTATTGGGTGACTGTCCCTACGCCTGCGCCAGAGCGTCGTTCACGGCCTCGATGATTCCGGCGCAGGTGCGGGTGGCGCCGGCGACCATGTCCACCTCTACGGAGCCAGCCTGCGCCATGGCGGCGGGCAGCTCGGTCAAGGCGCGGTCGATGGCCGCGAGGCCCTCGGTCTCGTAGTGCTTGAGAATCTCGACGGCGGAGATCTTGTCGCCGTCCATCGTCACGCGCACCACCATGGGGGCCTGGCCCTTGCCCATGCCGCGGCCGATGTGCTGGCTCTCGCCGGTCTCGTACTGCTCTTCGGCAATCTCGGGGGCAAAGGGGGTCTCGACGAGGTCGTCCTGGGTCACGTCGTCCTTGACGGCGGCGGCGTTGGTGCCCGAGATGCGCCCGAAGATCATGCCGCCTCCCAGGTTGCAGGAAGCCTGGTAGAGGTTCGACCAGACATCGCCCAGCTCGCCGGACTCATAGAGGTGCGGGATGGGCTCGCCGGCCACGTCGAGCACCTCGCCGCGCTCGTTGCGACGCGGGCCGCCCTGGGTGTTTCCGCAACAGCACGTCTGCTTGCAGGCGTAGAAGGGCGCTGTCTGGATTGCGAACATGCTTTCGGCGCTGCGGCCGAAGACCGGGTCGAACCCGTCGGCGGCAAAGCCGTTGTAGACGGCGATCGTCTGCGCCATGGTCTGGGCGGCCTCGTCGGTCAGGCCCATCTTCTGGGCGAGCTCGTCGAGGGTGTCGGCCTTGATGACCCAGCCCTTCTCGATCTCCTCGGAGCTGTCGGCACTCCAGGTGGGGTTGATGGCGCCGGCGTCCTGGATGGCCTGGTCGTAGACGTACCAGTAGGTGTCGGGCAGGGCCGCGTTGAGGAAGGCGTCGTTGTACTGCACCTTGCCGTGGTAGGCCTTGCCGTCGTGGACGCGCGTGCCGTTGTTGGCGATGTTGATGCCGCGCGTGGAGACGTAGATGCCGAAGCCGAACGTGGCGTTGCCCGTCTGCTCGTTGCGGAAGCACCCGTTGTTGGTGACGATGTTGGCCATGTGCCACAGGTCGGCGTTCACCTCCAGGGCCATCTTGATGCCGTCGCCCTCGTTGTAATAGCAGGTGCCGGTGGGCGGCCAGAAGAGGCGCTGGTTGTAGTCCTGCTGCATCTGGGGGCTGTTCTCATAGCCGCCGCAGGTGAGCACCACGCCGTTCTTCGCGCGAACCTTGACCTCCTTGTCGCCGACCTGGGCGGTGACGCCGTGGATGACCTTGGTGGCCGGGTCCTGGATGAGGTGGGTGGCCGGGGCCTCGTACCAGACGTCGATGGAGTCAGCGCGGTCGGTGACGTTCTTCTTGAGCAGGGTGTAGCATGCGCCGTTGCCGCCGAAGACGAGCGGGGGCTTCATGCCCGTGGATCCGTCGACGGTGAACGGCGTGAAGGCCGACGACCCCTCGAACTGCGGGTATTCGACATAGTCGAAGGTCCGCACATTGGGGGCGCCGAGGGACTCAAACCATTCCTTGTTCTGCTGCATGCCCTCGATGTAGACGTCCAGGATGGCGTCGGACGGGGTGTCGTAGCCGCCGCGCAGCGCCTCGAAGTACGTGCGGACCCCCTCGGGGTCTTCCGTGTAGCAGATCCACTGCATGCAGATGTTGGAGTTGCCTCCCGAGTAGCCCTCGGGGGCCTTCTCGAGCACGAGCACCTTGGCGCCGGCGTCGGCTGCGGTGATGGCGGTTGCGCAGCCCGCGCCGCCCAGGCCCACGACCACGACGTCGTACTCGGCGTCCCATGCGACCGTGCGCTCGAACGCCTCGGTCTCCTCGGCGCCCGCCGTGCCCGTGGCGAGCGTTGCGGCGGCGGTTGCGAGCACGCCTGCGGCAGTCCCGGCGACGAACGTGCGGCGGTCGAGCGCGGCCTTTGCATCAATGGATGCCATGATGGTTCCTTTCCCCTTGTTTGCCGCCGGGGCTTTGTCGCGCCGGCGGCCCCCTTTGCTTGCCGAGGCCCCCACCTCGCAAGCGTTTCGAGCAACTTTTGGGATTGCCGTCGACACGCTGCGCCCCGCGCCTCGGGTGGGCGGCCCCGCCGTTGCTCGGGGGGAGCTTAGGCGCTTGTCGCCTTGTGCGCCAAACAACAAAATCGACGTTGCCGCACACGGGATTGCTGTGGGAGACACTGGATTGTGGCGACTCGCGTGCGGGCACGCGGAATAGGCCGTCTTGTTCGGTCGTCTGACCACGATTGATTGTGACTTGGCCGCAGCGGCCGCCTGCTCCGTGCGCTTCATCGGTTTTAACCGTGCTGCTATTTGGCAAGATCCTGCCGCAGAATGGGGGTTCGCCTACCGCCGGGCGGGTCCTAGGGCATGCAGAGGGACGTCTTGCGGGCGAAAACCCGGCTGGAGGCTGGCCTTGACGGGGGTCAACCAGCCTTTTCGGCACTACTTGACGCGCCTGTCTGCGCAACCAACGGTAGGCGAACCCCCAAAACGCGGCGGTATTTGCCAGGAAAAGCACCTGCCGCGCATTCGGCCCGCTGACACCGCCTGGCGAGGAATCACGAAGAGTTGAACCGGCACGTTGAAACCGTCTGATGAAGGCGGCGGACCGTTTCTTTTGAGCGACATGCGGGTGACGGAGAGCAGTCAGCCCTATCGGGCAGGCGTTATGGCCGCAGGTCCTCGCAGCGCCAGGCGGCGATGTTGTGGGTCTCGCAGTCGAAGGAGATCCCGAGCAGCTGGACCCGACGGGTGTCGCAGGCGAAGCGCTCGGCGTAGCCGCGCTCGCGTATCTGCCGCATGGCCTCGTCTGCCGCACGCTCGCCGGCGTTCTGGCCGCTGGCGACCTTCAGCTCGACGACCACGACGTTGCCCGGCGCGGTGCAGACCATGTCGATGCGCCCGCGCGAGGTGGTCACCTCGGCGGAGAGGTCGATGCCGATGTAGCGCAGGATGGCGGTCACGACGCACTGGTAGGCCTGCTCGGTCAGCCTGTCGGTGAGGTCGTAGCCGATGCTCGCGAAAAGTGACGAGAGCGCCGCGACGAACTCGGCGCAGTCCCCGTCGCGCACAGCGTGGTAGCAGGCGTTGCGCCAGCCGCTTGTGGCCGCGACGCTCGTGGTGTAGGCACAGGCGAGCCAACTATTGAAACCGTCCTCCACCTCATGGTTGGGGAAGCCCAGCGTGTATATCCGGCTCCGACCGCGCTCCTCGAACTGCCTGATGGTGAGGTACCCGGTCTGGAACAGCACGGCGGGCATGTAGGGGTTGGCCGGCTCGAAGGTGCCCAGCTGCTCGTCGGTCATCTCGACGAACTCCACCTCCATCGGCTCCTTCTTGGCATAGGACATGAGCCAGCCGGGGGTCCCGGTCTCAAACCAGTAGGAGCGCATGTCGGCAGAGTCGAGACAGCGGCCCAGCGACACGGGGTTGAACACGCGCGTCATCGAACGGTCGAAGCAATATCCGTCGTACATGTCGATGAGCTGGGCGAACGCGCCTTCGACGTCGGTGTGCCGGCTGTTGGCCAGGGCGGCGAGCCTCTGCGGGTAGCACGCGCGCACCTCGTCGTGCGTGTATCCCAGCAGGCTGGCGAACCTGGCGTCCATCGTGATGTCGGTCAGGTTGTTGAGGTCGGAGAAGATCGAGACCTTCGAGAACTTGGAGACGCCGGTCATAAAGCAGAAGCGCTGCTTGGCCTCCGTCGCCTTCACTACCGAGTAGAACGACTTGAGGAACGCCTGGAAGGGCCGCACCTCCTCCGTGCCCACCCACTGGGTGAGGGGCTTGTCGTACTCGTCGATGAGCAGCACGACCTGGCCGTCGGGCGAGGTGGCGGCGAGGTCCTCGACGAGGGAGCGGAAACAGACGGCGACGTCGTCCTCGTCGCGCGGGGGCATGCCCAGCCGCTTGGCCTCGGAGCGCAGCGTCGCCAGGACGCGCCGCTCCACACGCTCCACCGTGTCCCCCGAGCACAGGCTCATGTCCAGGCGCAGCACCGGCCAGGTGCGCGACCAGTCCCAGGGCAGACTATCGATGGCCAGCCCCTCGAACAGGTCGCGCCTGCCCTCGAAGAGCTTCTGCAGGGTCGAGACGAGCAGCGACTTGCCGAAGCGCCGGGGGCGCGTCAGGAAGAACTGCTTGCCCATGGACTCGTCTACCAGCGGGTACAGCAGCCCCGTCTTGTCCACGTAGGTATAGCCGACCCTGCGTATGTATTCGAAGTCGTACGTGTCGGTAGCGATCTTCTCCATTGCCAACTCCCAGCCTGCCGCCCAGCGTTACGCGAATCTTACCATTATCCCAGGTTTGCCTGCCGACGCCGCAGGTTATCGCCACCGAATCGTTCGTCCGCCGTCTCGAGGAACAGCTTTGCCGCAGGGGAGGGCTCGCCCATGCTGAACAGCCCGATGGACATGGTGTGGGGGTGCGCCATGTGGGCGGGGACCATGGGGTGCTTGCATTCTGAGAAAATCGAGAGCGATGGGGCGATCCAGCCGTTGACGAGGATCGTGTGCCGAAAGTTGGTGTCACGGGCCGCTTTTGAGCGGAAGGCGGCCTTT
>CAVEWV010000126.1:0-7248 GCA_963619535.1 Acutalibacteraceae bacterium | reverse complement strand
GCCATATTGCCAACTCGGGCGACTGGCTCGTTATTTGGCGAGAGGGCAACGGGCTCGCGGTCTTCCAGCGAACGGGTTCGCACAACGAGCTATTCAGGTAAACGCAAAGGAAGGGCCGGCGGCAGATTCGTCGGCCCTTCCTTATTTGCGGTCCCTCAAGTCGTCGAGCTTCCAGAACAGAAGCGCAAGCGGGTAGAGCGGCAAAAGACACACGCAGAGGAGCCCGGCGGCAAGCACGGTCAGCCACCAGGGTAGTGTCGCGAACGTTGGTGCCGTCGCCTAGAGTCTGACGGTCATTCCACCGCATTCTCACGCCGCCCCCTTGCCGACGGGGTTGTCGGCCAGGACCAGATCGACGATCCCTTGATTTGCAAATTCAGCCGAACAGTTCCCACACTCATCCGAACACGTGCAGCTGATTGTGAACGCTCGGTGCGACGCCCTCGGGCCGGGTGCGTCGTGTAGCGCGCCGGACACGCGACGGCAAGCGGGCGGCGGTCGTTTTGCCATGCGGCCGAAATTGTAAGAACGACGCGTTTCGCCTGGTTAGCAGGGGTGTTACGCAGTGTTGCGAGGCGTTTAAGGGGTTCGAATCGAAGGGCGTGCGGCGCGTATTCTGCCCGCCGTCGTTCAACCTTCGAGAAAGGAACCCCCTGATGTCCGACGCAACTATCGCCCGCTCCGCCCGCCTTGCCCAGCCCGCCGCCATCTCCCGTCGCGCCTTTGCCGCAGGCTCTGCGGTGCTCTCCGCGGGGCTTCTGTGGGGCGGGGGCTCAGCCTTCAAGGTGCTGGGCGAACCAAGCTCCGCCCTGGCCGACGAGGCCGTGGAAGACTCCCTCACGCTTGCCGTGGTTGACTTCCAGCCCACCTGGGGCGACGTCGAGGCCAACGTGGCGCAGATGGAGGACTTCGTGGCCCAGGCGGCCCAGGCCGGCGTGAACCTGCTGCTGTTCCCCGAGATGTGCGTGACGGGCTACGTGTCCTCCGACGATGAGACCAGCGACGACTCGCGCATGTGCATCGAGGCGGCCCAGGGCGCCGACGGCGAGGTGGCCGCGAAGTTCTCCCAGCTCGCGCAGGACAACGGCATGTGGATCGTCTACGGCAACACCGAGCCCATCGAGGGCGACGACGCGCATGCCTACAACTCCGCCTTCGTGTGCTCGCCTGCGGGCGGCGTGGCAACCTACCGCAAGATCCACCCCGTGGAGGGCGCCTGGTGCACCCCTGGCGACACGCCCCTCATCCTGGACACCGCGTGGGGCAAGATGGCCGTGGACATCTGCTACGACACCTACGCCATCCCCGAGCTTGAACGCTACTACGCCGCCCAGGGCTGCCGCGTGCTGCTGAACCCCACGGCCACCTCGCGCGGCTTCGACTCCGAGACGGGGCAGACCGAGCTGTGGCAGTGGTACTTCGACTCGCGCGTCAAGAACATCGCCATCCGCGACCAGATCTTCGTGGCAAGCGCCAACCTGGCGGGTTACGACGGCTCGCACTACACCTTCCCCGGCGGCTCCTGCGCCTGGGGCCCCACCGGCTCCGACGGCTCCACGAGCTTCGCCGAGCGTGTGGTGGGCGACGCGGCCAACGGCGAGCCCGAGAGCACCATGTTCGTCGGCGAGGTGGACCTGTCGCTGGCGACGGCGACCGACATCCTTGCCAGCGACAACTACAAGCCGGAGCTGTACGCCCAGTGGTACGCCGAGCTGGCCGGGATGGACGAGGATGGGGCCGACCTCGCGGCTGCCCCTACTGAGGACTGCGCGACCGTCTGCACGGTGAACTTCCAGCCTGCCTTCGGCGACAAGGACGCCAACCTCGAGAGCATGAAGGGCTACATCGAGGCCGCCGCCGCGGCCGGCGCGAACATCTTGGTGTTCCCCGAGATGGCGCTCACCGGTTACGCTTGGGCCGGCGAGGACGATGTCGAGGCCGCCAACGGCGCGACGGTCGTGGAGATCGCAGAACCCCTCGACGGCGAGTATGCCGCCCAGATCGCCGAGCTGGCCAAGGAAAACGAGATGTACATCGTGTTCGGCACCGCCGAGCCTGTGGAGGGCGACGGCGAGCACGCTTACAACTCGGCCTTCGTGTGCGACGCGGAGGGCGGCATCCAGGCCTACCGCAAGGTCGCCCCTGTCGAGGGCCCGTGGTGCACGGCCGGCACCGAGCCCCTCATCGTGGAGACGCCCTACGGTGCCATGGGCATCTCCATCTGCAAGGATACCTACGCATACCCCGAGCTTGCGCGCTACTACACGGCCAAGGGCTGTGTGTACCTCATCAACCCCACCGCGCGCACCGGCGTCGCCGACGGTTGGGCCGAGCTGTACCAGAACGCGCTTGAGAACCTGGCCGACCAGGACAAGATGATCGTCGTCTCTGCCGACCTGTGTGGCGAGGACCTCTCCACCCCCGAGGAGCAGGCGGACTGGGACCCCTACACCGGCGCGAGCGTGGTGAGCGCCCCCTTGTCGAAGGGCGCCGACGGGGCGTATGTCACGACTTGGGGCAGCTACGAGTCCGACCCGGACGCCTGTGGCCTCATCACCGCCGAGATCGACTACGCCGACCTGTGGCTCGGCCAGGGCACGGCCATCTACTGCTTCAACCCCTCGCTCTACGAGGCGCTCTACGAGGACGTGGTCGCCGGCACCTGCGAGGTGGCGCAGGTCATCTAGCGGCTCGTTTCTCATACCGTCCGAATCATAGCGTGGGGCCGCCCTGGGCAATCAGACTGCCTGGGGCGGCCCTGCGTTTGTCTGTGCATGCAGGCGACGGTGACGTTCTCGGCAGAACGGCGGCCTGCCCGCTCCGGGGTCCGCCGAGTATCCCGGATGCTTGACGGGCGGCCTGGCTACCCCGAGGCCCGCTTGTCTTCCCGAACACTCCGCGCCGGCCTGGGTGTCGAGGCGGCCGTCGTGCTGCTCAACCGCGACTTTCGGCGTGTTTCCGCGCGCGGCCATGACCTCGCCGGGTCCCTGGCCCTGCTGTCGCTCGTGCCTGGGCGACCGTGCGGCAGGCTTGTGGGGGCATCGTGGCTCTAGGGGGTCTTGTGGCATAATGGCCCCGTTTGTGTGAGTCGTGCTGCGATGCGTCGGGGGGGCCATGGTGCGGTGTGCGGATAGTTCCGTCGAGAGCGGTGCCTGCCCGGCGAGGTCGATGTCTCCCGTCCGCTTTGTCGTGCCGGGATTGGGCCTGGGATGCGCGCTCTCGTACATCCTGTGCTTCGTGCGGCGTTTCGACGCCGGCCTTGCGTGTGCGGGCTTCGAGCAGTTGACGGCCCTCATGTACGGCGCGCTCATCGCCCTCGTGCTGACGGGGGTCGCGTCGTTTGTGCTGCGCGGCAGGGCGGATGGCGGCCGAGCTGCGGCCGTGCACGCTCGGGTTGCGCAATCCGGCAGGCCTGGCGATGGGGCGGGGGCGCAAGCGCAGGCCGATGCACCCGGCAAGCAGGGGCATGACAGCCCGCGCAGCCGCGATGGCGCGCCCGACGTGCGGGCCTGCGCCTTGGGGGCGCTGCTGTGCCTGATCGCGACGGCCGTGCTTGCGGCTGCCGCCTTTGGGGCCGATGTCGCCTTGTCCGTGCTGTTCTGCGCGGGGCTCGCCTTGGGCGTGGGGCTCTTCCTGGTCTGCCGCGAGTGGTTCTGTCTCTCCGTGCTTCTCGATCCCACCGACCTGCTTCTCTGCCTGGCCGTCGCCGTCACGCTCGCCGGCGCGACCCAGGCCGTCTTCAAGCTCGTCAGCGCGCCCGCCCTCGCCGTGGCGCTCCTGGTTCTGCTCTGCGTGGGGTCGTTCGCGGCCTTTGTCGTTCCCACACGCCCCGCGCACGTGCAGGCCGACCCGGCGGAGGGGGAGTTCCACTCACCTGTGGCGACCCCGTCGCTGCTCGCCGTTGTCTGCGACCTGCCCGAGGACCTGCGCGGCCCCGACGCGCGCCTCGACCTGGGCAGGATCTGCGCGCTTCTGTGGATACCCCTGGCCGGCCTTGCCTTCTGCTCCTTCATCACGGGCCTCACCTGGGACCCCGTCCTGGCCGACGAGACCGCCTGGCGCTCCGTCGTGGCCGAGGTCCCCGGCGTGTTCGTGGGCGCCCTGACAAGCGCGCTCGTCATAGCCTTCGCCGGCTCGCACCATGGGGCCGAGGGCCGTTTCGGCATCCTTGCGCGTGCGGCGCAGCCCGTGGCCATCTCGCTCGTCCTGGTGATTCCCGTCATCAAGCAGCTCGTGAGCGGTCCTGTCGTCGCCGTCTTCTCCACGACGTTCTCCGCGGTGGGATTTGCGCTGCTCACAGGGGCGGCCTTCGCCGAGTTCTGCGTCGCCGTGGCGGAGACGCGCTGCGACCCGCGCCGCTTCGCCGGCCTCGTCATGGCGCTGTGCTCCCTGGCGGCCCTCGCGGGGCTTGCCTCCATCGAGGTGCTCGGCACGGACGGCCGCATCCTGTGCTTCGTCCTCGAGGCCGTGTACTTCACGGCGGTGGCCGTGTCCTATGCGCTGCGCTCGCTTCCCTCGGCGCGGCCCGACGCCGCCGCTTCCCATGACGTCGCCTCCGAGACCCCCGCGACCTTCGACGAGGGCGCCTTCGAGGCCCGTTGCCGCGCCCTCGCCGCCCAGCGGGGGCTGTCGCGCCGCGAGCTCGACGTGCTCCTGTACGCCGGCAGGGGGTACGGCTCGTCCTACATCGCGCCGGCCCTGGGCATCTCCGAGAACACCGTGCGCACCCACGTCCGCCATATCTACGAGAAGCTCGGCGTCTCGAGCCGCGCCGGCCTCATCGCCTTGCTCGACTCGCGCGAGGGGTGAGGGGCGCTTTCGTTCCCGGTGCCTGCACCCGACTCGAAGCGCCAACAACTCCTTGAGCCCCACCGACCGCCGTTCCCGGTGGCCGTGCGGTGCGCACGCCCCTCTTGCCCGTCTGCCCGGCCTCCCGTGCTCTGCGCCTTGCGCCCGCGTGACGCCTGCCCGCGTGCTCACCCGGTACCTGCATTCCTGAGGACAGCTGCCTCCATACTTTTCACTTGACACAATCTACCAGGTAAAACGTCGCCATCCAAAATGCATGTGTGCATTTTGGGGCGTTAAGGCCACACTGGGTCTCGTTCGACGCGGTGCCGCGGGTGCCTGTGCCGTCCAAGGGGGCGGCGCGGGCAAAAGGGGCCTGGGCGCGTGCGTCGGGGCCGTTGCCCCCAGGGGTATGCGGCGTGCGGGCGCGTCAAGGGGGCGCGCCCATCCAACCCAAGGAGGTTCCTATGTCCACCATCACGCGCAGGGATATGCTCAAGGGTGCTGCCGCCGGCGTGGCAGCCGGCAGCTTCGCCGCCATGGCGCCGCTCGCCCTGGCCGACGACGCCGACGCGCAGTTCGACCGCGAGGTCGACCTTCTCGTCGTGGGCTACGGCCTTGCCGGCGAGGCTGCCGCCCTTGAGGCCAGCGACATCGACCCTGCCGCCAACATCCTCGTGATCGAGAAGCTCGACGCCGCGCAGGCCGGCGGCAACTCCATCGCCTCGGGTCAGACGGTCATCGTGCCCTCGCCCGACGACGTCGACACCTTCAAGACCTACGTGGGCGCGTGCTTCGAGCCCAACCCCATCCCCGAGGAGTACCTCGACTGGATGTGCAACGAGTTCGCCACACAGGCAAGCTGGATCCAGGGCACCGTCTCTCCCGTTGGCTACGAGATCGGCTACGTCTCCGGCGGCCCCCTCACCTGGGGCAAGCTCGTCACCGAGTTCCCCGACCTGGCCGGCTCCAACTTCGTGGGCTGCTCGGGCCACGTGCGCGCCGCGGGCCAGACCTTCGAGTACGGCGGCGTGTGGCGCGGCTTCTCGCTGGCCGTCGAGGCTCGCGACAACATCGAGGTCGACTTCGAGTGCGCCCTCACCCAGCTCATCGTTGACGCCGAGGGCAAGGTCGTGGGCGGCGTGGTGAACAACGGCGGCACCGAGGAGCGCATCGGCGCGTCCAAGGGCGTCGTGCTCGCTTGCGGCGGCTACGAGAACAACCTGCAGATGCAGCGCGACTTCCACGGCATGGACAACGTGTACACCGGCGGTACCCCGGGCAACACCGGCGACGCCATCCAGATGCTCATGGGCCTGGGCGCCGAGATCTGGCACATGCGCAACCAGACCCAGTCCGGCGGCTTCTGGCTCGGCATCAAGGTGCCCGACTACGAGCCCACCTTCATGCGCGCCTTCTCCATGCCCGCCGGCTCCTGGATCGAGGTCGACGCCGAGGACAAGCGCTTCTACAACGAGTCGGCCGCCTACCATCGCCAGCACATGAAGTACAAGCAGTACGGCCACTACGTGGACCTGCCGCACGACCGCGCCCTGCCTGTGAGCCTCATCTTCGACGACAAGACCTGCTCGGCCGGCGCCATCGTGACCAAGTGGCTCTCCTGGCCCATCACCACGCTGGGCTACACCTGGTCTGACGACAACTCCGTCGAGATCGAGAAGGGCTGGATCACCAAGGCCGACACCATCGCCGAGCTGGCCGAGGCCCTGGGCCGCGACCCCGAGCAGCTGCAGGCCACCATCGACGCCTACAACGAGGGCGTTGCCGCCGGCACCGACGAGTTCGGCCGCGACCCGGAGACCATGGCTGCCATCGACACGCCGCCCTACTACGCCGTGGGCATCACCCCCACGCTCGTGGCCACCACCGGCGGCGCCAAGCGCGACACCGCCTCGCGCGTCCTGAAGTGGGACGGCACCCCCATCGAGGGCCTGTACGAGGCCGGCGAGCTGGGCTCCTATGTGGCCAACCTCTACCAGAACGGCATGTTCCTGGCCGAGTGCATCGCCTCGGGCCGCGCTGCCGCCGACACCGCCTTCGGCGGGCGCTCCACGGTCAGCGAGGAGCCGCCCTCGCAGGACCTGGCCGCCCTCATCGACGTCACCAAGAAGGCCGATGGCACCTATGAGCAGGTCATCAACGGCAACGAGGGCAAGTTCACCCTGCAGGTCACCGTGGCCGGCGGCGCCATCACCGACGTCCAGATCGTCCAGGGCCGCGACAACATGTTCATGACCGACGAGCAGCTCCAGCAGTACGTGGACACCGTCATCGATGACCAGACCGTCAAGGTCGACGGCATCTCCGGCGCCACGCTCGACCTGAACAAGCTGAATCAGGGCATGCAGGACCTGTTTGCTGACACGGCAAAGTAGGGGAGAGTTGCGGAACCTGATGCGCTGCGTTCCACAGGCGCTCATGTACTCCAGTACACATCGC
>CAVEWV010000125.1:0-7324 GCA_963619535.1 Acutalibacteraceae bacterium | reverse complement strand
CACGAGAACGGCGACATCTTCTTCCAGCACCGCGAGGCCTGCAACTCCCACTACGCCGCGCTTCCCGGCGTGGTCGAGGAGTACATGGACAAGGTCAACGCCAAGCTCGGCACCGACTACAAGCTCTTCAACTACTACGGCGCCCCCGACGCCGTTCCAGAACCGCGAGGCCTGCAACGGCCGCTACGACGCCCTGCCCGAGATCGTCGAGGGCTGCATGGCGCAGGTCAACGCCAAGCTGGGCACCGACTACCAGCTCTTCAACTACTACGGCGCCCCGGACGCGGACCGCGTGATCGTGGCCATGGGCTCCATCTGCGACGTGGCCGAGGAGGTCATCGACTACCTGGTCGCCCAGGGCGAGAAGGTCGGCCTCATCAAGGTGCGCCTCTACCGCCCCTTCGTGGTGGAGCGCTTCATGGAGGCCCTGCCCAAGACCTGCACCAAGCTCGCCGTGCTCGACCGCACCAAGGAGCCCGGCTCCATCGGCGAGCCCCTCTACCTCGACGTCGTCACCGCGCTTGCGCAGGCCGGCGTGACGGGCATCAAGGTGAGCGGCGGCCGCTACGGCCTGGGCAGCAAGGACACGCCCCCCGCGAGCGTCTTCGCCATCTTCACCGAGCTTGCCAAGGCCGAGCCTCGCCGCGAGTTCACCGTGGGCATCGTCGACGACGTCACGAACCTGTCGCTTCCCGAGGACCCCGACTGCCCCAACACCGCGGCCCCCGGCACCATCGAGTGCAAGTTCTGGGGCCTGGGCGGCGACGGCACGGTGGGCGCCAACAAGAACTCGATCAAGATCATCGGCGACCACACCGACAAGTACATCCAATCGTACTTCCAGTACGACTCCAAGAAGACGGGCGGCGTCACCATCTCGCACCTGCGCTTCGGCGACTCCCCCATCAAGAGCCCGTACTACATCAACAAGGCCGACTTCGTTGCCTGCCATAACCCCAGCTACATCACCAAGGGCTTCCGCATCGTGCAGGACGTCAAGCCCGGCGGCATCTTCCTGGTGAACTGCCAGTGGACGCCCGAGGAGCTTGAGCACCACCTCGACGCCGACTCCAAGCGCTACATCGCGCGCAACGACGTGCAGCTCTACACCATCGACGCCATCGACCTGGCGCGCAAGGTGGGCATGGGCAAGCGCACCAACACCATCCTGCAGTCGGCCTTCTTCTCGCTGGCCCACATCATGGAGCAGGCCGACGCCATCAAGTACATGAAGGACGCCGCCACCAAGAGCTACCTCAAGAAGGGCCAGGACGTCGTGGACTGCAACCACGCCGCCATCGACGCAGGCGCCACGGCCTACGTGAAGATCGACGTGCCCGCCTCCTGGGCCGACGCCGCCGACCCGGCCCCCGAGGCCGCGCCCGCCGGCCGCGCCGAGCTGGTGAAGCAGGTGTGCGACATCATGCGCCCCGTGGGCAACATGGCCGGCGACACCCTGCCCGTCTCCGCCTTCGCCGACCGCGCCGACGGCCAGTTCGAGCTGGGCGCCTCCGCCTTCGAGAAGCGCGGCGTGGCCGTCATGGTGCCCGAGTGGGACGTCGAGAAGTGCGTGCAGTGCAACAACTGCGCCTTCGTGTGCCCCCACGCCACCATCCGCCCCTACGAGCTCGACGAGGCAGAGGCCGCCGCGGCGCCTGCGCCCATCAAGCTCATGCCCGTCAAGGCCGGCAAGGCCAAGGGCCTCTACCAGTACACGCTGGCTATCTCGCCGCTTGACTGCATGGGCTGCGGCGTGTGCATCGGCCAGTGCAAGCCCGGCGCCATCAAGATGGTGCCCACTGAGAGCCAGCTCGACCAGCAGCAGGTGTTCGACTACTGCGTGGCCAACGTGTCCGAGAAGCCCGAGGCCATCGACGACACGCTCAAGGGCTGCCAGTTCAAGACCCCGCTGCTCGAGTTCTCCGGCTCCTGCGCGGGTTGCGCCGAGACGTCCTACGCGCGCCTCGTGACCCAGCTCTTCGGCGACCGCATGTACATCGCCAACGCCACCGGCTGCTCCTCCATCTGGGGCAACCCCGCCGCCACCGCGCCCTACACGGTGAACAAGGACGGTCACGGCCCGGCCTGGTGCAACTCGCTCTTCGAGGACAACGCCGAGTTCGGCATGGGCATGCAGCTGGGCTACGAGGCCGTGCGCGCCAAGCTCGTGGAGCACGCGCACAACATGATCGCCCACGAGAAGGCCACCGAGGAGTTCAAGGCCGTCGCTCAGGCCTGGCTCGACTCGATGAACGACGCCCAGGCCAGCAAGGAGGCCGCGCAGGCCTTCAAGGCCGCCCTCGCCCCCATCGCCGAGCAGGGCTGCCCGGACGCCCAGGCCATCCTGGAGAACGCCGAGTACCTCACCAAGAAGTCGTTCTGGATCTTCGGCGGCGACGGCTGGGCCTACGACATCGGCTACGGCGGACTCGACCACGTGCTGGCATCCGGCCGCGACGTCAACGTGTTCGTGTTCGACACCGAGGTCTACTCCAACACCGGCGGCCAGGCCTCCAAGGCCTCCAACATCGGCCAGGTGGCGCAGTTCGCCGCAGCCGGCAAGGACATCAAGAAGAAGAGCCTGGCCGAGATCGCCATCAGCTACGGCTACGTCTACGTGGCGCAGGTCGCCATGGGCGCCAAGCCCGCCCAGACGCTCAAGGCCATCCAGGAGGCCGAGGCCTACCCGGGTCCCTCGCTCATCATCGGCTACAGCCCCTGCGAGATGCACTCCATCAAGGGCGGCATGGTCAACTGCCAGGCCGAGATGAAGCGCGCCGTGGACTGCGGCTACTGGAACCTCTTCCGCTTCAACCCCCAGGCCCAGACCGGCGGCAAGTTCATCCTCGACTGCAAGGAGCCTGCGGGCGGCTACCAGGAGTTCCTCATGAACGAGGCCCGCTACAGCCGTCTGACCCGCGAGTTCCCCGAGCGCGCCAGCGAGCTGTTCGAGCGCAACGAGGCCGCCGCCATGGAGCGCTACGCCCACCTGCTCAAGCTCAAGGAGATGTACTCCGAGCTGTAAGGGGCCGACGCGACCCGCAATCGATGGCGCGACCTGCGTAGGCGAGCAAGCCCGCCGCATCCCGAAAGCTGGGGTGCGGCGGGCTTTTTGCGTGGGCGCGTTCGTGCCCTACGGGCGCGGAGTTGACCCTAACCGCGCGGTCGGGGACGCGGTAGGGATACCCGCGCCTTACACGCGAGGCGCAGGACGAGGCGGGGCCGGGTGCGCCCCGTCGCCTAACCGCCGCTCGACGCGGGCGTCCCGCCGCTCTCCCTACGCGCGAGGCGCAGGCAGCTCCAGGGTGAAGCGGGTGCCGACGCCTGCAAGGCTCACCACGCCGATGGTGCCCTCGTGGGCCTCGGCGATCCACTTGGCGATGGACAGGCCCAGACCCGTGCCGCCCACGCCGCGCTCGCGGGCCTCGTCGGCGCGCCAGAAGCGCTCGAAGACATGCGGCAGGTCCTCGGGGCGCATGCCCACCCCCTCGTCTTCCACGCTCAGGCTCACCGCGCACGCCTGCCCCGCCGCGCCCGCGCCGCCCGTCGTGGAAACTCCCAGGGTGATGGCCGAGCCTGCGGGCGAGTACTTCGCCGCGTTCTGCACGAGGATGCGCAGGGCCTGCTTCACCAGGGTGACGTCGCCCACCAGGGACACCTCGGCCAGGGGCGGACCCGCCTGGCCGGAAGCACGCATGCCGCAGGACGCATCCTGGGCCTCGCCCGGGGCGCTCGCGGCCCGAAGCACGCCGTCCTGCACC
This sequence comes from Acutalibacteraceae bacterium, assembly GCA_963619535.1. GTDB lineage: Bacteria > Actinomycetota > Coriobacteriia > Coriobacteriales > UMGS124 > UMGS124. The sequence continues at coordinate 3,563 of CAVEWV010000125.1, read as the reverse complement.
AGGCGGTACTCGTGCGCCGCGTCGATCATCGCCGACTCGTCGCACACCTCCGCCAGCAGCGCCGCCGCGTCGAACGTCTCCAGGTGCAGGTTGGTGCGGCCCGCGTCTCCCCGGGCAAGAAAGAGCAGCTGCTCCACCAGCTCCTGCATGTGGGCCGACTCCTGCTTGAGCGCCTCGATGGACTCCTCGAGCACCTCCGGGTCGGACTTGCCCCAGCGGTCGAGCATGTTGACGTAGCCCTGCAGCACCGCGATGGGCGTGCGCAGCTCATGCGAGGCGTCGTCGACGAACTGCATCTGCTGGAGCTTGGCCTGCTGCATCTGGCGCAGAAGGCCGTTGAGCGCCACCTCGATGCTGCGTAGGTCGGCGTCGCCCGTGGACACGTTGGGCGCATCAACGTCCGCGGCGTCGATGGCGTGGCGCAGCGTCTCGAACTTGTCGGACGCCGCCGCCCGCGCCGCCAGCGGGTTGTCGGCCACATCCGACCCCATGGCCTCCACCGTGAGCGCCAGCTCGTTGAGGGGCTTGAGGCGTCGGCGGATGCGCCGCGCCGCAAACACCCCGTCGCACAGCGACACAAGCTGGCAGGCCCCCACCACGCAGAACACCGCCACCACGAGCGCATAGAGGCCCGACAGTGCAAACGTGTAGGAAACGCCCTGGTAGGTAACCTGATAGGCGACGTTCAGGACGCCGTCGGCCGCGTCGATGAAACCCGGGACGGCCTCGGGCGCGTAGATCAAGCGCCACGTGTCGCGGAAGGCCTCGGCGGGCAGGACCTGGTTGCACTGGACGACGAAAGCCGCCATAAGCGCGGCGAGCAAGACCACGTCGAAGGCCACGAACGCGCCGGCCTTGCGCACCCAGAGGTCCCATGCGATGCGCCTTGAAGTGGAGCCGGCCAGCTTAGAGGTGCGCCGCCCGCGCTTGCGGCCCTGGTCGGGCCCGCGCCCCGCACGTGGCTCCGCGACGCCCGCACCGGCGCGGCCCTGCGACCACGCATGGTGCCGCCCGCGCCCCGCCCGCGCGTCCCCGCCCGCGCCCTCGCCGTGCCGGGCGTCATGCGAACGCGCGCCCACGCCCGTGCGCCTACCCCTCTCGGATGACATAGCCCACACCGCGCACCGTACTCACGAGCTTGATGCCGAAGCGGTCGTCGATCTTCGCGCGCAGGTGGCGCACGTAGACGTCCACGATGTTCGTCTCGCCCATGTAGTCGTACCCGCAGGCAAGACTCGCGATCTTCTCGCGGCTGAGCACGATGCCCTTGTTCACCATGAGCACGCGCAGCACGTCGAACTCGCGCATCGTGAGCTCGACGGGCGTCTCGCCCACGAGCACGAGCCTGCGCGAGGGGTCGAGCGTCACCTGGCCCACGCTGACGGCGCCCTCGGCCTGCACCCGGGCCGCGTCGGGCTCGGCGCAGACCGCAGACACGGCCTCGGGGATGGCCGCGGCCACCGCAGGTGCGCTCGCCTGGGCGGGCGCGACCGCAGGACGCTGGCGCAGCACCGCGCGGATGCGCGCGAGCAGCTCCTCGATGGCGAAGGGCTTCGTGATGTAGTCGTTGGCCCCGGCGTCCAGCCCGGCCACCTTGTCCATCACCGCGTCGCGGGCCGTGAGCAGGATGACGGGCACGTCGCGCTCGCGGCGCAGGCGGCGCAGCACCTCAAGCCCGCTCAGCTCGGGCAGCATCACGTCGAGCAGCACCAGGTCCCAACGGTCGGCAAGCGCCATGTCGAGCGCGCGCCTTCCGTCGGCGGCCTTGCCCACCTCGTAGCCCTCGTGCACAAGCTCCAGCTCCAAGAAGCGGGCTATCTTCTCCTCGTCCTCCACGATGAGGATACGGCCCAACGCTGCCATGCCCAACGCCTCCCAACCCAAACGCACGCAACCCGACGGGCACGCCGCCCGCCGGGTTGGGATTCTATCGTCAGATGCGCGGAAGGCCTGCGCCCCGCGCCAAAAGTGCCGCCTTGCCTACCGCTCCTTACTTCTCGCCCTGCTCAGTCCCGGTAACGTCATGCTTGAGCTGGGAGGCGCCGTCGGCCGCCCGGTCCATGATGTGGTTCACGTCCACGCGGACCTCCCCCACGCCCTCGAAGCGGTACTTGAACTCGAAGAACAGGCCGACCACCAGCAGCGGCACGCTCACCCAGAAGGCGCACACCACGAGCAGCGCGAACAGCAGCGTGGGGACGCTGAGTACCCGCTTGCCCTGGCGCTCCACCACAAACGAGGTGTCGACGGAGCGGCGCAAAAGCCCCCGCAGCCAGCCCATGCAGCGCGAAAACGCCGCGCCGAAGTCGGCCTTCTTGGCCGTGGAGCGCTCATAGTCGCTCTGGGCCTGCGACATCTCCTCGCTCGTCTGGCCAGGCTTCGCCCCGCCCGTCTGGTACTGCCCGGCGGTGCCCGAAGCCACCTTGCCGGCGCGCTCCAGCCACACCACCGCGTCGAGCACGTCCTCGTTGCAGGCGTCGAGCGCCTCGCGGGCCTGCCCGAACGTGACGCCGCACTTCTTGCAGATGAGCTCCGCCTTCTCGAACTTGTCCATTCGGTCCCTCCTCGCCGATGCGGCCCCCGCCCGATTGCAAAGGCCTTGTTTGGTCATCGGCAAATAAGGTACAGACACCCGATTAACCGCTGAGTGGCGCAAGATTAAGCGTCCATGAAGGATTATAGTGTCATCCGTTTACCGCGCCCCCACGGGCGACACGGACACGCAATCACGAAGAGAAAGGTTCGTTCATGCTCGTTAGCGCTGCCCCCATGCTGCGTGCGGCCGAGAAGGGCCACTACGCCATCGCCGCCTTCAACACCAACAACCTCGAGTGGACCCGCTCCATCCTCACCGCCGCCGAGCAGGCCCAGTCGCCCGTCATCATCCAGTGCACCTCCGGCGCCGCCAAGTGGCAGACGAGCTTCGAGGTCGTGTCCCAGATCGTGCACACCCTCACCGAGACCATGGGCATCACCGTGCCGGTCGCCCTGCACCTGGACCACGGCACCTACGAGGACTGCTACAGGTGCATCAAGGCCGGCTTCACCTCCGTCATGTACGACGGCTCCCATGAGTCCGACTTCCAGGTGAACCTGAACAACACCGCCGAGCTCGTGCGCGTGGCACACAGCAAGGGCATCTCCGTCGAGGCCGAGGTGGGCGGCATCGGCGGCGTGGAGGACGGCGTGGCCTCCCTTGGCGAGGTGGCCGACCCCGAGCAGTGCCTGGCCATCGCCCAGACAGGCGTGGACTTCCTGGCCTGCGGCATCGGCAACATCCACGGCCTGTACCCCGACAACTGGGCGGGCCTGCAGTTCGACGTGCTCAAGGCCATCAAGGGCAAGGTGGGCGACCTGCCCCTCGTGCTGCACGGCGGCACCGGCATCCCCACCGACCAGGTGAAGCGCGCCATCTCCATGGGCGTGGCCAAGATCAACGTCAACACCGACCTGCAGGTGGCCTTCGCCAAGGCCACGCGCGCCTACATCGAGGCCGGCTGCGACCTGGAGGGCAAGGGCTACGACCCCCGCAAGCTCCTCAAGCCCGGCACCGAGGCCATCGT
>CAVEWV010000124.1:0-7345 GCA_963619535.1 Acutalibacteraceae bacterium | reverse complement strand
GCCCGCCTCCTTTCCCTGCATGTGCGCAACCGACGGTTGCGATGTGCTACCATCCGGCGCGGGGGAAGGGGACAGCATGGATATCAGGCAGGCCGAGGCCTTCGCGGCGGTCGCGAGGGCGGGCAGCTTCACTAAGGCGGCCGAGGAGCTCTTCATCTCGCGCCAGGCCCTGAGCAAGTCGGTCAAGAAGCTCGAGGAGGAGTGCGGCCGGCCGCTTCTGGCCATGTGCGACGCACGCCTTGTGCCCACCGCCGACGGCCGTCGTTTCCTCGACGCGGCCCTACCGGCGCTTGAGGCATTCTACCAGCTCGAATGCCTTTTCGCACCCGCAGACGGGTGTCTTCGCCTTGCCGTGTGCAACGGCCTTTTCGAGACGACGCCCGACGACTTCGCCGCCGAGTTCCTGGGGCCGGACAGCGGCATCCAGGTCCAGGTGGAGGAGACGAGCTCTGATGGGGCTCTGTCGCGCCTGCGCGCGGGCGAGGTGGACGTCTGCCTCATCGGCAGCCACCCCAAGTACCTACAGGAATTCACCTTCCTCGACGTTGCCCACCCCGGCTATTTCCTGTGCGTGCCGCTCGCGAGCTCCCTGGCGACGCGCGACTTCATCGACATCGCCGACATGGAGGGCGTCCCCCTCGTGACCCTGGGCGGGCGCAACCACTTGCATCGCTTTTTCAGCGAGCAGTGCGCGCTTGAGGGCGTGTGCCCCGACATCGTGGCGCAGGTGTCCGACGCGCATGTGATGCGGATGTACGCCGAGCGGCCCGTGTGCTCGTTCTCCTGCGCGCCCCAGGCCACCAAGCCGCACATGGCGACGGTCGATATCCCCCTGGGCATGCACGACGCACAGGTCTTTGGCACGTACGCCTTGCGCCGCAAGGGCGGCAGGCTGCCGGCGGTGGCCGAGCGCTTTTGGGACTACCTGCGCCTTTGCCACGCCGCGCTCCTGGGGCAGGCTAGCGGCGAGGGACATCGGGCACACATCTGAGGCAAGCCCGCGCGGCTGCGAGGCAGTCGCATGGATGGGTTTGGCGCGCTCGCGCGGTGCCGGGTGCGCATCTGAGGGACGGGCCGCGCGACTGCGAAGCCGCTGCGAGGCCGTTGCGCAGGCGGGCTTGACGCGCTCGCGTGGCACCGGCCGCACGCTTGAATCCAAGCTCAGGAGAGGTCGGTTTGCCCGTGTCCGCAACCGCCGGTTGCGCCCGCGCGCCTTCTCTGTGCTTGCTCCTCCGGGGCGCCCCAACATATAGTGGATCTGCGTTAGGGGGCCGGCAAGCCGCGTCTACAAGGGGGCGCGGCCCGGTATTCAGCTTCATCGATAGCTAATTACTAAAAACCTATAGGGTAGATAGGCTATTAATTGCGCTACCATGCCCCCAACGCGCAGGGCGCGTGTCCGCACACCACAAGGGAAGGAAGCACATCATGTCGCTCAACCGCCGCTCGTTCGTGAAGTCCGCCGCCGCAGCCGCCGTTCTGGCTGGTACCGGGGCTGCCGCAGCCATCGCCGACGAGGCCGCCGCAACCCCGCTGCCCGCTCCCGAGGCCGACCCCGACAGCCAGTTCGGTGTGGACAAGAACATCAACATCTACACCATCGACCAGTACCTCGACCGCGACGACGTGGTCTACATCGACGCACGCATGCTCTTCGACCCGGCCGACTACGGCTCGATCGGCGGCAATGCCGACCTGTCTGCCACCATCCGCGGCTTCAAGATCGTGCCTTACCCCTATCTCGCCTCGCTCTCGGCGCTGCCTGTGGCCAATGCCTACGACGGCAACTGCCTCTTCACGCTCGAGTGGGACGAGGCCGGCAACATCACCTCCGCTACGCCCAACTACAAGGAGTCGCAGCAGGTGCTCGACGACCTGTTCCCCAAGGACAAGGCCATCTTCTTTATGTGCGGCGGCGGCGGGTACGCGGGTATGACCAAAGCGCTGCTCATCTTCCTGGGCTGGGATGCCGACAAGCTCTACAACATCGGCGGTAACTGGGAGTACACGGGCGACAATGCCCTGGAGCTCATCGTGTACTCCGAGGAGCACGGCGGCACGGACCTGTACGCAACGTGGCGCGCCGACTACGCCTACATCGACTTCGACCGCCTCAACGCGGCCGAGTAGGCGGGTGCAGACCATGTTCAAGGAAGTCTGCGGGAGCGTGCGGGGCAGGGGGCTGACCCGCCGGGGTGCGGTGCTGGCCTGCGGCGTGGCCGCCATGCTGCCCCTGGGCGCGGCTCTAGCCGACGAGGCGGGAGGCGAGGCGTCCGGCGAGGTGGAGGACGTCTCGGCCGATGTGGTGACGGACGCCTCGGGCGTCATCACCGTGGGCGGCTTCACGCTGCTGCCCTACCCGCACTACGCCAGCGGCGGGGTGAAGCAGGACCTGTACGCTGCGATTCTCTTCGAGAACTCCAACGCCACCTTCACGCGCTACCAGGTGGCTTTCACCTCGTGCACCTGCCGCGACGCCGCGAGCAACTACCGCTCGGTCGTGTACGTGGAGATCCTCAACACGGCCGCCAGCGCCGACGAGGCCAAGCTGCGCTGGGTGTGCTTCACCGACAACGACGGCTATGACGTGGGCTTTTGGGGTGACAGCAACCCCATCCACGGCCAGCCCACCTACACGGCCGAGTACATGGAGCAGGCCTTCGTGGAGCCGCTCGTGGGCCTCACCAAGGCCGATTTCGACGCTTGGGGCGGCTATGGCACCCAGGTCGAGGGCATCGACGTCGACGCCGTGAGCGGCGCGAGCGTGTCGACCGCCAACATCACGAGCGTGCTGCGCGCGCTCTTCGCCTATCACGCCCAGAAGCACTACGGGGCGTAAAGGTACGAGGGACAAGGGAGGGCCCGGCGGCGCCGGTTCGTCGGGGCCTTGCGAGAAAACCTAAAACGAGCAGCTTAGATAGGGTGTGCGGATGAGGCGCGCAGGGTAGTCGCGCGTCGCGCACGCGTGCCCGGGCCCGCACCGTTTCGGGGATCGTTTGCAGAATGGCTCTAAGGGAGAGGGGACGGCAATGGAACTCGATCGTAGGCAGCTTTTGGGCGGTATCGGCGTGGCGGCGGCAGGAGTGGCGGCTGCAGGCGTGGCGGCGCGACCCGCCCAGGCCGAGGAGGCCCCGGCCACAGAGCACGTCACGTATGCCCAGTTCAACGAGGCGATGCGTTCCACGCTGCGCCTTGACTCAAATCTGGTGGGCGTGAAGTTCCTGGAGAGCGCCGACGACGCGCCCGAGGGCGCGGTGAGCCCCAAGCGCGACCTGGGCAAGCATATCGCCACTTGCCAGGGCTTCAGCATGGCGCGCTACAACGGGCAGACCGTCGTGATGACCAAGGAGGACGAGTGGTGCTGGGCACCGCTCGTGGGGTACGGCCAGGTGGACTGCAGCGAGGGGACGGAGTCGTTCGACACGGTGGTGTCGTGCCTCATGATCGAGGACATGCAGGCCGCCGCGCGTTTCTACGCCGACGAGTACCCGCGCTTCGAGCTGGACAAGTACAAGGCGTGGGTCATCGCGCCGCTCTCCACCATGGACTTCGAGCCCAACGTGGTGCTCGCGTGGGGCGACCCCTACAAGATCAACTGGCTGTGCCTCATCGCCAAGCGCCTCGAGGCCACGACCATCGTGTCGAACTTCGACGGCATCGACTCGTGCGTCTACGAGATGGTCAACACCATGAGCCGCGACGCCTACCAGGTGTGCTTCCCCGACTGCGGCGAGGTCGTGCGTGCCCGCACCCTGCAGACCGACGCCACGTTCTGCATCCCGGCCTCCAAGCTGCAGGCCTTCATGGACTGCGCGTGCACCTGGGGCGTCACGGGCTTCGGCTACAACTTCGAGGCCCAGTACGAGTACGCGGTGGACTACGCCCGCCCCGCCTTCTACAACGAGGTCTTCAGCATGTGGGGCCTCGACACCGGCGTGGAATGGTCGGTCTCAGCGGACTACGGCAAATAGGCGAGACGCGCCCCGGGGGTTCATGGGCCTGGGCTGGCGAGACTGATTGAATCATCGGCCGGGCCTGTGCTCTCCGCACTCAGACACGCCGCGCCCCGTGCGCACATGCCGACTTTACAGGCTATTATGCAGGCAGGCGCGCGGGGGGCGTGTGTGGGTGGAAAGCAGGGGAGCAAGGGGGCCTGGCCGTGGAAATCCGCCAGCTCGAGTATTTTGTCGCCGTGGCTGAGATGGGCGGGTTCACCCGGGCGGCGCAGGTGTGCCATGTGGTGCAGACCACCGTCAGTCACTCCGTTGCCGCCCTTGAGCGTGAACTGGGGGTGCGCCTGTTCACCCGCGCAGGCCGTGCGGTGGAGCTGACGGCGGAAGGCCGCGCCTTTTTGGATGACGCACGAGACATTGTGGAGCGCACGAGGCGCGCCGAGCGCAGCCTGAGCGCCTTTCGTGAGACGCGCAGAGAGGCTGTTCGAATCGGCTACTACGGGGCCGGCCTCGCGCAGGACTTCCCCGAGGTGGTCCGTCGCTTCCGAAGGGAGGCCGGGCTGGACGTGTCGCTGCGCGGGGCCGACGCCGACGCCGCGTGTTCCGACCTTGCGGCGCAGGTGCGCGCCGGCTTCCTGGACGCCTACATCATCGCCCACGCGCCCATCCCCGAGCATGAGGCATGGGCTGAGCAGCAGGTGGTGGCCTACAACGGAGTCTATCTCGGTATGGCCTGCGACGATGCCCTCGCCGTGAGCGAGGCCATTCCTCGCGCCGAGCTCGCCATGCTCGCCCCGGATATCTGCATGTTCAGGGCATCGCGCTCGCATGAGTACGCCGCCGCCATGCGCGAGTGGCTGGCCAGGGGGTTCGGCGTGGACTCCTCGCTCGTATCGTGGAACGACAGCCTCGAGGATGTGCGCCTGCTGGTGCGGTGCGGGCAGTGCCGAACCGTCTCGTTTTTCAATTCGGACAAGGCGGCGTTCGCCGAGGGCGGCCTGGCTTTTCGGCGTATAGACGACATGGCGCTGCTGCCGGTCACGATGGCCTGGCGCAAGGACGAGACCAACCCCGCTGTGGCGACCTTCGCCCAAGTCGCGCGGCAGGTCTCGAGCGAGCGGGGTTTGGACGTCGACGCCGTTGGGGCCGGCTCGCGCAATTGCTGACATCGCGCTGCGTTCGGGCTCGAGAACGCCGACTCGGGCCTTGCTTGCGCGTGCCATGGCCTTGTAAGGGCGTCATCCCCGGGTCCAAGGCGCGGCCCGACCAGGTTGCCGCAGCCCCCCGCTGTCTAGGGCGCAAACTCCTTGCGAAGGTTGTGTCCGAGCCCATGACGTGGCTGCATACCTGCCATGAAGAGTTTTCGTTGGATTTGCGGGCGCGTAGGGGCCATGCTTGGGCCGACGCGGCGCGCGGGGGCGCGCCGTGCGAGAGGATGGGGCGTCCTGCAAGGGGCGGGACGCGTCGCGCTGTCTGAGGCGCCGTCCTCGCTAAGGAACAGGGGAATACCATGGAACTGATGCAGACTCGTCGTCAGGTCATCGCCGGGGCCGCCGCCGTCGCAGCGGTTGCGGGCGTGTCGTCGATCGCCGGCAGCGCCCTGGCCTCCGAGACGTCGTCGGCGTCATACACGCCGGGCACGTACTCGGTGACGTATCCCGGCTTCGGTGGCGACGTCACGGTCACGATGACGTTCGACGCCTCCTCCATCACCGAGGTGGTCGTGGACGCCCCGTCTGAGACGAGCACCATCGGCGGCGAGGCGGCCCAGCAGCTTGCGCAGGCGATCGTCACCGGTCAGACCGCCGAGGTTGACACCGTCGGCGGCGCCACGCACACGAGCGACGCCGTCCTCAAGGCGGCGGCCGACTGTGTCGCGCAGGCCAGCGGCACCTCCACGGAGCTGCCCGAGGTCGTCATGCAGCCCGGCACGTACAAGGCCAGCGCCCACGGCTTCTCCGTGGCCCGCGAGGTGCCGGTGACCGTGACGGTCAGCGACAAGCTCATCCAGGGCATTCGCGTGGACCAGTGCGCCGAGACCGGTCACATCCTCGATGCCGCCAAGCTCATCATCCCGCGCATTTGCGACTCCCAGTGCACTGCGGTGGACGCGATTTCCGGCGCCACCATCACCTCCAACGCTATCAAGGCCGCCGTGGACAAGTGCGTGGCCCAGGCGCTCGAGGCGGCGGGCACCGATGCGAAGGCCATCGAGAACTTCCACGTCAACAAGCCCGTGAAGGCTCACGAGGGCGAGGCGGTCGAGTACGACGTTGACGTCGTGGTGTGCGGCATGGGCGGCACGGGCTGCGCCGCGTGCACCCGCGTGGCCGAGATGCAGCAGGCCGCCGGGCGCGAGGTGAGCGTCCTGGCCCTGGAGAAGGCGGCGCTCTACGGTGGCACCTCCTGTGCCACGACCAGCCTCTTTGCCGTCAACTCGCAGGTCACCGAGGACCGCTACAACAACGGCGAGGACATGTACGACCTCGACGAGATGAAGAGCTACATCGTGGAGGCGACGAATCCCTCCGAGGCGAAGCTCGCCACCTGGGACTACGAGCTGGCCGAGAGCGGTCCCATGGTGGACTGGCTGTATGGGCACGGCTTTTACTTCGGGCAGCCCAGGCCGGGCTTCTGGGGAACGCAGTACGCCTCGCAGTATTACTACTGCGGCTACATGGGCGAGGACAACCTGGCCACTTTGCACCGCTGCTTCGAGCAGATGATCGGCGACTATGTGGGCATGGGCGGCAGCTACCTGCTCGAGACCTCGGCCGACGAGCTCATCGTCGAGGACGGCAAGGTCGTGGGCGTAAGGGCGCACAACGTGCACGACGGCACGGAGTACATCATTCGCGCCAAGGCGGTCATGATCGCCGAGGGCGGCTTCGCCGGCGACCCCTCCAAGATGGAGTCGTGGGTCACGGGTGCGCAGGCGGGCGACTGGGCCGTGCTCGGCATGACCCAGAACACGGGCGACATGATGGCCTCCGCTTTGAACGCGGGTGGCAGGCTCGACGGCATGGAGGGCTGCATCGCCGGTAGCGTGCACAACATCGCCTCGGCCAAGATCCTTTCGGGCTTCCCCATCAACTACCTGGAGGGACAGGAGGACGTGTGGCGCGGCGACACCGCCTGCTGGTCGCTCAACGACGTGCCCAACATCATGAGCGCTGCGCGCAACGCCATCTACGTGTACCCTGACGGTACGCGCCATATCAACGAGGGGGGGCACGTGGTCGTGGGGCACCGACGGCCCGCTGTATTGGACCGTGTGGTCGCAGCCCCAGATCGACGACATCGCGGCCAACGGCTTTGCCGAGAACAACACGCAGCTCTTCCTGTGCTGCGGCTACGCCACCTTCCCGCTGAACCAGCCCATCCCCGAGATG
>CAVEWV010000123.1:0-7431 GCA_963619535.1 Acutalibacteraceae bacterium | reverse complement strand
GCGACCCTCAACCTCATCAACGTGGCCGTCGCGGGCAACAAGGCCTACAGCACCGACGGCGGCGGCATCCACACCGACGGCGACGGCTGCACGATCACCATGAGGAACTCCCTGGTTGAGTACAACGCGGCAGCCGGCGACGGCGGCGGCGTGTACCTGGACGGCGAGTCCTCGAACGTCAAGATGTGGGGCAGCTCCATCAGCCACAACACGGCCGAGGACGGCGGTGGCGTCTATGCCGATGACAGCGGCGCTACTATCCAGCTGCGTGACCGATCCAAGATCGATTACAACTGCGCCGTCGGTTCGGGGACGTCCCATTACGGCGGCGGCGGCCTGTACTTCAACTCAGACTTTACGCTCTGGGGAGATGGCAGCGTCTCGGTGTCCTTCAATACCGCCCAGCACGAGCATGGCGGCGGCGTCGCCACGGCGAACTCTGACAGCGGCAACGTGACTTCGATTCTCTTCGAGGGCAACAAGGCCGAAGATGACAAGGCGGGCGCGTTTTATGCCGACTCGTCGGGCATGGTATTCGATTCCTGCGTCTTCAGGTCCAACGAGAGCGCGGGCGACGGAGGCGCGCTGTACGGTGCCGGCGACAAGCTGTATCTGACCGGTTGCACCTTCACGTCCAACTCGTCCAAGGCCAACGGCGGCGCACTCTTCCTGGACCATAGTAACTGGACCGTCCTCTGGAGCAGTTTCACCGGAAACTCCGCCTCTCAAAGGGGCGGGGCTGTCTACGTCAACGCCAACGGCAACAGGTTCATGAGACCGATCATTACCGGTAACACCGCCGGCGTCGAGGGCGGCGGCATTTATGTGCACTATCAAAACGATGTCACGCTGGGCTATGCCGCGCGCGTCTATGGCAACACGCGCGGCCCTCTTGAGGACGGCAACGCCGACGACGTCTTCCTCGATGACAGCGGAGCCTACCATGCCTACCTCTACTGGTTGGAATGGTCTGGCGCGCCGGCCTCATACGTCGGCATCCGTACGGGCAGCACAAGCACGCGCGATATTGTGTACGAGCTCTACGACGGCTACTACACCAGCGGCTATGTCTTCCTCGACTTGGGCAACTCTTTCCACATGACTTACGACGCTGAGGACAGGACCGTCTCTCAGGTTCCGGGCGCTGTGACCCACAAGGTCACCGTCAACGGCATCGAGGTGGGCGAGTACAGCCAAGGGGCCACGGTGGCGATCGACGGCAGGGACTATGCCAGCGACGACACCGCCTTCTGCCGCTGGAACGCTTCTGACAGCACGGGCCTGTGGGACGCCTCCTCCGTGCTGGCCGACTACGAGAACCCCGAGGTGAGCCTCACGGTGCCCGGCGTGGACGTGGACCTCGCCGCCGTATATGTTGACCGCCTCGCCTCGGTGAGCATTGCGCTCGACGCGCCTACGCCCGGCGCGGCCCTGCCCACCACAGCGAAGCTGACTGCCCCCGATGGCAAGCAGGCCACAGCCTCGGTTGCCTGGGCCAAGGTGACCGGCGAGGGGACTGAGGCCGTCAGCGGCACGGCCGAGTACAGCGCCACGTACGTCGCCACGGTCACGGCCTCCCAGAATCCGGCCGACGGCTGGGCCTTCTCGCTGAGCACGGATGCGCAGACGGCCCCGCTGGCGATCGGCACAGACGGCGCGAACTGGACGTCTTCGGCCAGCGTGGACAAGGAGACCGGCACCCTTACCGTGGTGTCGCTTGGCTATACCACCAGGGACAAGAACCTGGTTTCCGTCGCCGACCTGGCCGATGTCGGGGTGGTTGCGGGCTCGGAGCCTGCCACGCTTGCGGCTGCCGTGCCCACGTCCGTCTCCGGCACGCTCGAGGACGGCTCGGCTGTGGACGTGCCGCTCGATGTGGACGCCATCGACTGGTCGACCTGCGTCGATGCCGACGGCACGCCCATCCTCGACGCGCAGGGCCGCGTTGTGGAGCACTCCGACGAGGAGCAGGAGCACTCCTACACCGTCGCCGTCTCCCTCATTGCGCCCAAGGGCGTCTCGGTGCCCGAGTCGCTCGCGCACGTGAGCCTTACGGTGGTCGTGAGCCACACGGACCGTACCGTGACGTTCGACGCGGCCAACGGCACGCAGTCGACGAGCGCCTCGGTGGCGTGGGGCAAGGCGGTGGCCGAACCTACCAACCCCGTGTGGGAAGGACGCTCCTTCCAGGGTTGGTACGTGCAGGGCTCCGACAAGAAGTACGACTTCTCGGCTGCCGTGACGTCCGACCTCGCGCTTGAGGCGCATTGGACGATGCTGGAATACAAGGTGGAGTTCGACGTCGACGGCGGCACGCCCCAGCCCGACGCGCAGACCGTGGAGTGGGGCTCGAGCGCCCAAGACCCCGGCGCCCCCACCAAGGAGGGCGCGATCTTCCAGGGCTGGTATGCCCAGGGCAGCGACGAGCAGTACGACTTCTCAAGCGCAGTAACCGCCAACCTGAGCCTCACGGCTCGCTGGGAGCCCGTGATGCTCACGGTGACGTTCAGCGCCGAGGGCGCGACGCCCGAGACGCAGACCGTGAGCGTCGAGTGGGGCAAGACTGTCTCCGGACCCGAGACGACGCCTGCGAAGGACTGGTCGGTCCTTTCGGGCTGGCATGTCGAGGGGTCTGAAGAGAGCTACGACTTTAACTCGCCCGTCACCTCGAGCTTCACGCTTGTGGCCGAATGGGCGCCCGTCACGCATAAGGTGGTCTTCGCGCCGCGCAATGGCGATGCGAGCACGACGATCCAGGTGGTCCACGGGCAGACGGTGGACAAGCCCGAAGACCCGACCCGCCCGGAGTACAAGTTCGTCGGCTGGTACCTCGACGACGAGCCGTACCAGTTCTCCGAGCCCGTGGTGCAGGACCTGCGCATCGTAGGCGAGTGGGAGTGGATCGACCTGTCGCGTTTCGTCGATGTGCCCGAGGACGCATGGTATTACCCCTATGTCACGCAGGCCGCCCGTTGGCGCCTCATGACGGGTTACACCGATGAGGACGGGAACCCCACCGGTTACTTCGGCCCGGAGGACACGCTCACGCGCGCGCACGTGGCCACGGTGCTGTGGCGCCTGGTGGGCTCGCCCGACCCCGAGGGCGCGGCGCCTTTCCCCGACGCGTGCGACCTTGAGACCTACTACGGCGAGGCTGTGGCCTGGTGCTGGGAGAACGGCATCGTGACGGGCTACGAGGCGGGCCCCAACGCCGGCTATTTCCTGCCCGATGCCGCTGTCAGCCGCGAGGAGCTGGCCGTGATGGTGTACCGCTTTGCGCAATGGGTCGAGCTGGACACCTCCGACCCCTCGCCTGACAACTTCAACAAATGCGAGGACTGCCAGCTCGTGTCCTCCTGGGCTCGTGAGGCCTCGATCTGGTGCGCCGCCAAGGGCATTGTGAGCGGCAAGGACACCGCCGAGGGCACGAAGCGCCTCGATCCGCAGCAGGGGGCCACCCGCGCCCAGGCCGCGAAGGTCTTCGTCACGCTGATCATGGTCGGCGAGGGTGAGGACTCCGGCAACTCCGACGAGCAAAGCGCACAGGCGCAGGAGCAGGCCGTCGCGTTTGATGACGTGGCCACTTTCGACGATGTGGAGGCTGCCGTCGAGGGGCAGGGCGGGCAGGACGCCGCCGCCGGCGAGCAAGCCACAGCCGAGCAGGTGGGTGACGGGCAGGTCGATGGCGCCGACGAGCAGGCCGACGGCGCAGCGTATTCTGAACGGGCCGACGCCGCCGACAGCGACGTTTTTGCCGGGCAGGGCGAGAATGTCATCGAGGCAGGCCAACCCGCCTCCTTCGATGAGGTCGAGGTTCTCGAGGCTGCGTAGTCCGCTTTCTCGGTGCGCCCGGCTCAAGCGGGGCGCATGACAGCTGACCCACCTTACAAGCGCGCCCGCCCGGATTCGACTCCGGGCGGGCGCGCTTTTTTGGCATGGTTGTATGCAGGTCACATTCCCCATACGGGCCCGCGAGAGGCCCTGCGTGGCTCGCATACACGGCTGGAAGCGCTTCACGCAATCCGCGCCTCGGGCTCTGCTCGCACCGCTCCAGCGTCCGCGGTGGTTGGCGGCGGCGGCTTGGTGGGCGCGGCTCCCGTGCCCGCACGCGTGCCCGGCGCAGGGGGCCTTCCGTCGTCGCTGCCCGTGCCGCCGCCGCGCGGCTCCCGTGCCCCACGCATGCCCGGCGCGGGGAGCCTTCCGGCTTACTGCCTGATCGCCTCGATGGCGCTGATCTTCGTGGCCTTGCGGGCGGGGTAGTAGCCCGAGAGCAGGCCCACGAGCACTGAGAACACCACGGCGAAGATGTAGAGCCACCATGGGATGACCGACATGCGCGCGGCCGTGTCGCTGCCGAAGAGCGCCTGGTGCCAGCCGGCTGCGCTGAAGTCTCCTGAGGTCACGAGGTTCATCCCCATCGAGATACAGAAGCTCATCACGCATCCCGCCAGGCCGCCGAGCAGGCCGATGCTGCCGGCCTCGGCCAGGAAGAGGGCGCGGATGTCGCGCACGTAGCAGCCCAGTGCCTTCATCACGCCGATCTCGCGGGTGCGCTCGGTGATGCTCATCACCATGGTGTTCGTGATGCCGATGGCGGCAACGAGCAGCGAGATCGCGCCCAGGCCGCCGAGCATGAGCTGCTGCTGGGCCGCCTGCTGCTCCATGGGCCCGCGGATCGACTCCATCGAGGAGGTGGAGAAGCCCAGGGTCTTGATGGACTTCTCGGCGCTCGAGACGTTGGAGATGTCGTCCACCTTGACAATGGCCTGCGAATAGGTGACGGAAGGGGTCTTGCCCGTGACCTGGGCGAGGATGGCGCGCACGTCGGCCACGTTCATCACCACGCCGCTGCTCGTCTCGTCGCCCTTGTTGTAGTCCTCCTTGAGCACGCCCACGGGGTGCAGCGTGAAGCGGGCCACCTCCTTGCCGTCGCTGTCGAGCACTGCGAGCGACATGTTGCCCGAGTCGAGCGGGTCGAACCACGGGTCGGGTGCGGCGCTGTCGTCGGGCATGTCGCCGGTGCCGTCCCAGCCGCTGAGGTAGGAGTAGCGGTCCACGTACTGCGAGTCCTCGGAGCGGTAGGTGTCGGCGAAGTTGTACGCGAACGACTGTCCCACGAGCACGTCGATGGCCCCACCGATGGAGGCCTTGGAGGTGCCGGTCGAGGCCGTAAGGCCCGTGCCCTCTCGGATCTCGTAGCCTACCGACTCCAAGGTCGACCCGTCCATGCCCACGACGGTGGACCAGTTGCTCTGATACCTGTCGCCCACGCCTGCATACAGGGCGAACGTGTAACCATTAGCCTCAAGGGTAACCTTAGGGCTTACCGCGCTTACGTGCTCAACGGACTGCATCTGGCTCACCGCCGCGTCGTCGAGCTTGGTCGTGCCCTCTGAGCTCGACGCGGAGTAGGGCGGCGACACTTGGATGATGGTGAGGTCGCCCATCTGCGAGAGCGTCTGGTTGGTCTGCTCGGACAGGCCGAAGCCGATGGACACCATGACGACGATGGAGCAGGTGCCCACGAGCACGCCCAGCGAGGTGAGGATGGTGCGGGCGCGCCTGCGCTTGAGGTTCTGCAGGCACATGCCCGCGATGTCGCCCACACGCATGGTCTAGCCCTTCTGCTCGTCGGTGCCCTCGCCGGACTTGGGGGTGTCGCCCTGGGTGGCGCCTGCGACATCCGCCTGCGTCTCGGCCTGCGGCATCGGGGTGGTC
Source organism: Acutalibacteraceae bacterium (assembly GCA_963619535.1). Classification (GTDB taxonomy): domain Bacteria; phylum Actinomycetota; class Coriobacteriia; order Coriobacteriales; family UMGS124; genus UMGS124. The sequence goes on along the minus strand of CAVEWV010000123.1, from coordinate 1,713 downwards.
TTGCTTGCAGGGGAGGATTTGCTCGCGACCTCGGCCTGGGGCGCGGCGGTCGTCGCATTGGCCTGCGGGGCCTGGGACGCCGTCGCAGGCATGCCTTCACCGGCACCGGCGATCGGGGCCTGGGGGATCTGGTCGAGCGGGATGACGTGGGTGCCGTAGCCCTCCCAGTCGTCGTCTGCCGCCGCGGCTGCGGCCTTGCGTGCCTTCTTGGCGTGCTTGCGCACCCCGGCCACGATGCCCACAAGCACGAGGAAGGCGCCGACCGCGATGCCGACGATGGCGGGCAGCGGCAGGCCCTCCTGAGCCTCGTCGCCCGCGCTCTCCTCGTCGTTCCACTCGACGAGGGAGTCGTCGCCCTCGGTGTACAGGTAGGAGTCGTCCTGAACGTCGAAGGTCACCGGGAAGGTCTTGGTGACGGTCTCGTCGTTGGCGTTCTCGTACTCTACCGTAAGGGTCAAGTTGAGCGTTCCACTTTGCGTCGGCGTGAAGGCCATGCCGATGTTGCCGCTCTTGCCCGACTCGATGTTGCCCACGTTTACCTGGGGCGTATCGGTGGAGACGCCCTCGCCCGTGATGCTCACCGCCACGTTGGACACCGCGCTCTTGCCCTTGTTGACGTAGGCGAGGGCCAGGGTGCACTCGCTGCCCACGGTGGCGTACTCAGGCGCGGTGGGGGCGGTGAGCTCGAAACGGTCGGGCTGATAGACGGGCACGGTGAGCTTGACCTCGGTGTTTGCGGTCTTGCGCTCCTGGCTCTCGACGTACTCGTACTTGAAGCTGATGGAGATGCTGCCCGTGGCAGCCTTCTCACCGGCTATAGCCTTCAAGTTGAGGGTTTGCTGCTGGGTCGCGTTGGCCCCCAGGTTGGCGGAATAGAACGTGTTCGTGCCGTTTGCGATGGTGAACTGGTCGCCCGTGTCCACCGACACCACGAGGTTCTCCACGGCAAGGCTCGTGCTCGTGTTGGTGAAGGAGAACGTGAGCGCGAAGGTGCTGCCCGCCGCCACGGCCGAGGAGCCGTCGCCGTAGGAGAAGTTGGTCACGATGACGTTGGGGACAGGCTTGGCGGTGGTGCCTGCCGTGGAGGTCTGCGTGACGGTGCCGCCTGAGCCGTTGTCGTACACGTACGAGCCGGCATCGTAGTAGTCGTACGAGCCGCTGTCGTAGCTGCCGGAGTCGGTGCTGCCCGCGTTGCCCGAGTCAGTGCTGCCAGAGTTGTCCTGCGAGCCCGTGGTGTCACTCGTGGTGAGGCACTGGATGGGCACGCTGTCCTGGGCGCTGCCCTGCACGAGCGCGCCGCCCGACTCGTAGCTGAAGCGCGTGTCGATGTTGAGCGACTGGGCCGAGGTCGAGCTCGACTCGAGGGCCTTCACCGTCACGAGCACGGTCTGCTTGCCGTGCGGCTCGATGTCGGGCATGGCGAGCGTCGAGGCGTTGCCCACGATGACCAGGCCCGAGGATGGCGTGAACGACGCCAGGGGCTGGCGCACCGCAACGTCGCCGGTGTTCTCAAAGGTGATGGCCACGTCCACCGACTGCCCGGCCGTGAGCGTGGGGATCTCGGAGCGGCTGGCGATGAGCGTGGGGGCAGGAGTGGGTGCCGGGGTCGAGTCGCCGCCGTCGGGCTGGGTGTTGCCGGAGTCGTCCGGCACCACGGCGTCGCCTCCTCCGCCTGTTCCGTCGTTGGTGGTGTCGCCCGTCGTGTCGCCCGTG
>CAVEWV010000122.1:0-7449 GCA_963619535.1 Acutalibacteraceae bacterium | reverse complement strand
CGTACTCCAGTACGCTACGGCCCTGCGCGCCTTGCGCATCAGAACCCGCTTTTAGAGGGAGGCGGAACCTGATGCGCGGCGTTGCGCATTAGTGCCTGCTTTTAGTGGGGCGGGACATGGGGCCCGGCGATTAGGGATCGTCGGGCCTTTTGCCGTTTTTCATGACCCTGAAATCAATTGCAGGCGCGTGGCCCATGTCGCCTGCGCTATGATGCACCCCGTCTGTGCCCGACGGTATGCGTCGCATGTGCGGCGTGCCCTATAGAAAGGATCCGACATGGACGAAGAGAAGGTCAACGAGGTCGCCGAAGAGGACGAGGGCAACATCCTGGTGCTTGAGGCCGAGGGCGAGTCCGTGGAGTTCGAGTACATCGACACGCTCGACTACCAGGGCGAGGAGTACGTCGTGCTCCTTCCCGTCGAGGAGGACGAGGAGGCCGAGGTCGTCATCCTCAAGGTCCAGAAGCTCGACACCTTCGACGAGGACGGCGAGCCCGATGAGGAGTACGTCAGCGTCGAGTCCGAGGAGCTGCTGAACACCCTGTTCGACATGTTCAAGGAGCAGTACGCCGACGAGTTCGACTTCGTCGAGGAGTAACCCCTCCGACACCCTGTCACCAAAAAGCCCCGGTCCCCCGGGGCTTTTTTTGTTTCCGCCCACAAACGGCTCTTGCGCCTGAACCCCTGCACAACGCCGCCGCCGAGGTTCTGTCCCTTTAAAACGCGGGTTCCGATGCGCAAGGCGTCGGGAGGCGCACCGTGCGTGAGGCCCTGCGGAACGCGGCGCGCCAGGTTCCGCATCTCCCTTACCGGCCGCAGCACTTTTTGTACTTGAGGCCGGAGCCGCAAGGACACGGATCGTTGCGGCCCACCTTCATCTCGCCGCCCTTCTCGTCGAAGAACACGGGCGCCGCGCCCTGTGCCGCGCGCAGCTGGTTGTTCGACCAGCCGTTGCTCTCCCAGTAGGGGAGGTCCTCAAGCAGGGCGCGCACGAGCGGCAGCATCTCGTCGCGCTCCTGGGCGGTGAGGCACAGGTCGCGCTCGTCGAGGTCGCTTACCGTCTGCTCGAAGTTCACGAGGTTGCCGTTGAGGACGGCGATGTCCTCCACCATGCCGTCGGCGTAGAAGAGGTCGTCGGGCTCGTCGTCGGGGACGTGGTTGTCGAAGAACGAGATGAGCGCCTGGGCGCTGGGCAGGGAGAGCACCCAATCGATGTAGTCGTGCGCGCGCAGGCTGTCGTCGAGCTGCGGCATGGCGTTGGCCTCGTGCTTCTTCACCAGGAACTTCTTGAAGCCCTCGAGGTCGCGCTGGCCGTCCTCGTCGTCGGGGGAGAGCTGGCGCTCGTCGAGCTCGTAGTGCACGAGGTAGATGTCGTCGCCGTCGAGCCAAACGCCGAACTCCGCCGTGCCGCTCAGAGCGCTCTGCACGACGATGTTCTCGAACACCCACTCCTCCCAGACCTGCCCGTACCATGCCTGGAACTGGGCGGCGGCGTCCTCGATGCGCACGATGCCGCACTGGTCGCACAGGGCCTGCGCCACGCGGCGGGCCCCCGCGATGAGCGCGCGCTCCTCGTTCACGGCGTCCCAGTCGAGCTGTGCGAGCGCCGCGCGCAGCTCCTCGGGTATCACGAACGTCCAGGTGTCCTCGCCCGTCGCATACAGGTAGAGCCACGGCTCGCAGGGGCTGCGGTGCTTGGCGGCGCGCACGTCCTGGGCGCTCATCTCGAGCATGCACCCCGGCTGGGCCATCACCTCGCGCAGGGTGTCGAACTCGGCGTCGGCCATCTGGGACACGATGCCGAAGGCCTCGTCGGCCCCGCTCGTGGACTCGACGATAAGGCCGATGAGCTCGGCCTTCTTGAGCTTGGAGTAGCCACGCAGCTCGTTTTCCTTCGCCAGCTGCACGAGCTCGTCGCGCGTGAAGTCGTCCAGGTGCTCGGCGAGGGTGGTGCGCATCGGGCCCTCGGCGGCGTTCTCCTCCATGAGGGCCACCTTGTAGTCGTCCACGGCCTGGCGCGCGCTCTCGGCGGCGCCCTGCTGCATGGCCTCGCCTGCCCGCTTTACGCGCTCCTGCCCGGTGAGCCCCGCGAGCGGGCCCTTGTGCGTACCTGCCTGTGGCGTCTGCTCTGCCATTGCGTCTCCTTTTTGTCGTGCGGCTCAGCCGCGTGTTGTGCGGTGTTGATTCTACACAAAAGGGGGTGTACCATCCGCCCTACACGCGCCAAGGGGGCGCGCAGTTGTTGCGAAAGGATGCAGGAAATGTCGAGCAAGGCTGCGATGAAGAGGGAAATGGCGGGCGCCTGGGCGCGCATCGATCAGAATGCCTCTGCGCAGCTCCTTCTAGGCCTGGCCGGCCTTCGACTTACCTGCGCGCGCTAGGGCGTCCGCCTACGTTGTAGGCTGGCGGCTCCGGCGCGCTGATCCAAGGGCGTCCAGCCCTCCCACGCAGCCTTAGGCCATCTCGTCTTCTCACACAATTTCATAGCGCGAACGGCCTTTTTGCTGTTTTTTCCCTTTCTGGCAAATGGGCCGAGTCGTGCACCCCGGGCACCCATAAGGCGTGTTAAATGTTCAGGCACCTGTGCACATCTATTCGGAGGTAACCATGACCCGCAAGATTGCCATTTTCGACACCACCCTGCGCGACGGCGAGCAGTCGCCGGGCGCTTCCATGAACACCGAGGAGAAGCTGCTCGTCGCCCAGGAGCTGCTGCGCCTGAAGGTCGACGTCATCGAGGCGGGCTTCCCCATCTCCAGCCCCGGCGACTTCATCTCCGTGCAGAAGATCGGCGAGCTGGCCGGCGACGACGCCGTGGTGTGCGGCCTGACCCGCGCCGTGGAGAAGGACATCGACTCGGCCGCCGAGGCCCTGAAGTCGGCCCGCCGCCCCCGCATCCACACCGGCCTGGGCGTGAGCCCCTCGCACCTGCACGACAAGCTGCGCATCACCGAGGAGCAGGCCATCGAGCGCGGCGTCCACGCCGTCAAGTACGCCCTCAAGTACGTCAACGACGTCGAGTTCTACTGCGAGGACGCAGGACGAGCCGACCAGAAGTTCCTCGAGCGTATCGTGCAGGCCGTCGTGGACGCCGGCGCCACGGTCATCAACATCCCCGACACCACCGGCTACTCGCTGCCCGAGCACTTCGGCGCGCGCATCCGCGGCCTCATGGAGAACGTCCGCGGCATCGAGAACGTCACCGTGGCCTGCCACACCCACAACGACCTGGGCATGGCCACCGCGCTTGCCCTGGCCGCCGTGCGCAACGGCGCCACGCAGGTCGAGTGCACCATCAACGGCCTGGGCGAGCGCGCCGGCAACACCGCGCTCGAGGAAGTCACCATGGCCATCAAGATGCACGGCGAGGAGCTCGACGCCCACACCGACATCAACACCCGCGAGCTGACGCGCGCCAGCCGCCTGGTGAGCTCCATCACCGGCATCAACGTCCAGCCCAACAAGTCCATCGTTGGCGCCAACGCCTTCGCCCACTCCTCCGGCATCCACCAGGACGGCGTGCTCAAGGCCCGCACCACCTACGAGATCATCTCCCCCGAGGAGGTGGGCGCCTCCGGCAGCCAGATCCTGCTGTCGGCCCGCTCCGGCCACGCCGCCCTGCGCCACCGCCTGGGCGAGCTGGGCTACACCTTCGGCGAGGAGGAGTTCGAGCGCGTCTACCAGTCGTTCCTGGAGGTGGCCGACCGCAAGAAGGAGGTCTACGACGAGGACCTGGAGTCCATCGTCTGCCAGTACCGCCGCGACGTCAGCGCCATCTACACGCTGAATTCCGTGCAGGTCTCCTGCGGCTCGGGCCTCATCCCCACGGCCACCGTCACCATCACCAACGAGGACGGCACGCAGACCACCGAGTGCGCCTACGGCACCGGCCCCGTCGACGCCGCCTTCAAGGCCGTCGACAAGGTGATCGCCGTCAACAACATCCTGAGCGAGTTCTCGGTGAGCGCCGTGACCAAGGGCATCGACGCCCTGGGCGAGGTGTGCGTCCACATCACGAGCCCCTCCGGCGACGTCTTCATCGGCCGCGGCTCCGACAACGACATCGTCGTGTCGTCCACCAAGGCCTACGTCAACGCCCTGAACAGGCTGCTTGCTTCCGAGCGCGTCGCCAAGACCCCGCTCGAGGCCGAGTAAACCCTCATCGGCGCACCCGGCCCCTGCGGCCTGGGTGCGCCGTTTTTTGTTTTTGAGAGAGAGGAAACAGCACATGGCACGTCCCATGACCATGGCAGAGAAGATCCTGGCGGCCCATGCGGGCCTTGACGAGGTGCGCCCCGGCCAGCTCGTCGAGTGCGACCTCGACATCGTCTTGGCCAACGACATCACGGCCCCCATCGCCATCAAGGTCTTCAACGAACTGGGCGCCGAGAAGGTCTTCGACCCCACCCGCGTCTGCCTTGTCCCGGACCACTACACGCCCAACAAGGACATCAAGAGCGCCGAGCAGGCCAAGACGGTGCGCGACTTCGCCCGTGCGCAGGGCGTGACGCACTACTACGAGGTCGGCTGCATGGGCGTCGAGCATGCCCTGCTGCCCGAGAAGGGCGTCGTCGTCCCCGGCGACCTCATCATCGGCGCCGACTCGCACACCTGCACCTACGGCGCCCTGGGCGCGTTCTCCACGGGCGTGGGCTCCACCGACGCCGGCGTGGGCATCGCCACGGGCCGCGCCTGGTTCAAGGTGCCCCCCACCATCAAGTTCGAGGTTGAGGGCGAGCTTGCCCCCGGCGTGTGCGGCAAGGACGTCATCCTGCACATCATCGGCATGATCGGCGTCGACGGCGCGCTCTACTCCGCCATGGAGTTCACCGGCAGCGCCATCCGCTCCATGAGCATGGAGGGCCGCCTCACCATGTCGAACATGGCCATCGAGGCCGGCGGCAAGGCGGGCCTCATCGAGGTCGACGACCTGGCCCGCGAGTGGCTGCGCGACCGCTGCGAGCGCCCCTACGTCGAGTACCACTCCGACCCCGACGCCGAGTACGCCAAGGTCTACCACATCGACGCGGCCGACATCCAGCCCACGGTGAGCTGGCCCCACCTGCCCTCCAACACGCACCCCGTGAGCGAGTCCACCCACATCGCCATCGACCAGGCCGTCATCGGCTCGTGCACCAACGGCCGCATCGAGGACATGCGCGCCGCCGCCGAGGTGCTGCGCGGCCGCAAGGTTGCCTCCACCGTGCGCTGCATCGTGATCCCCGCCACGCAGGCCGTGTACAAGCAGTGCATCGCCGAGGGCCTCATGGACATCTTCATCGACGCCAACTGCGCCGTGGGCACCCCCACGTGCGGCCCGTGCCTGGGCGGCTACATGGGCATCCTCGCCGCCGGCGAGCGCGCCATCGCCACCACGAACCGCAACTTCGTGGGCCGCATGGGCCATCCCACCTCGGAGGTCTACCTGGCAAGCCCCGCCGTCGCCGCCGCATCCGCCGTGGCCGGCCACATCGCCCAGCCCTCCGACCTCGACTAAGGGAGCCTCCATCATGCAGTTTCAGGGTACCGCCCACCGCTACGGGCGCGACATCGACACCGACGTCATCATCCCCGCGCGCTACCTCAACACCTCCGACCCCGCAGAGCTGGCCAAGCACTGCCTGGAGGACCTCGACGTCGACTTCGTCAACAAGGTGAAGCCCGGCGACATCCTCGTGGCCGACGAGAACTTCGGCTGCGGCTCCAGCCGCGAGCACGCCCCCGTGTGCATCAAGGCCGCCGGCGTGGCCTGCGTCATCGCCAAGAGCTTCGCGCGCATCTTCTACCGCAACTCCATCAACATCGGCCTGCCCATCATGGAGTGCCCCGAGGCCGTCGACGCCATCAAGGCCGGCGACACCGTGGCCGTTGACACCGAGCGCGGCGTCATCACCAACGTGACCACGGGCCAGGAGTTCAACGTGGAGCCCTTCCCGCCCTTCATCGCCCAGATCGTGGCCGAGGGCGGCCTGGTCAACCGCACGCGCCGCATCCTGGCCGAGAAGAAGGCCTAAGGGCCCGGCGCCCAAGGCCACAACGCACGTGTTCCAGCGCGGTCGGCGGGCATAAGCCGCCGGCCGTTCGTATACATCGGCAGGGGAGCGCCGGCCATGCGCCCGGGCGCTCCCCAAGCTATGAAAGGAGCGTCTGCCCGCATGGCTGACACCACGTACAAGATTTGCCTGCTCCCCGGCGACGGCATCGGCCCGGAGATCATCGCCGAGGCCGTGAAGGTGCTCGACGCCATCGGCGCCGAGTACGGTTGCGAGTTCGAGTGCGAGGAGCACCTCATCGGCGGCTGCGCCATCGACGCCACGCGCGCCGAGGGCCGCACGCCCACCGCGCTGCCCGACGAGACGCTCCAGGCCGCCAAGGCCTCCGACGCCGTGCTGCTCGCCGCCGTGGGCGGCCCCAAGTGGGACGGTGCCGCCCCCGGTGAGGCCCGCCCCGAGCAGGGCCTTCTCGCCATCCGCAAGAACCTGGGCCTCTATCTCAACCTGCGCCCTGTGCGCATCTACGACGCCCTGCGCGACGCCAGCCCCCTGCGCCCCGAGAAGCTCCAGGGCGTTGACGTGCTCATCGTGCGCGAGCTGACGGGCGGCATCTACTTCGGCGCCCACGAGCGCACCGAGAACGTCCCCGGCGCCGGCATGAACGGCGCGGCCGGCACCTTCTGCCGCGACCTCATGGACTACAACGAGTACGAGGTGGAGCGCGTCATCCGCTGGGCCTTCGACGCCGCCGCCCGCCGTCCGCGCCACCGCGTCATCTCCGTCGACAAGGCCAACGTGCTTGAGACGAGCCGCCTGTGGCGCGAGGTCGCCCACCGCGTGGCCGCCGAGTACCCCCAGGTCGAGGCGTCCGACATGCTCGTGGACAACTGCGCCATGCAGCTCGTGTACAACCCCGCCCAGTTCGACGTCCTCGTGACCGAGAACACCTTCGGCGACATCCTCTCCGACGAGGCCTCCATGCTCACGGGCTCCCTGGGCATGCTCGCCAGCGCCTCGCTGGGCGACGGCACCGCGCTCTATGAGCCCAGCCACGGCTCCGCCCCCGACATCGCCGGCAAGGGCATCGCCAACCCCATCGCGCAGATCCTCTCCGTTGAGCTCATGCTTCGCTACAGCTTCCAGATGGACGAGGCCGCCGACCGCCTGGCCAAGGCCGTGAAGGACGTGCTCGACGACGGCTGGCGCACCGGCGACATCGCCGACGCCGCCACCCCCGCCGACCACAAGCTGGGGACGGCTGCCATGGGCGACAAGATCGTCGAGTACTTCAAGCGCGGGTAGTGTTGCGGAACCTGATGCGCTGCGTTCCGCAGGGCCTCACGTACGTCCAGTACGCTACGGCCCTGCGCGCCTTGCGCATCAGAACCCGCTTTTAGCGGAGCGGAACCTGGCGCGCCGCGTTCTCCACGGGACTCGTCGCACAGGGCGCTCCGTG
>CAVEWV010000121.1:0-7484 GCA_963619535.1 Acutalibacteraceae bacterium | reverse complement strand
ACATCTACGCCCACATGGGATTCGATGACGTGCGCGACGAGATGTTGAGGATTGATAGGGACGGTTTCTGAGGGTGGCGTTGTGCCTCTTGCCTGTGTTTGCAGACCGCTGGGCACGATAATGCCTGGTGAACCATGTGGTATAAAATAGCCCAAAAGCGGTTTTTACCAAAGTTTCTACCAAAAAAGCCTCGGCAGAATCCCGTGTTTAGGCCTCAGATACCGCCGGGGCGATGCGGTTTGCAAGGTAGTGTCACACGTCTGCGCCTCCCTGCATATGCTATCCTACCAGCGCAAACACCCTGCCGTCCCCCAAAGGAGCTCCACCGTGCAGCAACCTACCCGAATCCTGTTCGTGTGCCACGGCAGCAATGGGCGCCCCTAATCTGCCTGGCCTTTTCCATCCTTCGGTCCCAGATGGTCCCAAGCGGCAGGCACGATCGGCGCGCGCGATGAGTCGGGACGGTCGTAGTTCGTATACAGCACGCGGGAGTCGCGGGTGTGGCCCATGGCCAGGTTCAGCTCGCCGGGGTCGGCGCCGGCGTCGAGGCTGACGGTCGCGAACGACCTCCGCAGCGACCTCATGGTGACGTGCGGAAGCCCGGCGCGGTCGAAGACCCGGCGCAGGCGCGACCTGAACGCGGCCTCAGAGATGGGCTCGCCGAACCCGGAGTCGACGACGAACGTGCAGCCCTCCGAGATCGCCCTCTGGGCAAGACCGTACAGCTCGCGGCCCAGCCAACCGGGGACCGAGGCGGTGCGGAGCGACTGCCGGTTCTTGAGCCTGCCGGCGAGCTCGGGCCTCGCCTCCACGACCTGGTCGGCGACCTCGAAGACGGCGCGGCCCTCCTCCTCGACCCAGCGCACGGAGTCGGCGCGCACGCCGAGCGCCTCGCCGAACCGGCAGCCGCCGGCGGCCATGAGGACGACGCCGGCGAACAGCATCGGGCTCGCCTCCAGGGCCGCCTCGAAGTAGGGCCCGAGCTTGAGCTCGGTCCGCTCGGGAGGGCGCTTGGACACCGACGAGACCTTGATGTCGGCCGCGAGCGGGTCTCGCTGAACGACCCCGAGGAGCAGCGCCCGGTTGGACACCTTGCGCATGAGCATGAGGCAGGACTGCCCGGTGCGGCGCGGGACCGTCTGCAGCCAGTCCTGGACCTCGGCGCCGTTGTAGGCGTCCAGCGCCGTCGAGCCCCAGCGCTCCGAGACGAGCTTCCAGTGCGAGAGATAGGTCTTGCGTGTGTTTGGGGCGAGCGCCATGACCGATGGCAGCACGTCGCGCTCCCACAGGTCGTCGAATGTCGGGACCTGCGAGCGCAGGCCCTCGTCGTAGCGGACGCGGAGCTTGGCGAGCCGGCGCTCCGCCTGCATGCGGGTCCCTTTGAGCGTCTCCGAGTGTCGGGTGTATCCGCGCCCGTCCCCCAGATCCGCGCGATACCGGATGCGCCACACGCCCGGCTCGCGCTCCTCGACGGCTCCCCAGGATGAGCGCAGCCTACGCTTTGAACTCATGGATTGGACCATCGTCATCGCTCTGGGTGGCCTTCGATACGAAGAGACGTCCAGAAGAAAGCCTGATTTCAGCGTGCTCAGATATACGCTTCATCCGTATAGACCCGAAGTAATGGACGGACGCCTTGCCAACGGTACCATCAGGAAGCAGTGACATCTCCACGCGATCCGATACCGCGAAGTCTCTCGAAGAATGTCCGGCACGTACATATCTTGGAGACTCTTCATACGATACGTTGACATCGCACTGGTACTTCGGAGCCTTTCCAGTTTTAGTAGGGCCAGAAGGGTGGACAGCGACACAGACCCTGTCCATCCTTACCTCATATGGGTTGCAGTTCGCATCAACAAGGGCAACGTCCTTTTCTGAGAGTTTATCGACGATAGACCACCGACACTGCGACCTCACAAGACCGATGACAGAGTTCGCTTCTTCGATGGCCCTGTGGATAAGCTCTCTGTTCTTCGACCCTGCGTAATACCAGCCTAGGCACTCTGCCATGACTCCTGGATCAATACCGAATGGACGCACATTTTCCGGGAGACTCCTGCTGACGGCGACATACCGGTCTTCGTCATGTTTCGCAGAATCGTGCTGCACAGTCTTGGACTTAATGGCGGATTTAAAGATGTCCCCAATGAATCCCATGGCATCTCCTATCTATCATCCAGCGACCTGTTGAATGGTATGACCACCGCCCGACTTGCCCCCGGAGGGGGAGTCGACGAACGCGGGTGTCTTTAGATACAGCTCGGCGACCTGGGCAAGCGCCTCCCTGCCAGCATGGTTGAGCTGGTCGAATGCGTTGCGAATACGTGTGCGGACCGGAGGCTCCTCCATGGTGAGGACAGTCGCGCGCTTCCGGCCGGCGAGCTCGTCCAAGGAGCAGTTGAACAGATCGGCGAGCTGGATGGCCTGGACGAAAGACAGGTCGTACTTTTCGCGCTCCCAGCTGCTATATGTCTCGGTAGAGATATTCAGCAGCTCGGCCACCTTCCCCTGCGTCATGTTCGCTTTATTACGCATGCCTTTCAGGTTAAGCATGGCACACCTCCAACCCGTAGCCCGGCTATATGTTCAGGCATTGTAAATCAATATTATGTTTGACAACCCGTAGCCTAAAGACTAGAGTGCAATGCAACACGTAGCAGGGCTACGGGTTCATGATTGAAGGAGGTGCAGAGATATTGATAAGCAAGGAGGAGTTCGGCAAGGCGCTCGCGAAGATGCGGGTGGTGAAGGGCCTGAGCCAGGCGGACGTGTGCCGGGAGCTCGACGTGAGCAGGACCTCGGTCGCCAACTGGGAGACGGGCACGGTCAGGCCGTCGTTCCAGAGCGTCGTGCTGCTCGCGGACCTGTACGGCTGCTCGCTCGACGAGCTCACCGGACGCTCGGCATAGGAAAGGGCCTCCCGCTGCACTCGCCGTGGAAAGCACGCAGCGAAAGACCCCGTCAGAAAGGAGGCCACCGAAGTGGCCGAGAAGGATTATAGCCAGGAAATCGCATCGGTCGTGATGGACTGGCTGCAGGCCGGCAACACGGTCAAGGTCTACACGGACGAGCCAGTCCCCGACCGCAGGAAGGGCGCGGAGTCCCACGGGTACGACTTCAGCAAGGTCGACCCCAAGCGCGTCTACAGCCTCAAGGAGGCGGCCGACTGCATCGGCATGACCTACGAGGAGGCCTGGCGCGCCCAGAAGGTCGGCATCATCCGCACGGTCAGGAGCACCTGGAACAACCGCCGCATCCTCGTCATGGGCAGCGAGCTCAAGCGCCTGCTCAAGGAGGAGTTCGTCGAGTGCAAGGCGGAGGAGGGAACCGCTGATGAGGCTTAGGGACTTCGTCTTTGGCGCCCTGCTCGCAGCACCGGTGGTCGCCGCGATGTTCGCCGCAACCTACGCGTTCGCGCTCCTGGTCGACCTCCTGCGCTCGGCTGGGGTGATCTAGATGGCCGCGCTCACCTTCTTCGTGCCGAGCGAGCGCAGGCACAAGAAGACCGGCAGGCCGCTCCCGCTCCCCGGCCGCAACGAGCTCGAGAACGAGGCGCGCACCAACCGCTTCAAGGCCGCGCAGCTCAAGAAGGGCGAGACGGAGCGCGTCGCATGGCTCTGCCGCAGGGCCATGGTCGAGCAGGGATGGCGTCAGCCGCCCGAGGGAGTTAGGGTCGCGGTCACGCTGCTCTGGAGCGAGGTCAACGGCCCCGAGAGCAGGAGCAGCCGCGACCAGGACAACATCACGAGCTATCAGAAGCCTTTGCTCGACGGCATCGTGCTCGCGGGGGCCATCAGGGACGACGGCCAGCGCTGCATCGCGGGGTTCTCCCGCAACTTCATCCGTATCGACAAGAGCAACCCCGGCGTCCTCGTGACGCTGGAGACCATCGGGAGGGATTAGGCATGGAAGTCACCAAGGAGGGCATGGAGCGCCTCGCGGTAGCCCAGACCATCTACAAGGTCATCGCCGCAGAGGTCGCGACCCTCGGCAAGGGCGGCACCGGCATCCGCGCACAGGCCGACAAGGCTGTCGTGGACCTCTGGGAGCAGACCGGCAGCAAGAGCATCGACATCGAGGTGCTGGGCGTCAAGGTCGGAAGCATCTCGGTAAAGGTCGAGACGGTTCCCGACTACGAGGACGACGGCAGGCCCGAGCTCGAGGAGTTCCTCATCAACCATGGCATGGCAAAGCGCACCCGCGTGCTCGACGAGCAGATGCTCACCAGGAACCAGCGCGACCACCTCATCGCCCTCGCGGCTGCCATGAACCCCATGGCGGTCCGCGACGAGGTCGAGCGCGACAAGCGCTGGCTCAAGGAGATCAGCCCGACACCTGACGGTTACGCGGTCTGGAACGAGAGCGGAGAGCTCGTGCCCGGCATCAGGGTCCAGACGCTCGCTACCGGCACGACCCTGCGCGTGGACGAGAAGAAGGTCGCTCCGCTGCTCGGCAGGGTCCGTAAGACCGTGGCAGCCATCACCGGCGTCGCCGAGGACGATGCGGACCCCGAGTACGAGACGGTCGTCGAGGCCGAGTACCTGACCGACGGCACCGTGGCCGTCGAGACCATCAAGGAGGAGACCAATGAGTAACGAACTCGCCGTGGCCTACAAGGCAAACGACGGCTCCGACATCCAGCTCGACCCCCAGAGCATCGCACGCTACATCGTGACCGGCCCCAGCGGCGCACAGGCGAGCGAGAAGGAGGTCGCGCGTTTCATCGCGACCTGCCAGGCGCGCCGCCTCAACCCGCTCGCCGGCGACTGCTACCTCACCGTATACAACGGCCAGCAGGGACCGCAGGCGAGCATCATCGTGAGCAAGGACTACTTCCAGGACCAAGCCAACCAGAATCCCGACTACGACGGCTGCGAATGCGGCGTCATCACCGTCGACAGCGGCAGGGTCGTCTACCACAAGGGCGCCTTCTTCGCCCCCGGCGAGACGCTGGTCGGCGCATGGTGCGACGTCAAAGTCAAGAGCCGCAGCCTGATGGAGCACGTCGAGGTCCCGCTCGCCGAGTACAACACCGGACGCTCGCTCTGGAAGACCAAGCCCGCAACGATGATCTGCAAGGTCGCGAGGGTCCAGGCCCTGCGCGCCGCCTTCCCGCGCAGCTTCGCCGGGGTCTACGACTCCTCAGAAATCGACACAAACCCCAACCCCCAACCCAAACCGGTCCAGGCGGTCCCGGCTCCCGTCCCTCCCCAGCCCGCCCAGGTCCAGGCGGCACCGGCCCCGGCTCGCCGCAAGATGACGCAGGAGCAGGCCGCGGAGCTCGCCGACCTCTGCAGCGAGGCGAGCATGGCGTGCGGACAGCCCGTGGACGTGCTCAAGCGCCACGTCTGGACCAACGCCGGGGCCTACGACGGCACCGATGACTGGGGCGACTACATGGCGCGCGCCCGCGATGTCGCCGTCTCCTTCTGCGAGGCCCACATTGCCGACGAGCCCGAGTACGAGGGGGTGCCGTATGAGTCCTAACGGCCCGATGCCCGAGAGCCGCTGGCGCCTGCTCTACCCATGCCACACCTGCGGGACAATGCCCCGCGTGACCACCTCCGGACACGAACCGTCCGCCTGGCTCGTCGAGTGCCCGAACACCATGTGCCCTGAGCGGCCTGTCGCGGTCGAGGAGACCGAGGAGGCGGCGTCGAAGGCATGGAACGCCCACCAGCGCCGGGAGCGCAGGGTCGCGACCGACGACGCGCCGGACAGCATGACCGAGTACGCGCAGCGCTTCCGCGACTGGCGCGTGTCGCAGGGGAGGCTCGCATGACGGTCGAGGAGCTGGCGGACAGCCAGCGGAAGCGCTGGGCAAAGGCGGCGAGGCAGCTTCGCAGGCTGCTGGACGGGGTCGAGGTCGACACCATCGTGAAGGCGGACCTGTACAAGACCATCCGCGAGGCGCGCGACGAGGTCGGGAAGATCTGCGAGCCGAGGCCCGAGCCCAAGACGGAGGACGAGATCCGGGAATTCTGGGAGATAGCGAGGGAGTGGTAGGGATGAGCGACATCAACGACGTGACGCTCTCGGGCAGGCTGACCAGGGACGCGGAGCTCAGGCAGACGGCGATGGGAACCGCGGTCGCGGCGTTCGGCCTGGCGGTCGAGGACTACCGGAAGGGCGCGACCGACAATTCAGGCAAGGTGACGAACGCATACACGAACTACCTCGACTGCAGCATGTTCGGCGAGAGGGCCGAGAAGGTCGCGCCGTACCTCACGAAGGGCAGGCAGCTCTTCGTGCGCGGGAAGGTGCACTGGTCGAGCTGGGAGAAGGACGGTCAGCGCCACAGCAAGGTCGACGTGACGGTCGACGACCTCGTGCTCGGCTCCCAGCCCAAGGGGCAGCAGGACCAGCAGGCCCAGCGTCAGCAGCCGCAGGCCGAGTACTCGCCGCAGCTCCAGGTGGCCGTAAACCAGGCGATGGCCCAGCCCGCGCCCGTGATCTACGACGACGAGACCCCGTTCTAGGAGGTTCTAGGTGTCGAGGGACTTCTACGTCTGCATGCCTTTCGACCTCCCTGCGCTCCCATCCGTCCGAAAGCTCAGGAGGAAGCACGGGCCAGCCGGGGTGTGCATGTACTACGAGCTCCGGCTCATGGTCGCGGCATCTTACCAGTATCAACAGCATGTCGAGGTCGAAGACGTCCTCGAACAGTGCGACGACTGGGGGATGGACGAGGGCCAGGCGTCGGAATGCCTCAAGGACATGGCGGACGCGAGGCTCATAGACCCGACCATGCTCGGAGACGGCATCGTCGGAATCTACGACCTCGCAGATCGGGCGCAGTACATAGCGAAAAAGGCAGCAGCTGGTTCTCTTGGTGGCATGAAGAGCAAGCGCAAACCTAAAGAGAAACCTAGCGAATAAGCACGTGCTTAAAGCACGTGCTTAAAGCAAAACGATAAGCAAAAAATAAGCCTAATAACTAATGACTATTAACTAAACAACAGACGGCCCGCCGCGCAGGGATTAGCAGACGCACGGGGACGCGGAGAAGCGCGACGGGCCTTACCGAATCGGGGCAAATATGGCAATCAAGGAAGACAGGCAGGACCGGTTCTTCGAGACCCTGCGTCTCAACTGGCCTCGCTACACCGACGGCGACCTGGTGCAGACCGGCGACGTGGTGGACATCCAGCGCATCGGGACGCTCAAGGTCTCGGACATCCGCGTGTCCTACGGCACCAGCTTCGCGCTCAACGGCTTCTGGGTCGGAGGGCTGGAGATCCGCAAGCACAGGGAGGTGGCGTAGATGGGCATGCGCGTGTACGGCGAGCACATGGGGCCGGTTCCGGAGCAGGAATGGCCGATCATGCCCGGGATGGAGACCGAGCCGCTCATGGTGTGGGAGAGCCGCGACTACCTGGCGGTACTCTACCAGCAGAAGGCGAACGGGTGGAAGCGCCTCACGGTCAACAGCGTCCGCCGCAACGGCAAGAGCTGGCGCGACGGCATCACCTGGGACGAGC
>CAVEWV010000120.1:0-7544 GCA_963619535.1 Acutalibacteraceae bacterium | reverse complement strand
AGGGCAAGGGCTACGACCCCCGCAAGCTCCTCAAGCCCGGCACCGAGGCCATCGTCGCCCGCGCCAAGGAGCTCATCTGCGACTTCGGCTCTGAGGGCAAGGGCTGGGCGTAAGAGGGTCGATCGAAACGCCGGGTCGGTTTTCGTAAGGGCCTGAAAGCCCACCATAGGCCACACGGAGGCCGCCGTCAAAACGCCAGGCATTGCCTTAGGCTTTCTGACGGCGGCCTATTGCCTTTCTTGGCCCTCCTTTTGCACAATCGCCATAAGCTCCTGGTAGGAGTGGACGCCGGTCTTGCGGTAGATGCTGCTCATGTAGTCTTTCACGGTCCAACCGCTCAGCGTGAGCGCCTCGGCAATCTCACGGCGGGAACGCCCTTCCATGAGCAGGCCGAGCACCTCGGCCTCACGGCCGGTGAGGCCAAACGAGCCCGCCAGCCCGTCACGCACCCGACCCATGCGACGGGCACGCCCCTCGTTTTCGGGCAGTTCCTCGAGCGTGAAGGCCGTGGCGGCGCTGCTTGTCGCCGGCAGCATGGGGATGACCATGACCGTGGCCAGGACGCCCGCCGCCGCCACGATCTCCCAGGCGGTATGCCCGCCGACAAACGTCTGGCTCACCCAAAAAACCACCGCACCCACGCAGGCCATAAGGGAGTAGAACGCGTAGTTCACCGGCATCACGTTGAGCACGTCAAGGCCGTTCTCGCACGCAACCTCGATGGAAAAGAGCATCATCACGATACCCTGCAAGGCAAAGACGGTTTTGAACAGGGCAAACGTTGCACCGGGCAGCATCGTGCCAAAAATGGGCAGAAGCGCCAAAGCAAAGCCCGTGATGCTGATGAGCAGGCGCGCCACCATGCCGAAGTGCGGCTGGCGCTTCTCCGACATGAAGCGGACAAGCACGGCGACCACGGCAAAGACGACGACAGGGGCCAGCGACACGGCGTTGCCGGAGGCCATGCCTTGGTCGGTCGCACAGAAATACACGATGTAGCCACCCGTAAGGCCCACGGTGACGCCCAGGCTCGCAAGCATGGAAAGCGAGTAGGACGTGAGGCGGTAGCGCTCGCAGGCAAGGCCCCCGCAGGCGCGCAAGCCGGCAGGCTTGGCACCCAAAGCCCAGCGGCACCCCGCGCACACCAGCTCGGCTGAGATGAAAACCGCAAGCAGGCCCAAGCGGCTGTCGCGCAGGGGAGACGCCGCCAAGGCGACGACGACGGCGATGAGGCCCGACCCCGCAAGCGTCGTGATGCAGGCGACGCGACCGTAGTTGCGGTAAATCGAGCTGAGCCCATTGAACCAAAACATAAGCGGGTACGCCGACGAGATGCCCATGGCCAGCGTCAGGCACAGGGCCGTTCCAGGAGCAAGCTTGGGGGTCGCCAGCAAAAACGCGCCAACGAAACAGGCGCAAACGGCCGTGGAGCTTGCAAGGTTGGCGACGCGCGCAGAAGGAGCGGAACCTTTGCGCAAAAGCGCCCGAACGCCGAGGCACCCGATGCTCAAGGCGGCAAAGAACCCGAACTGCACGAGCAGGACCTGCCCCCACCCGTCTACCGCCTGGTTGAAAAAGGCGAGGAGCGGCACCGTGCTGCAGTAGCTCAGCAAAAAGAGCCCGTATCCCAGACAATGAAGGGCCACGAATGCCCGTCGACTGCACTGCATGCCTTGCCACCTGGCCAATCGTTGTCAATCCCCCTTGCAAACATTCTTTTTTCAGTTTGCCCCAATATGCCCGTTTAGGCAACTACTCCAATCGGAGGGGGTGGGTTCATTCCGATGGCGGATTGGGAGCGCGCCCAAGCCCACGCCATCATGAGGGCGTCACGAAGCGAGCGAACAGCCGACGGCACTCCCCCTGCATACCGCCGCCCGCTGTTCGGCGCACGTGCCTCAGCGACGTGCCCGCACACGACTTGCGCATGTCACAAACGCACGGAACACGTCGTGCAAAAGCGCCTCGGGAGAAAACGCCTTCCGAGACAAGACAAGGGAGAGGGGATTGGAAATGGAAGATCTGACCAGGCGCGGTTTCATGTCTACGATGGGTGTCATGGGTGCCGCCGCGGCTGCGGCCGCAGGCCTTGCGTCAAGCGCAAGCCAGGCACAGGCCGAAGAGGCCGTCACGCAAACCGCATGGGCGGGAACCCCGGCCGAAAAGCTCGCGTTGGGCAACTCCGACATGCCGTTGGCCAAACTCAACCGCAGGCGCCGCGAGTTTGTGGACGCCCAAACCGAGTACACCATGGCCGACGGCACCGTGGTGCCCGAGGTGTTCGTGAAGGTGCACGCCCTCATCAACACCTATGGCTGGGGCGGCTGGGGCCGCACCCCCACCGACGAGAGCTTCAAGGGCATCCTGTACTCCTTCGACGAGAACCAGGCGCAGGCGTTTCTCGACATGCCTTGGGGCGAGAAGTTCACGGCTTACGACCTGCATGCCAACACGGGCCGCAGCCTCGAGGAATGCACCGAGATTTGCGAGCACTTGGCCGCCGAGGGCTACCTCGACCGCTACGAGTACTTCGACGCCGTGACGTACAACCACGTGCCGTGGGTCGTGGGCATCGCCGAGTATCAGATCGACAAGATTTCCGACCAGGGCGGATTTGACGCGGGCAGCGGCGACATCAACGAGGTGGTGGAAGACTTCCTCATGTGCGGCACGCCCGCCGAGTACACCCTGCCGCTCGACATGTCGGTCGTGGCCGACGAAGGCATCCTGCCGTACGACGACGCCGAGGAGATCATCAAGTCCAAGAGCCTTTGCTCAATTGCCCCGTGCTACTGCCGCTTCAAGGCGCTGGCGGAGTCCGGCCAGGACTACCCGCCCCTCGAGGACTTCGTGGCGGGCAAGTGCGAGGACTACATGTCGCCCCTCAACGGCCAGCGCGTGGAAACCTGCCTGATGTTTGGCAACGCCGCGCACTACTGGATCGAGCGCGGCATCGCCCGCGAGATCACGAAGGACGAGGCACTCGAGTATCTGCAACGCTCCCGCGACGACGGCTTCATCCTCCAGAGCCTCTACGACAAGGACACCGAGGCCATCTGCTCGTGCCACGGCGACTCGTGCCTGCTCTTTAAGCTGTGGCGCGCCCTCGACCCTGCGCAGACCGCTCAGACCCCGGCATTCTCGCAGGTAAGCCACTACCAGCTCGACGTCGATTTCGACACCTGCATCAAGTGCGGCACATGCGAGGGCCGCTGCCCCGTGCACTGCATCACCATGGATGAGGAAACCGGCTACCCGCAGGTCAACGAAATCTGCGTGCGTTGCGGCCAGTGCGCCTACGTCTGCCCCGTCGAGGCGCGCAAGCTGAGCGCCCGCCCCGCCGAGCTCAACGCCGAGCTGCCCGACGACCTCATCGCCGACCACAACATGAAGGCCGCCTATCGCTTTGAGATGGGCCTCATCGGCTAACACTCCCCTCTCCCGCGGGCGCGCCGCACGGAGCCGGGGCGCCCACGCATGAGACTCGCTGGAGAAGACGCGCAAGAGATGACACGCAAAGACATCCCCATACAAGGACAGGAGAGAACGACCATGGATCTGGAACTCAACCGTCGGGCATTTGTAACGGCAGGAACGCTCGCCGCAGGCGGGGCCGCGCTTGCCGGCGCGGCAGGAGCAGTCGACACGCTTGCCCCGCAGGCGGCGTTGGCCGAGGAGGCCGCACAGGGAGAGGGTGCCGACGTGGGCCCCATTCCCCCCGTTGAGCCTCCCGCGAACTGGGACCTCGAGGCGGAGGTCGTCGTGGTGGGCGCCGGCGGCGGCGGCCTGAACGCGGCCGCGCGCTGCGCGGAGCTGGGCGCAAGCGTCATCCTGATCGAGAAGACCGCCGTTTTCGGCGGCAACACGGCAAACGCCGGCGGCTCCATCATCATGGGCGGCAGCAAGTACACCGACGAGGCACAGGGCGCCCTGCCCGAGTTCCCCTTCGATCCCATGAAGTGGCTCGACTGGAAGATGGAGGCGCATCACGACGCGCTGAACCCCCAGATGCAGCTTGCCATCGCGGCCAACATGGGCCCGGCGCACGACTGGATGGGCGAGTGCGGCGTGCCGTGGTACGTCGTGTGGGGCAATACCCTCATTCCGGCCACCGGATCGCGCGACGTCGCCGCGGCCAAGCAGTCGGTCGTGACCAAGCAGATGCATGATTACGGCGAGTCCTTGGGAGTGCAGTTCTATTCGAACACCCCCGCAGAGGCGCTTGTAAAGGATGCAGACGGCCGCATCGTGGGCGTGAAGGCCCTCGACGAAAACGACGAGGAGATATACCTGCACGCAACGAAGGCCGTCATCATGTGTGCCGGCGGCTTTGCGGCCAACAAAGACATGCTGCGCGCCTATTGCCCCACCGGCCTGCAGAACGCCAACAACTGCTATGTCGCCCAGTGCGACTCGGGCGAGTGCATCCGCATGGGACTTGGCGTTGGCGCCACGCTTGTGGACAACGACTCCTATGCCATGTTCGACGGCGGCCTGCCCTATGAGCGCTATGGAGGCGAGTGGTGCACCTATCTGTACAACGGAGCCACCCAGCTTGCCCGCCAGCCGTGGCTGACCATCGACAAGACCGGCGCCCGCAAGCGCTACATATCCACGTCTGACCAGCTCGGCATGACCGGCGGCGCACTCACCCGCCAAGCCAACGTGCAGACGGCCACGCCGGGGCACCGCAGCTACATCTTCTTCGACGCCAACTACGAGACGAGCATCCAGAACTTCTCCGAGCACCACTGCCGCACGCCAATCACGCCCGACATGGACCGTGTGGAGGAGTTTGTGCCCGAGCATTACTGCGACTGGCGCAACGGCGCCAACGACGCCATCGAGTCGGGCGTCATCGCCCATGCCGACACGCTGGCCGAGCTGGCCGAGAAGCTGGGGCTCGATGCGGAGGTCGTCGAGCAGGCCGTGGCAGACTGGAACGCGGCGTGCGAGCGCGGCGAGGATGACTTCACCTACCCCTACAACCCCGAGTGGCTCATCCCCATCACCGAGCCTCCCTTCTACGGCGCTGAGGTCGGCGGCATCATCTTCCGCACGAACACGGGCCTGGCCATCAACACGAGCATGCAGGTGCTCGACGAGGAAGGCCTGCCCATCCCCGGCCTGTACGCCGGCTGGTTCACGGCGGCCGGCGCCTGTGCCGACGGCAGCGCGACCTCCATCAAATATGCCGGCGAGGGCATCAGCCTCTCTTACACCGGCGGCTACATGTGCGCCAACGCTGTGATGGAGCTGGAGTAACCTAAGAACAACGCCGCTTCAACGAACGGCCGAGGAACATATCGACAAGACGTGCGCCCCGGCATCCATACGGATTCTGGGGCGCACGTCTTTTATCGCAGCCGTATGCCGCACGGCGGACGATGTGCCGGGCAGCTCGTCTGGCGCTTATGGGCGCCTATGCCTGGCCCTTGAAGTCGGAGCCGGGGTTGAACATCGCGCCTTGCTCAACCATCTCGCGGCCGACCTCGTAGTACTCGCGCGCCCCTTTGAGCACAACGGCCTCGTATTCGTCGTCGGGGATGGCGCGCACGGCACGCCCCGGGACGCCCATAATGAGCGTGCGGGGCGGGTAGACCTTGCCCTGGCTCACAAGGGCACCGGCCGCCACCAGGCAGCCTTCCCCGAGCACGGCCCCGTTCATGACGACGCTGCCCATGCCGAGAAGGCAGTTGTCGCCGATAGTGCAGCCGTGCACGATGGCCCCATGGCCGATTGTCACATTGTCGCCCACGTGGCAAGGAAAATCCGTGTCCACATGGATGACGGCGCACTCCTGCATGTTCGTGTTGTGCCCGATGGTGACGGGCGCCATGTCACCGCGGATGTAGGCACCGCCGAAGATGGTTGCATCCGGGCCGATAGTCACGTCGCCCAAGATGGAGGCCTTGGGAGAGATCCTTGCCGTGGGATCGGCTTTGACGTCGAAGTAGTTTGCCATGGTCACATCCTCCTCACATATGCTCACGAGACAGTCGGGCTTGGTTTGTCGGGTTTGACCAGGTTTGATCGAGTTTGATCAACACACCAGTTTAAGCACCGGCACGCCACGCCCATCACGGAACAGGACAGATACAAGAAAGGCGCCAGCCTCCTGTGAAGCCGACGCCTTATACATACCCTCATCTACAAAAAAATGTCCCTCGTGAGATGGCGACGCCCTACTCTCCCACAGGGTTGCCCCTGCAGTACCATCGGCGCGTGTGGGCTTAACTTCCGGGTTCGGGATGGGACCGGGTGTACCCCCACAGCAAGAATCGCCAGCTCACGAGCGAAACTCAAAATGAGTCTCACCTGATTCAGTGCATCTTGTGAGATGGCGACGCCCTACTCTCCCACAGGGTTGCCCCTGCAGTACCATCGGCGCGTGTGGGCTTAACTTCCGGGTTCGGGATGGGACCGGGTGTACCCCCACAGCAAGAATCGCCAGCTCACGAGCGAAACTCAAAATGAGTCTCACCTGATTCAGTGCATCTTGTGAGATGGCGACGCCCTACTCTCCCACAGGGTTGCCCCTGCAGTACCATCGGCGCGTGTGGGCTTAACTTCCGGGTTCGGGATGGGACCGGGTGTACCCCCACAGCAAGAATCGCCAGCTCACGAGCGAAACTCAAAATGAGTCTCACCTGATTCAGTGCATCTTGTGAGATGGCGACGCCCTACTCTCCCACAGGGTTGCCCCTGCAGTACCATCGGCGCGTGTGGGCTTAACTTCCGGGTTCGGGATGGGACCGGGTGTACCCCCACAGCAAGAATCGCCAGCTCACAAGAAACACTAAAGCAGTTCGTGAGGCGCTCGGCTCGGTGCTCGTTGCCGTTGCGCAGGGATGTATAATGCACGAGCCGAGCCGAGAGCGCAAGAGGCAATCTTGTTTAAAGCCTGTTTCTTCATTTTTCGTCCATAATTCGGAACATTCGTCGACATCGCGCCCTGCAATGGTGCCCTACCATGCAATCCGACCGGCAGAGACCCGCAAGCATCGTGGGGAATATGGGAAACAGCAGGCCTCTATGCCTACGCAGGGTTCTCCCGTCGTCCTATACCCTACACTAAAGGGTTGGCAAAACGCACTTTGCCCAGCCGGCAGGTTGGGCTGACCCTTACGGAGGACACGTGCTCACCCCGAGAATCCAGCGTATGCGCGACAGGCACTTCGACACCATCCCCACCATCACGGCCGAGAGGCTCGTGCTGGCAACGGAAGGCTACAAGAAGTTCGCCGGCGAGGCAGTGCCGATCTTCCGCGCCAAGGTGGTGCGCCACATCATGGAGCACATGACAACGCTCATCTTTGACGACGAGCTCATTGTGGGCACCGCCACCAACGCCTACCGCGGGGCCAACCTCCACCCCGACTTTCAGTCGAGCTCCTGGTATATAAGCGACATCGACGACTTCTCCACCCGCGAGAAGGACCCCTACTACATCTCCCCCGAGGACAAGGCCACCATTTTGGAGACGCTGCCCTACTGGGAGGGCAAGTCGATGGAGGACATCGCCGACGAGGCCATGCCCGCCT
>CAVEWV010000119.1:0-7563 GCA_963619535.1 Acutalibacteraceae bacterium | reverse complement strand
CTTCGTCGTCTGCGGCATGGTGGGCGTCCTGGAGCAGTGGCTGGCCGACGGCATGCGGATCCCCCGCGGCCAGATCGCCGCCATGCTTGACCGGATCCTGTGCAAGGTGAACGCGCCGACTGCGTAGGTTGTGCTCGCTTGGGTCGTGCCCGCGGCAACGAATCGGGCGCCGCAGCCGGTCGTTCGAGGCACCCAAGGTCCCCGCGACCCGGCTCTCGAGTGCCGCCCTTCCCTTTCGCCCACCGCACCGCAAGCTACCCACACTCAGCATTCTCCCTGCTCAGTGGGTCACTTCTTTTAAGTGAGGCCGGTTTTAGGCCTGGTGGCGCGGCCGAATCGCTGGTTTGCGGGCTTCCGTCGGCCGGGCGCGGCGGGCACAGTGGGGGACAGTCGCGAGGCCGGGGCGCCACAGGGCGGGCCGGCCCCCGCGACGCTCATCACCGTGCACGTCATGACGAAAGGGGATTCGATATGTCCGGCATGCAGAACGTTTCCAGGAGGCAGTTCGTCGAGGTCGCAGGCGTCGCCGGTGCGGCCGTGGCGGCGAGCGGCGCCATCGCGTCGGCCACCCAGGCCAAGGCTGACGAGGCCGCCGAGGGCACCTGGCGCGACGCGCCCGCCGTGCCCGCGGACGACCAAGTCTCCGAGGAGGTCGAGGTCGACGTCGCCATCGTGGGCGCCGGCGACGCAGGCCTCGTTGCCGCGACGAGCGCCCTGCAGAACGGCGTGAAGAACGTCCTGGTCCTGGAGAAGATGGAGTACTCCCGCGTGGGCGGCGGCGTCCACGGCATCCTCGGTTCCAAGTGGTCCGACGAGATCGGCATCACCTGGACGCCCGAGGAGGTCGACGCCATGATCAAGGACGAGATGATCGCCTCCTGCATGCGCGCCGACGAGCGTTACTACCGCGTCTGGGCCAACCGCTCCCGCGACGTCTTCGAGCACCTCACGGAGTGCTTCGACACCCAGTACGTCCACCTCGTCAACAACGGCAAGGCCCCCTATGACCAGCTCGCCGACGAGTACTTCTCCGAGTCGGTCTACCCGGGCCAGGGCCTGCAGGTCTCCAGCGGCGACATCAACTCCCCGCTGCTCGACGGCCTGACCGCCTGGATCCAGGAGCAGGGCGGCGAGATCCGCTACAGCACCAAGGGCGAGCAGCTCATCATGGAGGACGGCAAGGTCGCCGGCCTGTACGCGCTCAAGGAGGACGGCACCTACCTCAAGGTGAGCGCGCCCGCCGTCATCCTCGCCGGCGGCTCCATCGAGGGCAACGACGAGATGTTCAAGGAGTTCTGCCCGCAGGTCTACCCCATCGCCTGCTCCAACTACGCCCCCGGCGACGGCAGCGCCATCCAGATGGCCGTGTGGGCGGGCGGCCAGATGCAGGCGGCCCCCATCTGCACCATGGCCAACACCGCCATCAGCCCCGAGGCCCCCAACGTCCCCAGCCCCATCCCCTTCATCGTGGTCAACAAGAACGGCGAGCGCTTCATGAACGAGGCCACCAGCTCGTTCTGCGTCCCCATGGCCATCGTGAACCAGCCCGGCAAGGTGGCCTACCAGATCTTCGGCGCCAACTACGCCGAGGCCATCAACGAGCTGGCCATGCAGACGTGGATGGGCACCTACCTGTACAACGACGAGAAGATCGAGCTCTTCGAGGAGACGGCCACCAAGGGCGAGACTATCGCCGAGCTGGCCGAGGCCCTGGGCATCGACCCCGACGGCCTGCAGGCCACCGTGGACAACTACCTGGCTATGGCTGAGGCCGGCCACGACGACGAGTTCGGCGTGCCCTCGCGCTTCCTGTCCGTGGTCGCCCCGGCCGAGGGCCCCTACTGGGGCATGGAGATGCCCTACTTCGTGGACGTGGCCTGCGGCGGCGTGAAGTGCGACCCCATGACGGGCGCCGTGCTCGACGCCGACGGCGAGAAGATCCCGGGCCTGTACGCTGCCGGCAACACCGTGGGCGAGCGCTTCGGCATGGTGTACACCAACAACATGACCGGCCTGTCCAACGGCTTCGCCGACGTCGAGGGCTACGTCGCAGGCGAGAGCGTGGCCGCCTACCTGGCATAAGGGCCAGACAACCCCGCATCCCCTCCCTGATGAGCGCCCCGGACGGGTCATCCCCGCCCGGGGCGTTTCGCGTCGCCTGCGCTTGGGCCATGGCCCGGCGGCGCGCGGCTCTCCGCGGGGGGCCGCGCCCAAACGCGTTGGGGCAGCGGGGCAATGCCGTGTTTTTGCGGCTTGCGGGCTTGCCCTACCTCCCGAAGCGGTCGAGAAGCTCCTGCCTGCTGTGCACGCCCACCTTGCGGTAGAGCTGCTGGATGTGGGTGCCCAGGGTGTTCTCGGAGATGCCCAGTGCTTGGGCCACGCGCGCCCGGCCGTGCCCGGCCAGCAAAAGTGCCAGCACCTCGGACTCGCGCTCGGTCAGCTGGTATGACGCCGCGGCCTGCGCGATGCCGCCGGCGGGGTCTGCCGCAGGCGAGGAGGCGTCGCGGGCGAGATGGCCGGGGTCGCCCCCTTGGGCTCCCCCTTCGTCGGACTTCATAAGCAGCCACAGCGCCGAGTTGTCGGCCAAAAGGAGCATCTCCGCCACGACGCAGCCGTAGCCCACCGTGGAGGCGAGGGCCTCCTGGGCGCCGGGCAGCCAGGCCAGTGCCGAGCACCCCACCACGGCGACCACCTCGGCCAGGTGGATGGCGAACCGGCCGCACCCGATAAGGCGCACGGGGGCCGCCCCGGTGGTGCGGACGAGCTCGGCCATGAGCGCCCAGGTGGCGATGTCGAACGTGGTGTACCCGATGGCGATGACGGCGCTCGACGCGATGCCCTGCGTCTCGACGAGGCCGAACAGCGGGGCCGCCACGAAACCGGCTATCCCCACGAGCGTGCCCACCTTGAACACCGCGTACGTCTGACGCGGAAGGAGCCAAAGTAGCAGGCAGATGGCGAGCGCCGTGACCCCGCGTGCCGCGATGAGCGCATCTGAGGTGTAGCTCGCCACATTGGCCGGCAAGAACACGGCGTTGTGCTGGTAGTACCCAAACGACAGGCCGAACAGCCCGAAGGCCACGAGAAGCGACAGCGGCAGCCCCGCGAGCGTGCGGTGCGCCCCGAAGACCTCCTCGGCACGGCGGGAGGGCGCCTGCTCCTGGGGCGCCTTCTCCTGCGGCATGGCCTCCTCGCGGTAGAGGAACAGGGCCAGGCCCGCGCCGACGAGGGGCAGGGCGGCCGTGAACGCGGCGGCAAACCGCGCGTCGAGCCCCATGACGAGCGCGTCCACCAGGACGCCCAGCGCGATGGACAGGGCGACCGTTCGCCCGGCCATGCGCGACCCGGCGCGGGCGTACACGCAGCCCCAGGCGATCTGGAAGACGCCGCACGACCCTCCGGTGCCCACGGCGCCGAGCACGACGAGCGCAAGCGACGAGTTCGCGCCGCCGAGCAGCGAAAGCGCCGCCCCGGCGAGCGCGAGCGACGCCGCGCACACCCAGCGCCCCTGCTCGAGCGACGGCGTTGCGAGCCGCGCCCGTCTCCCCGCGCCCAAGCACGCCGCGAGCAGCACCACGCCGCCTGCGGCGACGGCGCACACGAGATAGGGGAGGAACAGCTGGCCCGCCGAGGCGAACGGCGCGAGGAACGTCGGGCGGAACACCCCCGAGTCGAACCAGGCCCAGAACAGCGTGGAGGCCGCCAGCGCGAGCACGTCGGAGGGGGCGTGCCCCTCAGCGCGCGCCGTGCCCGCGGTGCCGTGCGTTTGCGCGGCTGCTTCTCGTGTCGTCATGCTGTCCCCCTGTGCTCGCATCTGGCAGGGGGCAATCTTACCGCACGGGGCGACCCCTGCCTGCCGGGCGATTGACGAAAAGCGGGCGGGCAGGCCCCCCGACCGAGCGCGGCGGCACCTCGGCCCGCATCCGTTGGCGCGCGCCGTCGCATCGTCATCCTCCCAGCTCACGGACCCTACCACGCACGGTGGTACCCCTTGTTTGCGGGTGTGGGATACCCAACGGCGTGCGTTGGTGCCACACTCGGGGCAGCGTAGGGTCGAGGCGGTCAACGTCCCCGCCCATGCGTGCGTATTCGGCAGAATCGTAAGGGGGATCCACCATGCAGGAGCTTTCTCGCAGGAACTTCGTCACCGCCGGCGCGTGCGCGGCCGCGGCGTCCGTGGTCGCCACCTCGGGCCTCATCGGCACGGCCAAGGCCGCCGAGGAGCCCGAGACGTGGGACGAGGAGTGCGACGTGCTCATCCTGGGCGCGGGTGGCACGGGCCTGTCGGCCGCGTGCGCGGCAGCTGAGGCCGGCGCCAAGGTCATCGTCGTGGACGTCGACGTGCAGTCGGGCGGCACCACGGCCATGTCGGGCGGCGTGATCCAGGCGGCCGGCACCCGGTGGCAGAAGGAGTTCACGAGCTTCCAGGACGACACCCCCGCCAAGCACGCCCAGTGCTACATGGAGCAGGCCGAGGGCATCGGCCACGAGGACCTCATCACCACGATGTGCGACCGCGCCCCCGAGCTGCTCGAGTGGCTCGCCGGCATCGGCATCAACTGGGTGAGCGTGTACGGCAACTGCCACGTGCCCTACGTCACCGAGGGCCTGCACGCCGACCGCATCCACGTCTACGAGGGCGGCGGCGCCGGCGGTCAGGGCAACGTGCTCACCGAGGCCGAGACCGCCGAGGCCGAGCGCCTGGGCGTCACCTTCGAGTACGAGACCTGCGCCAAGCGCCTCGTCTTCACCCAGGGCAAGGGCGTCATGGGCGCCGTGGTTGAGCGCGACGGGGCCGAGCTCGCCATCAAGGCCGCCAAGGGCGTCATCATGGCGCTGGGCGGCATCGACCGCGCCGAGGACCTGTGCAAGAGCTTCAACCAGCAGCAGTACTGGGACCTCACCACGCAGATGAGCTACATCTCCACCCATGCCAACGGCGACGGCATCCGCATGGGCCTGGCCGTGAACGCCCAGCTCGCGGGCGTGGGCGGTACCATCGACTACGACATGGCCACCGGCAACGCCACCACCAACGCCACCCCGCTCATCCCCTGCATCTTCGTGAACAGCAAGGGCCGCCGCTTCGTGTGCGAGGACGCCACCTACGCCTACACCTACCGCGCCATCTTCCAGCAGGAGACGCAGATCGGTGGCCACACCTACATGGTCTTCGACCAGAACGCCATCGAGCAGGGTCTCACGCCCTGGGCGGCCGACGTGCAGGGCGCCGTGGACGCCGGCACCATCTTCTCCGCCGACACCGTCGAGGAGCTGGCCGAGAAGATCGGCGTGCCCGCCTCCAACCTCAAGAGCACCGTCGATTTGTGGAACCAGAACATCGAGGAGGCCGGCGAGGACCTGGAGTACGGCCGCGACACCCAGCTCATCAAGCTTGACAAGCCCCCGTACTACGCCAACCTCAACATCTCGGCGAACCTGGGCTCGCTGGGCGGCCTGCTCATCAACACCAAGGCCGAGGTCATCGACAACAACGGCGAGGTCATCCCGGGCCTGTACGCCGGCGGCATGAACTCGGGCGGCTGGTACGGCCTGTACTACCCCGGCTCGGGCACGTCGCTGACGGGCGGCCTGGTGTGGGGCCACATCGCCGGCGAGTCTGCCGCTGCCGCGGAGTCGCGCGAGTAACGCCGCGCCCGCCGCGCCCGGCGCCTGGCGCTGGCGACCGTCGGCCGAGGCCCAACGGCCGCCACAGCCGCCGAGGCGTGCGATAATGCGTGCCCGGGGCCTTGCGCTTGCGTGCGCGGGCCCCGGGCACGTTTTTGTCTGCGGGGGTTCTTCGGGGGATGCGGGGTCAGGGGCGCGATGCACGAGGGGAAGCGCGGCACGGGGAAGGTCGAGGGCTTGCCGGTGGAGGAGACGAGGGGAAAGGCCGCGTTCGCGCGGTCGGAGGAGCCTGCCGGGAAGGTGGCCCCCGCGCGTATGGGGGCGCCCGTCGGGAAGGGCACGTCCGCGCGCATGGAGGAGTCCGTCGGGAAGGCCGCGCCGGCCTGCGCGCCTGCGGGTGCGTGCGCGGAAGGCGGCGCTTCGGGCGCCACGGTGCCGCGCGGGCAGCGTGCACGGGCCTGGGCGACGGTGGTGCGCGAGGAGCTGTCCTGCGGCTGGCCGCGCTGGGCGAGCTTTGCGTGCATTTGGCTGTGGTCGTGCCTGGTGGGCAAGACCTACCTTACCACGGGCGCGTTGTCGCAGCTCACGGGCATGCTCGCCGTGCCCACTGCCGTCACGCTGCTGGCAAACGTGGCCACGCTTGTCGTCATCGTGTTCCTCTCCGACTCCCTGGCCACCATCGTGGGGTCGCGCGGCGCCATGACGCTGTCGGGCATCCTTCTGGCGGGCGGGTCGGTGGGCCTGTGCGCGTCCGCCTACACGGGCGACCCCGCGCTGTTCGTGGCCGGGTCGAGCATGGGCGGGGCGGCCATCGGCTTTCTCAAGATAGCCTGGGGCGAGATGTTCTCGCGCATGAGCCTGAGGCGCGGCCTTGTGGACATGGGGCTGTCGCTCGTGGTGTCCACGGCGTTGTTCCTCGCGCTGTTCGCCTGCCCGCGCGAGGCGCAGGTCGTGGCCCTGGTGGCCTGCGCGCTGCCGTGCTCGTGGCTGGCCTGGGAGGGGACGCGCCGCCTGGGCGACAGCCCCACGCCCCCGCCGCCGCCCGGAGCTGCGCGGGCCGTGTCGTTCAGCTGGACGCTGCTCATCCTGCCGGCCATCGTGGGCTTCGCCTTCGGGCTCATGAGCGCCGTGCTCGCCGCCCGGCATGCCTCCACCGCAGCCCTGGTGGGCCCCGCCGTGGCCGAGCTTGCGGCGGGGGCGCTGCTGCTCGCGGCGAGCCTGGCGCTCAGCCCGCGCCTGGGCGCGGCGCAGATCTACGCGCTCGGCCTGATCGGCACGGCGGCGGGCGCCGCCCTCGCCTCGGTGCAGGCCATGCCCGCCTGGGTGGCCGCATCTGTCAACGAGCTGGGCTTTGCGGTGTTCTACTTCTTCATGGTGGTGTACTGGGGCGACCTGGCACGTCGCGTCAACCGGCCCGTCGTGCGCACCTATGCCCTTGGCTACCTGGTGTTTCAGGCCTCGCAGCTGCCCGGTCTCGCGCTGGGCGACGCGTTCGGCCACGGGTCTGGCCAGGAGGCGCTGGCACTTGTGTTCCTCGCGGTGGTGCTGGCCCTCTTCGTGGCCGTGCTGCTCGTGTTCAGCGACCCGCGCGGCGCCCTGCACCAGTGGCTGGCCGCAGGCGAGCCCGCCGAGAGCGGCGACGAGATTCCCGAGGCATGCGCCGAGCTTGCC
The DNA here is from genome assembly GCA_963619535.1 of Acutalibacteraceae bacterium. Lineage (GTDB taxonomy): Bacteria > Actinomycetota > Coriobacteriia > Coriobacteriales > UMGS124 > UMGS124. The sequence continues at coordinate 264 of CAVEWV010000119.1, read as the reverse complement.
GGCCGCAGCGGCCTCACCCCGCGCGAGCGCGAGGTGCTGAGCCTGCTTGCTCGCGGCCGCACCGCCGCCTACGTGGGCCGCTCCCTGGGCATCTCGCCCGACACCGCCAAGACCCACATCCGCAGCGTCTACCGCAAGATGGACATCCACACCCAGCAGGACCTCATGGACCTCATCGAGGCCGAGGCCGCCCGCCAGCGCGCCGGCCAAGCCACGCAGGCGGGGTGAGGGCGCACGGGCGGGGAGGGCGTCCGCCGGGGCGCG
>CAVEWV010000118.1:0-7594 GCA_963619535.1 Acutalibacteraceae bacterium | reverse complement strand
GGCGGCAAGGCGAGCACCATCAAGAGCCACCACAACCTCATCCCGTTCCCCGAGGGCGTGCACTTCGACCTCATCGAGCCGCTCGACCACTTCTTCAAGGACGAGGTGCGCGCGCTCGGCACCGCCCTGGGCCTGCCCGACCACATCGTGCATCGTCAGCCCTTCCCCGGCCCCGGCCTGGCCATCCGCATCATCGGCGCGGTGGACGCCGAGAAGCTCGAGATCCTCAAGAACGCCGACGCCATCGTGCGCGAGGAGCTCGACGCCTACAACGAGCGCCTCTTTGAGCAGACGGGGGAGCGCAACTCCGAGCACTCCTGCTGGCAGTACTTCGCCGTGCTGCCCGACATCAAGAGCGTGGGCGTCATGGGTGACGAGCGCACCTACCAGCGCCCCATCATCCTGCGTGCCGTGGAGTCCAGCGACGCCATGACCGCCGACTGGGCCAAGCTTCCCTACGACGTGCTTGCCCGCATCTCCGGCCGTATCGTCGCCGAGGTGCCCGGCGCCAACCGCGTGTGCTACGACATCACGTCCAAGCCCCCGGCGACCATCGAGTGGGAGTAATTTCGAGCGTCTTGCGAGGGGGGGTCGGAAACGGCCCCCCTTGTTTTTTGGCAGGTACAGGGCGTTACGGGGATGAGTGCGGCGCTATAGCGTCGGGTTTTTGCGGGGAGAGGAGCGCGGCCATGGTCGAAGGGGCCGGACACAACGACGAGGATGCGCGTGCCGACGCGGGCGCGTCCCCGGCCATGCCCCAGGCCCGCGTGAGCGCCGACGGTCCCGCCGCCCCCGTGGACGCCTGTCCTGTGAGCATGACCTTCCAGCAGGTGGAGGAGGAGCTGCGGCGCTATCGCGCCCTCTACCCCGTGGTGCGCCTGCTCGACGAGCGGACCATCCGCAGCGAGTCGTTCTGCCTTCTGTGCGGTGCGGAGTGCCCCTGCATGCGGCTCGTGTGCGAGGAGGTGCTCGCCAGCCGTAGCGATTCCACGAAGACGCTGCGCATGGGCGACGCGCGCCTGCTGGTCACGGCGCGTTATGTGGAGGTTGCCGAAGAGCCGCGCGTCATCCTGTACGCCCAGCCCTTCGACATGGCCGGCGGCCAGGAGGCGCAGCGCGAGCTGATCTGGAAAGACGCGCTCACCGGTGCCTACAACCGCCGCTACTACGAGGACAACCTGCGCCTCAGGCGCATCGACGCCGGCGTGGCCGTCATCGACCTGGACGACTTCAAGCTCGTGAACGACACGCACGGCCACCACGCCGGCGACGAGGCCCTCAAGGCGGCCGTCTGCGCCATGCGCGCCGTCATCCGCCAGGACGACGCCATCGTGCGCCTGGGCGGCGACGAGTTCCTGCTCGTCATGCCCGGCATTCCGGAGGACTCCCTGGGCGCGCGCCTCCATGAGGTCGTCGCCAAGGTGTCCCAGACGGCCGTGCCCCACGACGCGCACATGCATCTGGCCATCAGCGTGGGCGGCGCCATGACTGCGGGCCAGACCGTCGACGAGACGGTGCGCAAGGCCGACCGCCTCATGTACGAGGCCAAGCGCAGGCGCGGTTGCGTGGTCACCGAGGCCGAGCACGCCGAGGCGTCCGCCCATGAGAAGCCCCTCGTGCTCATCGTGGACGACTCCGAGTCGAACCGCTGGACGCTGGCGCAGATGCTTGAGGACGCCTACGACATCGTCGAGGCCCAGGACGGAGAGCGGGGCATCGAGTGCCTGCGGGCCTTGGGCGCCGACATCTCGATGGTGCTGCTCGACATCGTGATGCCGGGGATGAGCGGCTTCGACGTGCTCGTGCGCATGGCCCAGGAGGGCTGGCTCGAGAACATCCCGGTCGTCATGATCTCCGCGGAGAAGAGCGACGACGTGGTGCTGCGCGCCTTCGAGATGGGGGCGAGCGACTACATCCCGCGCCCGTTCGACATGCGCGTGGTGCGCCACCGCGTGGGAAACACCATCCGCCTCTATGCCCGGCAGCGCCGCCTCACCAACCTGCTCTCGCAGCAGTACGAGGAGCGCGAGAAGGACTCCCGCATGCTCATCGACCTGCTCGCGGGCACGATGGAGCTGCGCAACGGCGAGAGCGGCGAGCATATCTGCCATCTGGGCGTGATAACCGAGCTCCTATCGGAGCGCCTGGTGCAGAAGACCGACGCATACGGCCTGGGCGCGCGCGAGCGGCGCATGATCTCGATGGCGAGCGCCTTGCACGACATCGGCAAGATGGCCATCCCCGACGAGATCCTCAACAAGTCCGGCAAGCTCACCGACGAGGAATACGAGGTCATGAAGACGCACACCACCCTGGGCGCCGACATGCTCGACAAGCTGAGCCGCAGCAACGACAACGACATGCTCCGCACCGCCCGGGCCGTGTGCCGCTGGCACCACGAGCGCTGGGACGGCCGCGGCTACCCCGACGGCCTGGCCGGCGACGCCATCCCCATAGAGGCGCAGATCGTGGGCGTGGCCGACGTGTACGACGCGCTCACGAGCGAGCGCGTGTACAAGGCGGCGATCCCCCATGAGACGGCCATTCAGATGATCGTCGAGGGGAAGTGCGGCGCCTTCAACCCCTTGCTGGTAGAATGCCTGCTCGACGTGAAAGACCGGATCGCGGCGAGGCTTTCGGTCCTCGGCGGCATCCCCGGGCAGCGGGCGGGCGAGCGCGGGCAATGAGGCGCCTGGCCGCCGACACCCGATGACCCATTGCGTTTGAAAGGCTGCGAGATGACGACCCTGCGCGAGGCATACGAAAAGCTCGGCGCCGACTACGACGACGTGCTGCGCCGCCTGATGGACAGCGAGGCCCTGGTGGCGCGCTTCGCGGGGAGGTTCCTCGACGACGCGAGCTTCGCCCAGCTGGAGGAGGCCCTGGCCGCGCGGGACGCCCCGGGGGCGTTCCGGGCGGCCCACACGCTCAAGGGCGTGGCGCAGAACCTGGGCCTTGTCAACCTCTACGCGCCGGCCTCATCGCTGACCGAGGCGCTGCGCGGCGGCTCGCTTGAGGGCGCCGAGGAGCTCGCGGCCCCGGTGCGCGCCCAGTATGCGGCGACGTGCGCGGCGATCGCCGAGGCGCTGGGGTAGCGCAGGGCCTCGGGCCGCCCGGCGCGCACCGGCTTGCCGGCAGGCCGGCCGGGCCCATCGCTTGAAGGAACAGGGAAGGAAGAATCAGGCCATGCTGTTTTCGCTTGCCCCCATGGAGGGGGTGACGGGACACGTCTTTCGCCGCGTCCACGCGAGCTGCTTCGGGGCGTTCGGGCGCTATTACACGCCGTTTCTGGCGCCGCCCCGCCTGGGCTCGGGCTTTGGCGGACGTGCGCGCGAGGAGCTCGACCCCGCCTGCAACGAGGGGCTCGACGTCGTGCCGCAGCTGCTCACCCGAAACGCCGACGAGTTCGTGTGGGCAAGCGCCCTTCTGCGCGACATGGGCTACCGGCAGGTCAACCTCAACCTGGGGTGCCCCTCGAACATCGTGGTGGCCAAGGGGAAGGGCTCGGGCTTTCTGCGCGACCCCCAGGGGCTTGAGGCCTTCCTCGCCGACGTGTGCGCCCGCAGCGCGCTTCCGGTGTCGGTGAAGACGCGCCTGGGCGTGACCGACGCCGTCGAGTACGCGCGGCTGCTGGCGCTGTATCGCGGCCTGCCGCTGGCCGAGCTCATCGTGCACCCGCGCGTGCAGGCGGACCGCTACTCGGGCCCTGTGAAGCCCGACTGGTACGGGGCCACCCTGGAGGGGTCGCCATTTCCCGTGGCGTACAACGGCGACATCTTCTCACCGGCCGACTTTGACGCTCTACTTCAAGCTTACCCTGCGACCCGCCATGTCATGCTCGGGCGCGGGGTCCTGGCCAACCCGGCCCTGCCGCGCATACTCGGGGGAGGCGAGGGCCTCGCCTGCGGGGAGCTTGGGCATTTCCACGATTGCCTGTACGGCGCGTATCGGGCCGAGATGGGCGACAAGGCGGTGTTTCGGATGAAGGAGTGGTGGTCCTACGCCAGCTCGTGCTTCGCCGACGCGCCCTGCGTCTTTCGCGGCGTGCGCGAGGTGCGCACGGCACCCGACTACGAGACGGCCGTGGCGCGGGCCTTTGCCGAGGGCCGCATGGCCGACGAGCCCTTCTACCGGCCGGGCGCGGTGCGCTGAGCGGCGGGGTCGGCGTCCGGCCGTGATGCTCAGCGCACCTGCGCGCCTGCTAGATGAACCCCTCGGGCATGATGCCCGTCAAGATGAGGACGAAGCGCACGGCCGCTATCACGAGAAAGGTCGCCAGGGTCGCGCGGTTGGACATGACGAGCGCCGCATACTCGCGGAAGAAGGCCGCCGGGTAGTAGAACGGCGCCGTGCGTCCGCCCACGCAGCTGACCTCGATCCCCTCGCGGCGCGCGTACATGGCGGCGCGCAGGCAGTGGTAGGAGCTCGTGGCGACGGTGCACTGGCCCGACCAGCCCAGGCGCTCCATGATGGCGCGGGAGTTGCGCAGGTTCTCCTGCGTGGTGGTGGAGGCGTCCTCCAAGATGACGTCCTCGGCAGGGATGCCCTGGGAGAGCAGGTAGTTCGCCATGGCGCGCGCCTCGCTCACCACCTCGTCTGTGCCCTTGCCGCCCGAGACGATGATCTTGGCCTTGCGGCCCCCGGCCTCATACGCGCCAATCGCGGCGTCGAGCCGGCCCTTGAGCAGGGGGGTGACGGTGCCGTCTCTGCGGATGCCGCAGCCCAGCGCGACGACGTACTCGGTCTGGGGGCGCTTGGGCGCGAGGCGGCAGATGTCGTTGGACAGCCAGGCCGCGAAGAGCGTCAGCGGCACATACGCCACGAAGATGGAGAGAAACGTGATGGCCAGTATGTACAGCTCCGACCCGGTCGCCTCCATTCCCGGCCCGAAGGTGAACCAATAGAAGTCCGCGAGCAGGGCGAATCCCCACAGGAAGGGCAGCACGTGCGTGGGGGAGAGGCCCTCGCGGCGCACGACGCGCACCCCGTTCACGAGCAGGGCCGCCCCGATCAAGGCGAACAGCGCGTTGCGGGCGAAGTAGAGCACGGCCAGCACGGCTGCGGCCGCGGTGTCGGCCAGGGGTGTGGCCCAGACGAGGTAGAAGACCCCGTCTATGACGAGCAGCACGCCTATGGCCAGCGCGAAGCCGTTGGCGATGCGGTTGGGGTCGCGCCGCGCGAAGGCGCATGCGGCAATGCCCAGCGCCACGCCCAGGGCGCAGCATGCGATGCCTGTCGTCAACATGCTCTCCCTCTCTTTTGGGTCGCGTCTGCCCGGGCAGTCCTTACAGGTAGCTCACCGTCTCGCTGAGCGGCTTGCGGCTCGCGTGGTTGGGCAGGGGAGCGGCGTCCGGCGCGGCGAAGCCCAGGTCGAGCAGCAGCGCGACCTCCTCGTTTGCGGGCAGGCCGAGCTTGGCCTTGGCCAGCGCCGGGTCGAAGAAGTTGACCCAGCAGCTGTCCACGCCCTGGGCCGCCGCGGCGAGCATCATGTGGGTGGCCACGATGGCGGCGTCCTCCATGCCCGAGTCGCGCGCCCCGCCGGGGTAGGTGAAGACGTTGGTCGCGTCGAAGGCCACCACGAGCACGGTGGGGGCGCCGTAGCGGCAGGGCGTCAGCTCGTCGACGAGACCGAGGCTCTCGGGGGTGCGGGCCACGTAGACGTGCTGCTCCTGCAGGTTCTTCGCGGTGGGGGCGACGCGGCCGGCCTCGAGGACGGCCTGCAGCTGCGCCTCGCTCACCTGGCGGGAGGGGTCGTACTTCTTGCAGGAGTAGCGGTCGCGAGCGAGCTGGTTGAAGTCCATGGGTGCCTCCTGGTTGGGGGTGGGGGACGGGCGCATGTAGTGTAGCGCAAGGCCATGGACGGCGTGCGCAGCGTGTGGTTCGCGCCAGGGGGATGCGGTCCTGCCCGCGGGCCGTGGCGCGGCCGCATCCCGCTTGCCCCCTTCTGCCGGGCGCCTTGTTCCCGTGCGCGCCGTCGACGGTGGCCCTGCGGGGCCCGGTCGCTCTGCCCCGGCTCCAATTCGGGCGGTTTTATGTACGTGCGCCTTGAGTGAATAAGCGCGGTACAATGCTAAATTTCCGGCTTGTGCCGACACCCAACCAACCCCATATTCAGGCGAGATGAAACCAGGCCCATGCAGCACGACAAGATCAAACCCATTCTGTTCAGCGTCATCAAGCACTCCAGCCCCGAGGAGCTGCGCCGCCAGATCCCCAAGGACATCGTCTCGGGCATCGTGGTGGCCGTGGTGGCGCTGCCGCTTTCCATCGCGCTTGCCATCGCCTCGGGCGTGAGCCCGGAGCGCGGCATCTACACGGCCATCGTCGCGGGCTTCCTCATCGCCATGCTCGGCGGCTCGCGCGTGCAGATCTCGGGCCCCACGGCGGCCTTCGCCACTATCGTGGCCGGCATCGTGGCCACCGACGGCCTCGAGGGCCTGGTGGCCGCCACGCTCATCGCGGGCGTGCTGCTCATCCTGATGGGCCTGCTCAAGCTCGGCACGCTCATCCGCTTCGTGCCCTACACCATCACCACCGGCTTCACGGCCGGCATCGCCGTGACCATCGTCATCGGCCAGATCAAGGACTTCCTGGGCCTCACCTACCCGGCCGGCACCACCACCATCGACGCGGCCGACAAGCTCGCCGCCGTGGTCGCCAACATCTCCACGTTCAACTGGCAGGCGCTGCTCGTGGGCCTCGTGTGCCTGGCCATCCTCATCCTGTGGCCCCGCGTGACCGACAAGGTGCCCGCGTCGCTGATCGCCGTCATCGCCGGCGCCGTGATGGTGCCGCTCTTCGGCATGAACGTGAACACCATCGGCGACCTCTACACCATCCAGGCCGGCCTGCCCCAGTTCCAGATGCCCCAGCTCAGCTTCGAGCTCTTCCGCGACGAGCTGTCCAACGGCGTGACCATCGCCATCCTGGCGGCCATCGAGTCGCTTCTGAGCTGCGTCGTGGCCGACTCGATGATCTCGTCGCACCACCGCTGCAACATGGAGCTCGTGGCCCAGGGCGTGGGCAACATCGGGTCGGTCCTCTTCGGCGGCATCCCCGCCACCGGCGCCATCGCCCGCACCGCCGCCAACGTGAAGAGCGGCGGCCGTACCCCCATCGCCGGCATGGTGCATGCCCTGGTGCTGCTCGCGGTGCTCGTCTTCCTCATGCCCTATGCCGCGCTCATCCCCATGCCCACCATCGCGGCGATCCTTCTGCAGGTGGCCTACAACATGAGCGGCTGGCGCAACTTCGCGCACCTGTGCCGCACGGCCTCGAAGGGCGCCGTGGGCGCGCTTCTGCTCACGTTCCTGCTCACCATCGTGTTCGACCTGGTGACCGCCATCGCCGCCGGCATGACCATCACGGTGATCCTGTTCATGAAGATGGTGAGCGAGGAGACCGAGGTCAAGGGCTGGAAGTACTACTGCGACGAGAACTCCGAGGTCACGCACCTGCGCGAGCTGCCCAAGAGCGTGCGCGTGTACGAGATCAACGGCCCCATGTTCTTCGGCATGACCGACCGCATCACCGACATCTCGGTGAAGGAGTTCACCCGCTACCTCATCATCCGCATGCGCGGCGTGCCCTCGCT
>CAVEWV010000117.1:0-7672 GCA_963619535.1 Acutalibacteraceae bacterium | reverse complement strand
GTCGGCCAGGGCGGGTGCGGGCAGCGCGAGCGCCAGGGCGGCCAGGACGGCCACCGCAGCCGCGACGAGCGCGGCAAGGCGCCCGGCCCACACGCCGCTTCCTTCCCGATGCGAGGGCGGTGCAGACTGCCTAATCGATACCGAGGGCATAATGACCCCTTCCATCAATGCGCCGGTAAACAAACGTCACACGACGCGCGTTTCACATACGTTCCATTGTATACAGCGCAACAGGCCGTTACCTCGGTTTTTGGTGTGATTCGCACGGAAGCGCCCTCCATGGGGGCATGCGCGCCCCATACGAAAGCGGCCGCCCCGCCGGAGGTCAATCCGGCAGGGCGGCCGCCCGCTATCTTATGGAGGGCCGACTCGGCCCTAAGGCACGGCAGACGCCGCCCCTCGCCTACTCCCCGCTCTTGGAAGCCGGCAGGGCGCCGGGCTGCGCGGTCGCACCGGACACCTCGGGGGCGGCCGCGCTCACCTGCACGCCGGCCTCGCCCTGCGCGGCCTCACGGGCGCGGTGGGCGGCGAGCTCCTCCAGGTAGGCGGCGGCGTCGCCGGGGTCCTCGTCGATGGACTCGTCGCCCAGGTCCACCTCGGCGGGCACGCGATGGTACAGGATGTCGTACATGATGGGCACGATGTAGAGCGTCATGAAGGTGGCGTAGATCATGCCGCCCACCACGACGAGCGCCATGCCGCGCTGCATCGCGCCGCCCACGTCCTGGGTGAGCACGAGGGGCAGCATGGAGAGGATGGTGGTGAGCGCCGTCATGAGGATGGGGCGCATGCGCGTGACGCCGGAGGCCACGAGGGCGTCGCGCTTCTCAAGGCCGCCGCGGCGCAGCTGGTTGACGTAGTCGACGAACACGATGCCGTTGTTCACCACGGTGCCCATGAGGACCAGGAAGCCCATGAGGCCCATGATGTCGAGCTGCTCGCCGGCGATGAGCAGGGCCAGAAAGCCGCCCGTGAAGGCCAGGGGCACCGTGAGGATGACGATGAAGGGCGACAGCAGGCTCTGGAACTGGGCCACCATCACCAGGTAGATGAGGACGAAGCCCAGAAGCGCCATGAGGCTCATCTGCTGGAGCATGGTCGTGATGTTGTCGAGCTCGCCGGACAGGGTGAGGGTGCAGCCGTCGGGCACCTTGTAGTCGTCGAGCTTCTCCTGCAGCTCGCGCGACAGCAGCGCGTTGTTCTCGCCGTCCTTGACGTCGGCCGTGACGGTCATGGTGCGCTCGGAGTTCTCATGCGCGATGCTGGTGGAGGCCTTGGTGGTCTCAAGCGTGGCCACGTCGCTCAGCTTGAACGTGGTGTCGCCCACCGTGATCTCGCGCGACAGCAGGTTCTCCTTGGTCACCTGGTCGGTCTCGTCGATGACCGTCACCTTCACGCTGGAGTTGTCCACGGTGATGGAGGCCGAGTCGGCGCTGGTGGAGATCTGCGCGGCGAGGGCCTGGTAGAGCTGGGCCACCGTGACGCCCTTGGCGGCGAGCTTGGTGCGGTCGACGTTGAGCTGGAGCTCGTCGGCGGCGTCCTCCATGCCGTTGGAGACGTTCTCGTAGCCGTCCACCTCGCCCACGATGGCCATGACGTCCTCGCTCATGGCCAGCAGCGTCTCCTCGTCGGGGCCCTTGAGGGTGATCTCCAGGCCGCTGCCCATCATCGAGCTCATGGACGACGAGGAGGAGGCGCTGGTCACGACCTCGGCGTCGATCTTGCGCGTGGCCTTGTCGATCTTCTCAACCACGTTCTCCACCTGGGCCTCGGTGGTCACGGTGTCGTCGAGCTGGACGTACAGGGTGAAGGAGTTGAACGTGGCGTCGGAGCCGGCAGAGCCCGCGGCGCTGGAGAGGATGGACAGCGTGGAGTTGCCGTCGATGGCACCCACGAGCTCCACGCCGTCGACCGTCAGGATGGCGTCCACAACCTGGTCGGCGCGCTCGATGGCGTCGTCCTTCTCGGTGCCCTCGGGCATGGTCACCGTGGAAGCGATGGTCTTGCTCATCATGGAGGGCATGAGGTTCACGCCCATGGAGAACACGCCGAACACCGAGAAGCCCAGAAGGCCCAGGGCCACCAGGATGGGCAGGGCCTTGTGGCGCAGGAAGAACTCAAGCGAGCGGCCGTAGGCGTCGCGCAGGCGCTCGAACCAGCCCTCGCGGGTGGGGTGCACGTTCTTGAACATGAAGGTGCACAGCGTGGGCACGAGCGTGAGGGCCACGACGAGCGAGGCCGCGAGCACATAGGCGATGGTGAGCGCGAAGGGCACGAGCAGCTGGCTCACGAGGCCCGTGGTGAAGATGGCCGGCAGGAACACGCACACCGTGGTGAGCGTGGAGGCCACGACGGCGCCCGTGATCTGCTTGGCGCCCTGCACCGCCGCGCGCGCCGGGGCGACGCCGCGCATGCGCAGACGGTAGATGTTCTCGAGCACGACGATGGAGTTGTCCACGAGCATACCGATGGCCAGCGCGATGCCGCCCAGGGTGAGCACATTGAGCGTGAGGCCCGAGAAGTACATGAAGATGAGGGCGCACAGCACCGAGAACGGGATGGAGAAGGCCACGACGAGCGTGGGGCGCACCGACTTCAGGAACAGCGCCAGCACCACCACGGCCAGCAGCGCGCCCATGACAAGCGACTGCAAGATGTTGCCGATGTACAGCTCGATGTAGGAGCCCTGGTCGAAGAGGACGTCGAGGCTCAAGGAGGAGTAGTCGGCCTCAAGCTCGGTGATGCGCGAGGCCACGGCCTTGGATATGTCGCTCGTGGAGGCGGTGGAGTTCTTGAAGACGCTGAGCAGGATGCCCTTGCCGTCGTTGATGCGCATGTAGGAGTCGCCGGCGTTGTCGATGAGCGTGACGGTGGCCACGTCGGAGAGCTTGACCTGGCCCACGCCGTCGATGTCGGCGAGCACCAGGCCGGAGAGGTCCTCCACCGAGGTGAAGCCCTCGCCCACGCGCACGAGCCACTGGCCGTCGTCGGCGTCGTCGATGTAGCCGGCGGGCATGGCGAAGTTCTGGGCGGTGATGACCTGGGCCAGCGTGGTCTTGCTCACGAGCGAGTCGATGTTGGCCTGGGCAAGGGCCGCGTCGCGCTGGGTCTCGAACTCCTGGCGCGAGGCCGCGAGCTGGGAGGACTGCTCGTCGAGCTGGGCCTGGGCGGCGTCGATCTGGGCGTAGGAGTCGGGGGCGTTCTCGCGGCCGCCGGTGGCCTGGTCGAGCTGGGCCGTCTGGGCGTCGAGCTCGGCCTGGGCCTGGTCGATGGCCGCCTGGGCGTCGTCGAGCTGCTGCTTGGCGGAGGCCAGGCTCTCGTCGACGTGAGCCGCGAGCTTGTCGTTCACGGCGTCGATCTTGTCCTGGTCGAGGCGCACCTCGACCGACTGCTCCACGGCGCCGGCCACCGACACGTCGGCCACGCCGTCGATGCGCTCGAGCTCGGGGACCACCTTGTCCTGCACGAACTCGGTGAGCTCGTAGATGTCCTTCTCGTCGTCGGTCGCGCCCAGGTAGAGCGTGGCCATCATGTCGGTGCCGATCTCCATATAGTTGGGGTTGCCGGCGCCCTCGGGCAGCTGGGAGGCCACCTCGTTCACGGCCGAGGACACCTTGACCAGCGCCGAGTCCATGTCGGTGCCGTCCTCGAACTCAAGGAAGATGGCCGAGTAGTTGTCGGCGCTCGTGGAGGTGACGTTGGACACGCCGCTCACCACGGAAAGGGCACCCTCAAGGACGTCGGTCACCTCGGACTCGACCTCCTCGGCGCTTGCCCCGGCGTCGGTGGTGATGACGCCCAGGTAGGGCAGGTCCATCTCGGGGTAGAGGTCGGTCTTCATCTTGGTGAGCGACACGCCGCCCAAGATGAGGGCGACGATCACCGCCACCACGATCACATAGGGTTTCTTGACGCTGAATCTGCTGAGCATGGGCGGCGGTTTCCTTCCCGTCGGGCGCGGACAGGGCACCGCTGTGCAAAGGCGGCGCGTTGGATGTAAACTACCCCCTTCAGCTGGCTTTGGATATGCAATTTAAGTGATGCAAAAAGTCACCTAACTCGAAGAGGGACCGCGCCGCCGCATGCGGGGGCAGGGCTGCGCGTACAAAAGACCGTTGCCCTGAAAGCCTCCGGAACATCATCGCTGGCGCTTAGAGCCCGGCGCGCGCATGGCGGGCTCGACATGTGCCTGAGCAGGCGGACCCGTTGGCGCGGCAACACGCCGCCGCCGCGTCATGCCCGCATGGCAGTCTGACGCGCAGGAAAAAGCCTCCCACCCCCTGGACGTCATGCATCCAAGGAGTGGAAGGCTGCTCATATCGTATGCCCCGCACGGGGCCGGTGCGCCGGCCGGCATGGCATCCCGCGTCGCTGTGGACGAGGGTGCGGCGCTTGCCTACGCGCCCCCGAGCACCCAGGCGGCAAGCTCGTCGGGGGCGTCCACGATGTGGTCGGCACCTGCGGCCTCAAGCTCATCGCGGGTGCGGAAACCCCAGGTCACGCCGCACGTGGCGATGGAGACGTTCTTGCCGCAGGCGATGTCCACCGCCGTGTCGCCCACCATGAGCGTATGCGCGGGGTCGGCGTCGAGCGCGGCCATGAGCTTGAGCGTCATGGGAGGCTCGGGCTTCGCCTCCATGCCGTCCACCCTGCCCTGCACGGCGTCGAACACGTCACCGAACGCGCCTGCCACAAGCGGCACCGCCTGCTCGTGGTTCTTGTTGGTGAGCACGCCCACGCGCACGCCGGCCTGCCTGAGGGCGGCGACGCACTCGAGAATGCCCTCGTAAGGCCCCGTGGTGTCGTTCTTGTGCGCGTCGTAGGCGCAGACAAACTCCTGGTAGGCTGCCTCAAGGGCTGCCTCGTCGTCGTTTATCTCAACGGGGACGAAGCGGCTCACAAGCACGCGCTGCCCGTCGCCCACCATGCGCTTGAACGTATCCACATCGTGCTGGGGCCAACCGTGCGCCTCGCATACGAGGTTGCCCGCATATGCGAGGTCGCCGATGGTGTTGAGCAGGGTTCCGTCGCAGTCGAAAAGGACGGAAGTAAAGCGGGGCTGCGGCATGTCTTACTTGGCTTCCTCGGCAGGGGCGGCCTCGGCAGCCTGGTCGGCGGACTCGGTGGGAGCGGCCTGGTCGAGGGCTGCCTCGATGACCTCCTCCTCGGTGGCGTCGCCGTCAATCACCATGACGCCGGAGGTCTGCACGGCACCCGTGCCCGTCAGAGACAGGGCGACCTCGTTCAGCTGGTCGTAGTCGGCCTGCGTGGCGCCCTCCTCGCCGAACATGACGAACACGACGAGGCTGCCGCTCTCGGAGGGAGCGATAACGACCTGGTAGGAACTATCCTGCGCCTGGGCGCTGCCGGCCAGGACGGGCGTGCCGTCGTCCAGGCTGGCGCCGCCGAAGGCCAGCGCCTCCCCGTCGGCGCTGGCAGAGAAGTACGGCAGCGAGTAGGCCACGGAGGCGAACTGGGCGGCGTCGAAGCCCTCGAGCTGCTCGGCCTTGATCTGGGTGACGACCACGGCGGCGGCGCTGTCGGCGCTGATGGCGACGAAGCCGTCGTCGACGACGTCGGCCAGGGAGTTCTCGGTACCCTCGACACCCAGGGCCTGGTCAAGCTCCTCGGCGGTCAGGGTGACGCCGGTGAAGTCGGAAGGCACAAGGAAGTTCAGGCCCGCGTACTCGACGACCTGCGACTGCTCGTCGGCGGAAAGGGCCGAGTCGCCGGAGTACAGGATGTACCCGTCGGTGAGGTAGCCCTGCTCGTACAGGTAGGACCCGACCGTGCCGGCGAACTCGCCCACGGCGGTGGAGACGGCGTCGGCCAGCTCGGTGGCGGCGGCGTCGATGGTGGAGCCGTCGATGCCCAGCTCAGCGAGGCCCTCGGACACGGCCAGGGCCAGCTCCTCGGCGGAGGCGTTCAGGGTGTCGGCGTCGATGCCGTACTCCTCAGACACCTGCTGGGCAGCCTGGGACACGGCGTCGACCAGCTGGTCGGAATCGATATCGCTGACATACTGCGAGTAGTCGGCGCTCACGATGGCGTCGATGGTCTCCTGGTCGAAGCCCAGGGCCGAGAGGACCTGGCCCAGAGCGGCCTGGGACTCGGCGTCAAGCGTGGGGGTCGCAACGGCGGTAGCCTCGGGGGTGGCAGCCTCGGGGGTGGCAGCCTCGGCCTGCTCGGCGGAGGCGTCGGTGGAGGCGAACACGGAGGAGGCCTGCTCGGCCATGGCGGGAGCGGCGAAGCACGTGCCCACGAGGGCCAGAGAGGCGACGGTGGCGGAGACGCCCTTGATGTTTGCAAGCTTCATGGTAATGAACCTTTCTCTTGTCTTCACCCCGTTGGGCCAGGCAGCTCAACCCCGACCAAACCTGAAAATATGCATAGAGTAGCACTCGGCATTTGTCCTAACCCTGGGAAAACCCGCTGCTTTACCTGTTGTTTGCAAGATGCAATCTTTCGGTCGCACCCAGGCGACGGCGCCGGGCGAAGCGCCAGCACGGCCATGAGCCAGCACGACGCCACCCAGGACCTTGCTGTGTAGGATATGTGAATCACGCGTTCACACTACTGCCCGACCAACAAATGCCGTATAGTTCTTCCTCGCACATGCGGACTTGGCTCAGTTGGTAGAGCACAACCTTGCCAAGGTTGGGGTCGCGGGTTCGAGTCCCGTAGTCCGCTCCATTGATTTTACTAAAGCCAGCGCAAGTTGGCTTTTTTCGTTTATCGAGCGAAACGGCGGCGCGGCGCAGTTCCTATCAACACGGCGATGGCAATGCAAGGCCGTCTCGATGGCGCGCACGGCATCTCTCGCCAAGGCGGACATTGCGGCTTGCCTATGCGGGCCGGCAACAAAAGCCGCAAGTCAGACGCGCTCATGACTCCCGAGGCCGCGCATCACCGCGTCCACAAACCCAACCTTCAATAGCAACAAGCAAGGAGCATGTCTCATCCAAATGTGGGAAAGCGTGAATGGGCCGCATGTGTCCCATCGCCACCTCCCTACCGCAGACGAGGGCCGTGTCCTATCGAAGCGACAGTGCTTGGGCGCCGTTTCCTTGGCCCGCCTGCCAAACGGGGGTTCAAGTATGCGCTCGCACGGCGACCGGCCAAGCAGCCCAGAATCCAGCATGCAGTCTACCAGGTGTTTTGCACGTCGCCTCTTCTCATCTGCAAGCAAGACGAGGCCGCAAGCGCATACTTAAGGCCCGGTCTGGCAGGCGGTGGATGACGTGAGGCAGCGGGTTTGCGGGCGACGAGCTGGCCATAGGCGGCGAGCCGGCGCAGGCGAGGCTGACGCGGGCGGGCGGCGGGCGGACTATGGGAAGCGGGAGGCGAGCCGCGGGCGACAGCCGGCGGGCAGCGGAAAGCCAAATCAGCCCGCAAGTATGCGCTCGCCTGGCAGCTGGCCAAATAGCCCAAAATCCAGCAGGCAATCTACCAGGTGCTTTGCAAGTCGCATCTTCTCATCCGCGAGCCAGACGGGGTCGCAAGCGCATACTTAAGGCCTCGTTTGGCAGGCGGTAGGTGACGTGCGGCAGCGGGTTTGCGGACGGCGTGCGGCAGGCGGGACTGGCACGGCGGGCCATGCACGGTAAGCGGACAGCGGGCGGGCGGCGGGCGGAAAGCCAAATCAGCCCGTAAGTATGCGCTCGCATGGCAA